>NZ_JBSHBJ010000030.1:53753-108712 GCF_053611945.1 Kribbella sp. NPDC054772 | reverse complement strand
AAACGCTCGACTGGGACACCCCAGCCGAGCGTTTGCGTGATCTACTCACCACCTAGAACCCAAGGCGGTGTTGCGACGACCCCTTGAAACCGCCAATCTCTCGGGGGCTGTTCTGTGTTTCAGGACGTCACTTGCGCTTGCTGACCTGGACCTTCATCGAGGTGCCGGTCTTGGAGACGACCTTGATGTTGACGCCGTTGTTCGGGACCTTGACGCTGCTCGTCGGCTGGTCGGCGGACCAGTAGGACAAGCCGTCGTTGAAGGTCGGGACGGCGTTCTGACCGCGGACGTAGCTCGCCTGTCCGTTGACGTGCAGGGTGAACGAGTCCGCCTTCTCCAGCCCGAACGGAGCGTCGTACCCACCGACGCGCGGCCGCCAGAGCTGGCCGTCGATCCGGTTGATCGGCGTCGGGTGCGAGTCGATCGGCAGGACCAGACCCGCACCCGGGTGCGCGCTGGTGTTGTTGTCGGACTGCGAGGTGTCCCAGTACCAGATCAGCAGACCGTCCTGGTACGGGAAGTGCTCCACCTTGTCCGACAGGGTGCTCGCCCAACCGAAGTTGTACGGGCCGGTCTGCAGGTACTTGTCGTGGTCGACGTAGTTGATGTTCGACGCGAGGTAGTAGTTGTCGTGCAGGCTCGTGTACGACGCGCCGATCGCGCTGAACCCGTTCAACGTCCACCCGTCCGGCGAAGTCTCCGCCCCCGACGTGACCAGCGCGGTGCTACCGGACGTCACCTTGATGTCGTCGGCGAAGAAGCCGATCCCGCCGGCCGCCGGGTCGGTGGCGTAGCGGAACTGCAGGGTGATCGTCTTCCCGGCGTACGACGAGAGGTCGAACGTGGCCGGCTTCCAGCCGTTGCTGGTGCCGTCGATCCCGTTGCCCTCGGCGTCGTTGGTGATGTTGCCCTTGATCGTCTTGAAGCCGCTGCCGTCGTTCACGTCGACGTAGGCGTAGTCGCAGGCCGTCGTACCGCAGTCCTCGATGTCCCAGTTGGCCTGGAACGTGAGGCTCGCGGGCTGACCGGCCGGCAGCGCGACCTGGCGGCTCATCGTGTGCGTGAAGCTGTTGCCCTGACCGCTCCACCAGGACTTCGTCCCGGCGGCCGGTGCGACGAGCTGGTGCGTGACCGACTTCTTCGGCAACGGTACGACCAGGCCCTGGGCCTTCTTCGAGTTGTACTCGTGCGGGCCGAGTTCGACGGTCCGGTTCTGGCCGGCGTTCACGATCTCGTAGTCCAGCCAGCCGAGCTGCAGCTTGTCCCAGGCGCCGAAGTCGGCCGCCTGCTCGCCGATCCCGCCGTCACTGGGCTTGCCGACCCGGCTCTGCGCCATGATCGTCCACCAGTTGACGCCGTTCTCGCCGCCGGCGGTGTCGTAGTGGTCCGGCAGACCAAGGTCGTGGCCGTACTCGTGCGCGAAGACGCTGACGCCGCCGTTCTCCGGCTGGATCGTGTAGTCACCGACGTACATGCCGGTGTCACCGATCTGCGCGCCGCCGTTCGGGTTCGTCGTGGGGCCGCCCGGGAACCCGGCGTACCAGCGGTGCGACCAGATCGCGTCCTCGCCCTGCCACGGGTCGCCGTCGGCCTGGTCGCCACCGGCGTGCACGATCTGGAAGTGGTCGATGTAGCCGTCCGGCTCGTTGAAGTTGCCGTCACCGTCGTAGTCGTAGCGGTCCCACTGGTCGAACGACTTCAGGTCCGCGGTGATCTCCGCCTTGGTCCGGCCCTTGGCCTCCTGGTCGGCGACCCACTGGTTGACCGCGTCCTGGATCAGGTACCAGGTGTTGTTGCAGACGTTGCCGGTGCACGGGTAGCCGTTCGAGCGTCCGTACCGCGCCTCGTTGTACTTGACCTTGACCCAGTCGGTGACCTCGCCGTCGACGCTGTACCGGCCGGACGACTGCTTCTCGTAGTACTTCTTCACCGAGTTGCCGGCGCCGAAGTAGAGGTCCTGGAAGTGCTGGCGGTCGTAGTTCGGGCTCCAGACGGTGGAGTTGTCCACCGAGCGGTCCGGCGCCGGGATCTGGTTGTTCAGCGGGCCGTCGAACCGCGCCGGACCGGGGAAGGCGGGCGACGTGTCCTGGTCGGGGTAGCTCGGGTGCCGCTCGTTGCCGAACTCCGCGAGCACGACGAAGATCTTGTCGGTCTTCTCGCGGGACAGCTCGACGTACTGGTCGACCTTGCCCTTGGCGTTCTTCACGCCCTTGGCCCCGGCGGCCTTGGCGCCCAGGTTGACGACCGTGCTGGTACCGCGCTTCTCCGGGGTGGCCTGACCGTTCAGGACCTTGGTCAACGCCTCCTGGCGGAGATCGCGGCGCTTGTCCTCGAGCGGGCTGGACAGCTCGTCCGGCGCCGGCGCGGCCTCGCTGGCGATCGGCGCCGACCCTTGCGTGGGCGATGTGGCGGCGTTTCCGGCCGATGCCGAGGCGATGCCCAGCCCGGTCGTCGCCGCCAAGGCCAGGCTGAACAGCCCGGCGGGTAGCTTGCGCACGATTCCCCTCCGTGTCTCATAACGCACTGTGTTCGAAGCTCCCCCGAGCGTGTTTGGCGCGAGAGTACGGGGAAAACCCGCCCAGCTGAAGTGGAACTGAGGAAATCCTGTGAAGGTGCGGGGAATCCTGCGGACTGAGTAGTAAGCCTCACGCAGAGCAGCCCCGCGGCTTGGCAGACTATGGCGCGTGGAGCGTGAGACCGTCGATCTGTTGCAGCCGCTGTGGCGCGCACTCGTCGCCTTTCGCGTGATCACCTGGGTGTTCGCCTGCTTCGGCGTGTGGACCCGGTGGGACGGCATCGTCCGGCCGTCCGGCGCGGTGCTCCAGCTGGCCGTGATGGGAGTCTGGACGCTGATCTCGTCGTACGGCTACAGCCGGCGCTGGGGGCGTCGGAACACCCGGCTCGCTTTCGTGGACCTGGGCGTCACGGTCGGCTGCATGTTTGCGACGTTGTGGGCCCAGCCGCTGCTCGACATCCGCGCCGGCGCCTCGGTCCTGACCTCCGTGTGGGCGGCCGGGCCGGTGCTCGCGCTGGCGATCTCCCGCGGCCGGGACGGCGGACTGCTCGGCGCCACCACGATCAGCCTGGCGCTGCTGGCGCTGCGCGGCGTTGACCACACGTCGAAGATCCTCGCCAACGTCCAGCTGCTCCTGGTCGCCGGCCTGGTGGTCGGGTACGCCGCCTCGACTCTGCGGCGGGCAGGGGCCAGGCTGCATGAGGCGATCGCTGCCGAGAGCGCGACGGCCGAGCGGCTGCGGCTCAGTCGGTCGATCCACGACGGCGTACTGCAGGTGCTGGCCCAGGTCCAGCGACGCGGTACGGCGATCGGCGGCGAAACGCTCGAACTGGCGCAGCTGGCGGCCGAACAGGAAGTGGCGCTGCGCACCCTGATGTCCACACGCGTGGTTGCCACCGAAGGTGATCAGGCCGATCTGTGTGGCCTGCTGTTGCCGCTGGCCACGACTCGGGTCGACGTCGTCGTACCGGCCGGTCAGGTCCTGCTGCCCGCGGCCACCGCGGCCGAACTGGTTGCCGCGGTCAAGGAAGCGCTGAGCAACGTGATCAAGCACGCCGGTCCGGACGCCCGCTGCTGGGTGGTCGTCGAGGACCTGGGGGAGGAGATCGTGGTGTCCATCCGCGACGACGGAGTCGGTACGACGCCCGCGCGGCTCGAACAGGCCCGCGTGGACGGGCACCTGGGCGTCAGCCAGTCGATCCGCGGCCGGATCGCCGACCTCGGCGGCACTGTCACGGTCCGCACCGCGCCAGGCGAGGGAACCGAATGGGAGCTGAAAGTGGTGACCGCATGATTCGCGTGATGATCGTCGACGACCACCCGATGTGGCGCGAGGGCGTGGCACGCGACCTCGGCAGCCGCGGGTACGACGTCTGCGCGACCGCCGCGGACGTCGCGAGCGCGGTCAAGATCGCGCTGGCGACCCGCCCGGACGTGGTCGTGATGGACCTCCAGCTCGGCGACGGATCCGGGGTCGATGCGACCCGCGAGATCACCGCGGCACTCCCCGACACCCGAGTTCTGGTGCTGTCGGCCAGTGCCGAGCAGGACGACGTACTCGCGGCGGTGAAGAACGGCGCCTCCGGGTATCTGGTGAAGTCGGCGTCACTGGACGAGTTCGACGACGCCGTACGGCGCACCGCGGAGGGCGACGCCGTCTTCAGCGCGGGCCTCGCGGGACTGTTGCTGGGCGAGTACCGCCGCCTCGACGCCACCACCGGCCCCGAGGTCCCGCACCTCACCGACCGAGAGACCGAAGTACTCCGCCTGGTCGCCCGCGGCCTCACCGCCAAACAGATCGCCACCCGCCTCGTCCTCTCCCACCGCACGGTCGAGAACCACGTCCAGAACACCCTCCGCAAACTCCAGCTCCACAACCGAGCCGAACTGGTCCGCTACGCCATCGAAAACGGCCTCGACACTTGGCCGTGACCGGTGATGGGGTACGTGTGGTTCGTCCCACCCACCCCCGGGCTCACCGCGGCACATCCATTCCGGTCTACCGCTGGTCCCAGTAGCTGTCAGCATTTGATGCGGCGCCGTGTCGTATCGGCGGCGAAGTGTTCGTAGCAGGGGTGAAGGGTTGCCGACGACGGCGCCTGTTGAACTCAAGGAGACCGAAGTGAGCGCCAGCTTTACCTTTGACATTTTTTCCAGCTTCGACGGCTACGGCTCCCCGACCGGCACGTTCGGCGGGTACTGGGGCAAGCAGGGGCCGGAGTTCCTCGAGCACCGCCTCGACCAGTTCGGCGAGAAGCAGCGGCTGGTTCTCGGCGCCAACACCTATCGGCTGATGGCGTCGATGCTCGCGTCGCACCCGGCGGGCTCGGAGGTGCACGACTCGTGGGTCAGCCGGATGACGAACCTGCCGACGACAGTGGTGTCGAACACACTCCAAGGACCGCTCGACTGGCCGGATGCGACGGTCCTGAGCGGCGACCCGGTCGAGGCGGTCGCGCGGCTCAAGGAGGAGTCGGATCTGCCGCTGCGTTCGCACGGCAGCCTGACGCTGAACCGGGCACTCCTGGCCGCCGGCCTGGTCGATCGGGTACAGGTGACGGTGTTCCCGGTGATCAACAGCCGGGGCCAAACGGCAGAGAACCGGATCTTCGACGGCACCGGCGACTTCGACCTGGAGTTGCTCGAGAGCCGCATCCTCGACGGCCACACCCAGGAGCTCATCTACCGCCCGACCCTGCGCAACTGAGTAGCGGGTGGCATCCCACCTCCGAGAGGGCATCCCACCTCCGAGAGGGGATGCCACCCGCCGTGCCGGTACATGTTGTGCTTCCGAACGCACTCGTCCTGGTTCGCACAGGTGACTGTGTGGGCGCTCTGGGTCGGCGCCTGCGCCTGCGCCACCGGAGCCCCGCCGGCAACCCCAGCCACCGCCGCCGCGCCCATCGCAACCATTCGCCCGATCGATCTCATCAAGCATCAACCTTTCGCATCGGTCAGCTCGTTGCCCTATGCAACACCTCGTCACCCTGGTGCCGCGTTCGCAAGCCACCCGAACGATTCGATCTCAAGGCAATCCCGTTTTCCGAAAGCATGCCCTGGGCAACAGCCAGTGGCGGTCCGGCGAACTTCCGCGACCCGGTCGCTTCTGCGATTGTTCCCCGTAGGGCTTGAACGGCTTCGTACACTGTGCCTTCACACCCGCGTGGGTGCTCTCTGTCACGACACCCGTACTGCGGGTGCCCAGCTCCGGAGGCTTCGGTGAACCGGTCGTCCCTAGCCCGTGCCCTGCTCGCATTCCTCGTCCTGGCGGCGTCGACGTACGTCACGCTGACCGCGAAACCACAACTCGGTCTCGACCTGCGCGGCGGGACGCAGATCGTCCTCGAGGCCAAGGACTCGCCGACGGTCAAAGCGACCAAGGACACCACCGACAAGGCCACCCAGGTGCTGCACCGGCGGATCGACGCGCTCGGCGTCAGCGAGCCGAACGTGACCCGCCAGGGCGACAACCGGATCATCGTCGAGCTGCCCGGCGTGCAGGACCCGCGTGAGGCCGCCAAGGTGATCGGCAAGACCGCGCAGCTCACCTTCCACGAGGTGCTCGACCAGGTCGCGACGAAGCCGGCCAAACCGGCCGCGGGGGAGACGTACCTGCCGGCCGAGGGCGGTCAGGGCTTCCTCCGGCTCGCCAAGCCGGCGATGACCGGTGAGCTGGTCAGCGGCGCCGAGGGCCGGCTCGACCCGCAGCAGGTCGCGCAGGGCTGGTTCGTCGAGATGAACTTCAAGGGCGACGGCGGCAAGACCTGGGCGAACATCACCGGCAAGGCCGCCTGCCAGCCGGTCGGTACGCCGCAGCGGCTGATCGCGATCGTGCTGGACAACGACGTCATCAGCGCGCCGCAGGTCGACCCGAACGGCGGCAACCAGCTGTGCAACGTCGGCATCGGCGGCGGCACCACGACGATCTCGGGTACATTCACCGAGGAGCAGGCCAAGGACCTGGCCGCGCTGATCTCCGGCGGAGCGCTGCCGGTGCCGGTGCAGGTCATCGACCAGCGGACGGTCGGCCCGTCGCTCGGCCAGGACGCGATCCAGGCGAGCGCGCTGGCCGCGATCATCGGTCTCGCGCTGACCGCGCTGTTCATCGTCGTGGTCTACCGCCTCGTCGGTTTGATGGCCGTCCTCGGCCTGATCGGGTACGCCGCGATGTCGTACGCCGCCCTGACCGCGATCGGCGCCACCCTCACACTGCCCGGCCTGGCCGGTTTCGTGCTGGCGATCGGAATGGCGGTCGACGCGAACGTCCTGGTCTTCGAACGCGCCCGCGAGGACTACACAGCGGGCCGTACCGACGGCCTCCGCAGATCGCTGCGCAGCGGCTTCCAGAACGCCCTGTCCGCGATCGCCGACTCGAACATCACCACTCTGCTGGCCGCGGGGCTGCTGTTCTTCCTGGCCGCCGGTCCGGTCCGCGGCTTCGGCGTCACGCTGTCGATCGGTGTCATCGCGTCGGTGCTGTCGGCGCTCGTCGTCACCCGGGTGTTCGCAGAGTTCGCGGTGTCCCGAGGGTTCGTACTGCGCCGTCCGGGCCTGAGCGGGATCGCGGGCCACGGCCGGGTCCGGACCTGGCTCGAGGCTCGGCAACCGTCGCTGATGGAGCACAGCCGACGCTGGCTGGTGATCACGGTCGTGGCGATCGTGATCAGCCTCGCGGGGGTCGCCGTCCGCGGTCTGAACCTCGGGATCGAGTTCACCGGCGGCCGGCTGCTCGAGGTGAGCACGACGCAGCCGATCACGCCGGACCAGGCGCGGGCGGCGGTCGGGGAGGCGGGGTATCCGACCGCGGTCGTGCAGGCGTCAGGAGCCGACGACATCACGGTGCGGACGTCGACGATCAGTGACGACGAGGCGGAGAAGATCAAGGAGTCGCTGTCGCGGATCGGTGGTGGCGCCGAGGTGATCCGCAACGAGAGCATCGGCCCGTCGCTCGGCGAAGAGCTGCGGAACAAGGGCTTGATTGCCCTCGGCATCGCATTGCTCGCCCAGCTGGCGTACCTCGCCGTGCGGTTCCGCTGGACCTTCGGCGCCGGCGCCGTACTGGCGTTGCTGCAGAACGTCGCGATCGTGGTCGGTGTCTTCGCCTGGACCGGGAAGCCGATCGACGGCATCTTCCTGGCCGCGATCCTGACCATCATCGGCTACACGGTGAACGACTCGGTGGTGGTGTTCGACCGGATCCGCGAGACGCGCAGCGCCCGCTCGACCGACAGTCTCGGCAAGATCATCGACACCGCGATCGTGAACGTGCTGCCACGCACGATCAACACCGGGATCTCGACGCTGTTCATCCTGTCCGCGCTGCTGTTCTTGGGCGGTGACTCGCTCGCCGACTTCGCGCTGGCGCTGCTGCTCGGCATCCTCGTCGGCACATACTCCTCCAACCTCACCGCGGCACCGCTGCTGCTGGAGCTGGAGCGTCGCTACCCGGCGCCGCCGCCACGCCCCAAGCGCCAGCAGGTGGACCGCGATGCCCAGCCGGACCGCGGCGCGGTGGTCTGACTCTCGGTTCACCTACAGCCCCCGAAAGCGTCGCGCGGGAGCTTGTCCACAGCCTGGCCCGCCGGATCGGAAATCTGTCCGCCGGGCGGGCTAGGGTGTGGCGGTGGGTGTTGATGTGCGGGAACTGCTCGAAGCTGCCGTGTCCGGGATCAGTGGTCAGACGCGGCCAGGACAGGTGGAGATGGCGCAAGCCGTGGACACCGCGATGCACGACGGGTCGCATCTCCTCGTGCAGGCGGGCACCGGCACCGGAAAGTCCCTCGGGTACCTCGTTCCCGCCCTCGTGCACGCGATCGAGGACCGGCGGGTGGTGGTGTCCACCGCGACGCTCGCGCTGCAGTCGCAGCTGGTCGATCGGGACGTTCCGGCGCTCCTCGACGCGACCGAGAAGCTGCTGCCCCGCAGACCGAAGTACGCGATCCAGAAGGGCCGGAACAACTACGCCTGCCTGCACCGGATCCGCGAAGGCGCGCCGGACGAGGACGGCATGCTCATCGACGTGCCGCCCGCCGGCGAGATCGGCCGGTCCGTGATCGAGTTGCGCGAGTGGGCCGAGCAGCAGTTGCTGGACGGCGAGGCGGGCGACCGCGACCACGCGCCCTCGCACCAGTACCAGGCGTGGCAGCAGGTCGCGATCGCGGCGCGCGAGTGCCTCGGCGCCCAGAAGTGCCCGTACGGCGAGGAGTGTTTCGCCGAGAAGGCCAAGGAACACGCCCGCAAGGCCGACATCGTCATCACCAACCACGCCCTGCTCTCGATCGACGCCTTCGAGAACCGGACCGTCCTGCCCGAGCACGACGTCGTCATCGTCGACGAGGCGCACGAGCTGCCCGCCCGGGTCACCGGCGCGGCCGGCGACGAGCTGTCACCGCAGATGGTCGAGCGTGCCGCCAAGCGGGCCCGCCGGTTCGTCGACGACGACAAGGCCGACGACCTGATCGACGCCTCCGACGCCCTCCGTGCCGCCCTCGACGGCACCCGCGAGGGCCGGATCGAGCCGTCCAACACGCCGGTCCTGGAGGCCGCCGGCCTGGTCCGCGACGCGGCCCGCGGGCTGTACTCCGACCTGAACAAGAAGTCCGACGACAAGGACGACGACCCGGACGGCGCCAAGCGGCAGTCCAAGGGCGCGGTCAAAGAGATCTTCGACGTCGCCGAACGCGTCGCAGCGCTGAACGACCTGGATGTCGTCTGGATGATCGACCGCGACCGCTTCGGCCGCGAGCTCCGGATCGCGCCGCTCACCGTGGCCGGCCTGCTCCGCGAGCTCGTCCTCCGGGACCGGACGGCCGTGCTCACGTCCGCGACCCTGACTCTCGGCGGCGACTTCGACGCGATCGCCCGCCAGGTCGGTCTGCGTCCCGCCGACAAGCTCGAGGACGCCGACGAGATGCCGGAGCTCGACGACGACTCCGAGACCGGCCCGCTGCCGTGGCGCGGGCTCGACGTCGGCTCCCCGTTCGAGTACGAGAAGCAGGGCATCCTGTACGTCGCCAAGCACCTCCCGCCGCCGCATCGGGACGGCCTCGGCAAGAAGCAGTTCGAGGAGATCGTCGACCTGATCACGGCCGCCGGCGGCCGGACCCTCGGCCTCTTCTCGTCCCGCCGGGCGGCCGAGGCAGCGACCGCCGCGGTGCGGGAGGCGACCGACTTCAAGGTGCTGTGCCAGGGCGACGCGCAGCTCGGTGAGCTCGCCCGCGAGTTCGTGGAGGACCCGGAGACCTCCCTGTTCGGGACGTTGTCGCTGTGGCAGGGGATCGACGTACCGGGCTCGACGTGCAACCTGGTGATCATCGACCGGATCCCGTTCCCGCGGCCGGACGAGCCGTTGATGGCGGCTCGTCAGCGCGCCGTCGACGAAGCGGGTGGGAACGGGTTCATGGCAGTCGCGGCCACGCACGCCGGGCTGCTGCTCGCGCAGGGCACCGGCCGGCTGATCCGCCGCAGCTCGGACCGCGGCGTGGTCGCGATCCTCGACCCCCGCATCGTCACCCAGCGGTACGGCGGGTTCCTGCGTGCCTCCTTGCCGCCGATGTGGCCGACCGCCGACCGGGAGAAGGTGCTCGGCGCGCTGAAGCGGTTGCAGTCGTCATGAGTCCCGTGACCGGTCCGCCGGTGCTGCCGATGATGGCGGCGCTCGGGGAGCTGCCGTCAGGCGCGGGCTGGTCGTACGAGATGAAGTGGGACGGCATCCGGGTGATCGCCGAGGTGGACGACGGCGTCTGCCGGTTGTGGTCGCGCAACAGCCACGACGTGTCCGGTGGCTATCCGGAGCTGGTCGGGCTGGCGGATGCGCCGGGGCTGCGGCTTCCCGCCGTACTGGACGGGGAGATCGTCACACTCGACGAGAACGGCGCACCCTCGTTCGGTCTGCTGCAGCGACGGATGCATGTCCGCGACCCGCGCCAGCTCCGGCACCTGATCACCGAGGTGCCGGTCTCGGTGCGGCTGTTCGACCTGCTCCGCTTCGACGGCCAGTGGTTGCTGGATGCAACGTACGACGACCGTCGGGGGCTGCTCGATTCGCTGGAGATCGGGGACCCGTTCTGGGAGATCCCGCCGGCGCTGCGCGACGGTCAGGAAGCCCTGAAGCAGTCCTCCGAGCAAGGGCTCGAGGGAGTGGTCGCGAAACGGCGCAAGTCGCGGTACCTGCCGGGCCGCCGGAGCGCCGACTGGATCAAGATCAAGCCGGTGCGGACGCGGGACGTCGTACTGTGCGGCTGGCATCCGGGGGAGGGCAACCGGGAAGGGAAGATCGGCTCGTTCTACTGCGGGGCCTACGCACCGGACGGCGAGCTCGTCCTGATCGGGAAGGTCGGGTCGGGTCTCGACTTCGCGACCCTCGACATGCTGAGCGCCGAGCTGACCGGGCTGGAGATCGATCGGCCGGCCTTCGACCCGGCCGGGATCCCGATGACCGACCGGCGCCGCGCGCACTGGCTCGATCCGGTGCTGGTCGCCGAGATCACCTACTCGGGGTGGGGCGGCGACGGCCGGCTCCGCCATCCCGTCTGGCGCGGGTTGCGTCTCGACATCACCCCGGATGCGGTCCTGGTCGACAGCGAATAGCGACAGGCAGATCCGCGGGGGAATTGTTCGGAATGCGGTGCGAATTGCTGTTGCGCTGCGACGGATGATGTTCAGCTGTCGCAGAAAACAACGAAATTTCGCCAACGCCGACAGTGAATCGTGGTGCTTTCACGTGAACGGCTGGTTGCGCACGGCCTTGAGCCGTGTGCCGGGTCAGTCGTTCGTCTCCCGCGACGGCGCCGGCACCGCCAGTGCTGCCTCGATCTTGTCGGCCAGTTTGTCGGGCGAGTGGGTGGGCGCGTAGCGCGAGATCACCCCGCCGTCGCGGCCGACCAGGAACTTCGTGAAGTTCCACTTCACCCGGCCGCCGAGCAGGCCGCCCTGCTCGCGTTTCAGCCAGTTGTACAACGGGATCGTGCGTGATCCGTTGACGTCGATCTTGGCGAACATCGGGAACGTGACGTGATAGATCGTCGAGCAGAAGTTCGCGATCTCGTTCTCGTCACCAGGCTCCTGGTGGCCGAACTGGTCACAGGGGAAGCCAAGCACCGTGAAGCCCTGCCGGCGGTAGGTCCGGTAGAGCTTCTGCAGGCCGGTGTACTGCGGTGTCTGGGCACACTGCGACGCCGTGTTCACCACCAGGAGCACCTGGTCGCGGAAATCGGCAAGAGACTGTTCATTGCCTTCGATCCGCCGCGCGCTGAAGTCATAGACAGTCGTCATGACTCAATGCTGACATGTCCCGCCGGACTTTGCTCGGTGTCTGCGATGTCAGACACGCCGCAGAACTGTTACGACCTTTCCGAGAATGATGGCGTCCTTGCCGTCGATCGGCTCGAAGGCCGGGTTGTGTGGCAGCAGCAGGATCTCGGTCTTGGTCTTCTTGAACGTCTTCACGGTCGCCTCGCCGTCGATCATCGCGGCCACGATGTCGCCGTTCTCCGCGGTCGGCTGCTGCCGGACGACGACCCAGTCGCCGTCGCAGATCGCCGCCTCGATCATCGACTCACCCTTGACCCGGAGCATGAACAGCGTGCCCTCGCCGACCATTGCCTTGGGCAACGGGAAGACCTCTTCGATCTCCTGCTCGGCGAGGATCGGGCCACCGGCCGCGATCCGGCCGACGACCGGCACGTACGCCGCGTCCGGGTGCGCGTCACCGGCACCGGTCTCGTCGTACGCCGTCTGCCGGACCGAGCCGAGCGCGGAACGCCGGGCGGCGGCGTCGACCTCGCCCGGGTAGCGGACCTCGATCGCCCGCGGGCGGTTCGGATCGCGGCGGAGCAGGCCCTTCTGCTCGAGCACGCGGAGCTGGTGCGACACCGAGGAGGAGCTGGTCAGGCCGACCCGCTCACCGATCTCGCGCATCGAGGGCGGGTAGCCCCGGCTGTCCACCGAGTCGCGGATGACGTCCAGCACGCGGCGCTGGCGCGGCGTCAGACCGGTCGCGTCGGCCGGGCCGTCGGGCAGCTCGGAGACGGTCCGGTCGGCCTTCCCGGCCTTCTCGGCACTCTTCCCCGGAGCCTTCGGAGCGGCCTTGCCCGCGGCCTTCTCCACGCCTGTGCGCTCGTCCTTGCTGGAACCGCTCGGCGTCCTGGCCATCGCTGGTTGCTCCTCGGGTCGGGCCGGCGATCGCACCACCGGCCGAAGCTTGCTCGACTGAGATGACCGTAGACCGAATTCTGAGATTCTTCAAACATCTGTTCGAAGGCGTGTCGGTTCGCACGTCTGTTCGCGTGTCGGGTTATAAGGCGTGCGCGGGGTGCTGCGGCGGCAGGGAATTTCCCGGGCGTGTCGCGGTTGGTAGTGGTTGCGCGAACGGTGGCCGTCGGTTAATCATTCGTACAGACGTTCGATCGAACAGGTGTTCGGTCCGGTCGAACGGGGCGCTCTTCCGGAAACTGTCGGAGGCGACCGATAGACAGGAACCGACACCGCAGGACGCGCACCGACCGAGGTCTGGAGGATCCGATGAGCACAGCAGCTCTGGCGGCCGACGCACTTGTATCCCGCCGCGCACCCGAGGCTGTGCCGCCACGCACGCCATCCACCCGGACGGGCCGGTCGGCCCGGCACCTGACGGCGGTTCCGACCGCCCGAGCGGCGTCGCCGGCTGCGACCCCGTCGCCCGCCGTGTCACCTGCCGCCCCGCGGCGCCGCCGGCCTCGGGTCGGTGGCTCTGATCCGCTGTCGGTTCGCGGGTGCTCCGGCGAGGTTGTCGGTCGCCGCACACAGGAGCGTCACGAGTCGGCGCCGCTCCGCCTGACCCGTCGCGGCCGTCTGCTGGTGACCACGCTGTCGGTCCTGGTCTTCGGTTCCGCGATCCTGGTCCTCGGCCTCCGCGTGGCCGGCGTTCTCGAGCCCGGCCCGCACTTCACCCACACCGTGCCGGTCCAGGTGGCTCCCGGTCAGACCCTGTGGTCGATCGCCCAGTCCACCAACCCCGGTCAGGACCCAGGCACGGTCGTGGAGAAGATCGCCGACCTCAACAAGCTGTCCGGCCCGGCTGCCATCACGCCCGGCCAGACCCTGCAGATCCCCGTCGTCGGCTGAGTCCTCGGCTGATCAGGAGCGCGCCGCGCGCCACTCGTCCTCGAGCAGCGCGTAGACGTATTCGTTGCCCCACTCACCCTTGAACCACTGGGCGTGCAGATGGTGCGCTTCGCGCCGCATCCCCAGTCGTTCGAGCAGCCGGGCGGACGCGACGTTCCGGTCGTCCAGGACCGCGACGATCCGATGCAGCCCCAACTCGTCGAAGCCGACCCGCAGCATCTCCTGCGCCGCTTCCGCCGCGAGTCCTTTGCCCTGGTAGTCGGTGTGCAGCGCGAACCCGATCTCACCTTGGCGGTCCGCCTCGCTGGCCCACTTCAGCAGCACCTCGCCGATCACGGTCCCGGTCTCGCGGAGCTCGATCGCGAGCACCAGCCACTGACCCGCCTCGGTCAACTCTCCTTGCGGCAGCTTCCGCTCGAGCGCGATCCGGGTCTGCTCGCGATCCCGTACCGGCCACGGTGTGTACCGCACGACCTCCGGCCGCGAGTGGAACGCGAACAGGTCATCCAGGTCTTCCCGGCGGTGCGGCCGCAGCTCCAGCCGCTCGGTCAGCAACGGGTACGCGGGTCGGAATCCGGTCACGGCACCATCCTCGGCCAGTCTGTCTAATAACGTTAGACAGTATTCCCGACCAGCCCGCCGGACAACGAGATTTCATGACCACACGCGACCCCTCGTCCCATGCCGCGGCCGGTGTCACCGTCGCCGCGATCGCCGACGCGGCCCTCGCGGTGATCCGCGCGGACGGCGTCGACGGCCTCACCATGCGCGCGGTCGCCGAGCGCCTGCGAGTCCGCGCTCCGTCGCTCTATCACCATGTCCACAACAAGTCCGAGCTCCTCGACCTCGTCGCCCGCAATGCGTTCGACCAGTTCACGGCCGACAATGCGGCGTACCGGGAGCTGCGGACCGTCGACGAGTGGATCGACCTGACGCGATCCGGATCGCTCGAGCTGCGGGCGTTCTACGGCGACCACCCGGGCCTCGCCGGTCTGATCCAGCCCAAGGCCACGCCGGATCGTGACCGGGGCGACGGTTCCCGCGCCGAACTGGTCCGGGCCCAGATCGAGGCCCTCGCGCGCCTCGGCGTACCGGAGGATGCGGCGCGGCACGTCTTCGAGGTCACCGCGCGATGGACTCTCGCGGCCGTCGTCGCCGATTCCGCTGACGGTCCGGATCTCTTCGCGGACGGCCTCGATCTCTTCCTGTACGGCGTTCGCGCCCGCCTGATCGAGCTGCTTACCTAACGGTCGCCAGCCACATTTCGGCGTACCGCTTGCCGTCGACCGCTGTCGCGACGCGGACCGTCGTCGGCGCCTGTCCGTGCGGGTCGCTGGTCAGATCAGCGGACCAGTCGCGCGTGTCGACGATCGTCCGCCCGCGCGACCAGCTCCCGGACAGCTCGACGCGCACCGGGTACGACTGGGTCGTCAGCCCCGACGGATCGATCACCGCGCACACGGCCCCGCCGTCGCCGATCGTCGCGCCGTCCGACTGGTACAGCTCGCTGCGCTTGGCGATCAGCTTCTGCGCGAGGTCCGCGGAAGGGGATCCGTCGAGCCCGCGGGCCTGCTCCAGCGAGACCACGACGTCGTAGAACACATCCAGTCCGTACATCGTCAGCGGTACGCCGAGATCGCCGGCGGCCGCGAGAACGATCGCGGCCGCTTCCGGATCCGTCCAGATGTTGAACTCGGCCGACGCGGTCGCGTTCCCGATCCCCGCCGCGCCGCCCATGAACACGATCTCCCGCAGCCCCGCCGCCGTATCCGGATAGGTGCGCAGCAGCAAGGCGATGTTCGTCAGCGGCGCCAGCGGGATCAGCGTGATCAACTCACCGGTCGCCGCGGCTTCCCGCAGTACGTCGCGCAGCAGTTCGACGGCATGCCGCGGGTCGGTCGGCCGGGTCGACCGCGGCCAATCGAGATCCCCGAGCCCGTCGTCCCCGTGCACATGCCGCGCCTCCCGCACCGGCTGGATCAGCGGTACGGCGGCACCCCGCGCGACCGGTACGTCGGGCCGGCCGGCCGCGTCGAGCACGGTCAGCGTGTTGCGCACCACCGCGTCGAGCCCGACGTTCCCGCCGACGCAGGTGACCGCCTTCAGGTCGAGCTCGGGGTGCCGAGCGGCCAGCAGCAGCGCACAGGCGTCGTCCAGACCCGTGTCGACGTCCAGAATCACCGGCTTCATGGGCGACATCCTCACATCCCGCGCCGGCCGCGGGTTCCCGGTAGGGTCGGTCCTGGCTGTTTATCGATACAGCGATCAAGGGGCCAGGATGAGCCGGAACGCGCGCGTCACCGTCAACGCAGCCCACGACCTCGGTGTGCTGCATCGCCTGTGGGCCAGCCTCGGGTACGACGAGATCAACTGGACCTACACCGCACAGGGCCGTCGCACGCTCGAGGCGATCGGTGCGTTCGCGGAGACGCCGTACCACGTCCGGCCGCACAACATCTTCACCAGCGGCACCGGCCTCGGCCTGCCGCACTGGGGGAGTGGCAACGTCTATCACGAGCACGCGGACGGGACGCCGTACTACGACTTCACGATCGCGGACCTGACGTACGACGCGATCGTGAACGCCGGCCACCATCCGCTGGTCGAGCTCGGCTTCACCCCGCTCGCGCTCGTGCCGGACCATGCCAAGACCGACTTCCCGTACGAGGGCAGCCCGAGTCTGTACAGCGAGTACGAGGCGGGCTGGTGGTCGTATCCGCCGAAGGACTTCCGCAAGTTCGCCGGGCTGGTCACATCACTCGCCGAGCACGCCCTGGAGCGGTACGGCGAGGACGAGGTCCAGCACTGGCTCTGGGAGCTGTGGAACGAGCCGGACATCACCTACTGGCGCGGGACGCCGGAGCAGTACTACGACCTGTACGAGCTGACCGTGAGCGCGATCCGCGACGTCTACCCGGACGCGAAGGTGGGCGGCCCAGCGGTGACCGGTGGCGGTGACGACTTCCTCCGCGGATTCCTCCAGGCCTGCGCCGATCGCGACCTCGCGGTCGACTTCGTGTCGTTCCACACCAAGGGCGCGCATTTCACCCCTTGGCGAACCTACGGTCCGATCGGCGCGCCGGCGCCCGCACAGGAGTCTCCGTCGACCGCGAAGATGCTCCGCGAGATCGACACCGCGCTGACGGTCATCGACGAGTTCCCGCAGTACGCCGGGAAGCCCGTGATCGTGGACGAGTGCGACGCGTCCGTACCGGCGCACTGGGGGATCTACGACAACGCGAACTTCGGCTACCGCAACACGGAGTACTACCCGGTCTTCCAGGCGCAGCTGATGAAGGAGATCCTCGACCTCAACGAGCGGCACACCGCGCAGGTGCGCGAGGCGACGACCTGGAGCTTCTCGATGGAGGGCGAGCGGTACTTCGAGGGCACCCGGAGCTTCGTCACCGCGTCCGGCATCGAGAAGCCGCTGATGAACGCGTACCGCGCCTTCGCCCACCTCGGCGACCGGCGCGTTGAGGCCGCCGGCTCTGGCGAGATCGACGCGCTGGCCGGGCGGGACGCGGACAAGGTCGCGATCCTCGTCTGGCGGCACACCGACGACCAGTACGCCGCCGACACCGCCACGACCCGCGTCGATCTCGAGATCGAGGGGCTCGAACAGGGGCGATGGACCGTCGAGCACTTCCGCATCGACCACGCGCACAGCAACAGCCACACCATCTGGCAGGGGCTCGGCGCACCGCAGGACCCGACGGCCGAACAACTGGCGGAGATCACCGCGCGTCAGGGCTTGGAACGGCTCTGCGACGACACGCCGGTGGACGTGAATTCGGGCTATTGTCTGCCCCTTGACCTGCCGCTCCCGGCGTTGAGTCTGGTCGTCCTCACCCGTCAGCCCTGACCCGTCAGGGAGGCCGTAGTTTGCGCCTCCGAAGGGTCATTCGGGTGGCGCCACGCGGGAGTACACGGGTCCGCTTCAGTGTTGAAACCTAGACACGCGCGGGCGATCCGAGCCTGCTTGCAAACTGTCGGAGCAGGGACCTAAGATCCCTAGATGTAGTGGTTACACGGGTGTAATTTTCCACAGGTAGTGGTTAGTTGCACACAGGTTCTACACAAGTTGTCCCCAGGCTGATCCACAGGCCGCCCCTTCGGCGGTCACGGGAGGAAGTGATTCGTCGTGCACTGTCCGTATTGCCGGCACGCCGATTCCCGAGTGGTCGACAGCCGGGTGGCCGAGGACGGCGGAGCGATTCGCCGCCGCCGGCAGTGCCCGGTCTGCGAGAAGCGATTCACCACCGTCGAGCAGATGCAGCTCACGGTCGTGAAGCGCTCCGGCGCGACCGAGCCGTTCAGCCGGGAGAAGGTCATCAACGGGGTCGGGAAGGCGTGCAAGGGCCGGCCGGTGAACGCGGACCAGCTCGCACGCCTGGGTCAGAAGGTCGAGGACGCGCTCAAGGGCAGCGGCTCGCCGGAGATTCCCGCGCACGAGGTCGGACTCGCGATCCTCGGGCCGCTGCGGGAGCTGGACGAGGTCGCCTACCTGCGGTTCGCGAGTGTCTACCGGCAGTTCGAGTCGGCCGACGACTTCGAGACGGAGATCGCGCTGCTGCGGGCCGAGAAGGAGCCGCAGGGCACGGAGCCCGGCCGCCTGAAGCCGACCCAGCAAACGTAAACCGGGGGAACGGTAGTTCCAGAAACACCAGCGGTATCAGCGGTACGGCGTTACGCAGTACACCAACGGGGCGGTCCCGACAGACCGCGGTATGCAGACACAGGGCGAGGAGCAACCATGACAGAGACGGTGACCGGCCACTCGGGGTCGACCAAGCGGTCGGCGGCCGGGTTCCGCGGGCGGAAGAACGCGCCCACGGGACTCACCATCGAGCGCGTTTTCAGCACCGAGGGCGCGCACCCGTACGACGAGGTGACGTGGGAGCGTCGCGACGTCGTACAGCAGAACTGGAAGACGGGTGAGACGGTCTTCGAGCAGCGCGGGGTGGAGTTCCCCGACTTCTGGAGCGTCAACGCCTCGACGATCGTCACCACGAAGTACTTCCGCGGCGCGGTCGGCCACGACAACCGGGAGTGGAGCCTGCGCCAGCTGCTCGACCGGGTCGTGAAGACCTACCGCAAGGCCGGCGAGGACCACGGGTACTTCGCCACGCCGGGCGACGCGGAGGTCTTCGAGCACGAGCTCACCTGGATGCTCCTGCACCAGTACTTCAGCTTCAACTCGCCGGTCTGGTTCAACGTCGGGACGTCCTCGCCGCAGCAGGTGTCGGCCTGCTTCATCCTCGCCGTCGACGACTCGATGGACTCGATCCTGAACTGGTACAAGGAAGAGGGCCTGATCTTCAAGGGCGGCTCCGGCGCCGGCCTGAACCTGTCCCGGATCCGCTCCTCGAAGGAGCTGCTGCAGTCCAGCGGTGGCACCGCCTCCGGCCCGGTCTCGTTCATGCGCGGCGCGGACGCGTCGGCCGGCACCATCAAGTCCGGCGGCGCCACCCGGCGCGCGGCCAAGATGGTCGTCCTGGACGTTGACCACCCCGACATCGAGGAGTTCGTCGACACCAAGATGCGCGAGGAGGAGAAGATCCGCGTCCTGCGTGACGCGGGCTTCGACATGGACCTCGGCGGTCGCGACATCACCTCCGTGCAGTACCAGAACGCGAACAACTCGGTCCGGGTCTCGGACGAGTTCATGCGCGCGGTCGAGGAGAAGGGCGACTTCGGCCTGCGGGCGCGGATGGACAACTCGATCATCGAGACCGTCGACGCCCGTGAGCTGTTCGACAAGATCTCCCAGGCGGCGTGGGCGTGCGCCGACCCGGGCCTGCAGTACGACGACACGATCAACGACTGGCACACCACGCCGGAGACCGGCCGGATCACCGCGTCGAACCCGTGCTCGGAGTACATGCACCTGGACAACTCGTCCTGCAACCTGGCGTCGCTGAACCTGATGAAGTTCCTCCGCGACGACGACCTGTTCGACTCGGAGAAGTTCGCCAAGGCCGTCGAGCTGATCATCACCGCGATGGACATCTCGATCTGCTTCGCCGACTTCCCGACCGAGGCGATCGGTGACACCACCCGCGCCTACCGGCAGCTCGGGATCGGCTACGCGAACCTCGGTGCGCTGCTGATGGCGACGGGTCACGCGTACGACTCCGACGGTGGTCGCGCACTGGCGGGCGCTATCACCTCGCTGATGACCGGGACGTCGTACAAGCGCTCCGCCGAGCTGGCCGGCATCGTCGGCTCGTACGACGGCTTCGAGCGGAACAAGGACGCCCACACCCGGGTGATGCGCAAGCACGCGGCGGCCAACGACGCGATCCGCACCCTGCACCCGATCGACAAGGACGTCCACAAGCACGCGTCCGCCGCGTGGGACAGCGTCCTGAAGACCGGCGCCAAGAACGGCTGGCGGAACGCGCAGGCCTCGGTGCTCGCGCCGACCGGCACCATCGGCTTCATGATGGACTGCGACACCACCGGCATCGAGCCGGACTTCTCGCTGGTCAAGTTCAAGAAGCTGGTCGGCGGCGGCTCGATGCAGATCGTGAACACCACGGTCCCGCGGGCGCTGCGCCAGTACGGCTACACCGAGGAGACGATCGAGGCGATCGTCGAGTACATCTCGGAGAACGGTCACGTCGTGGACGCGCCGGGCCTGAAGCCGGAGCACTACGAGATCTTCGACACCGCGATGGGTGAGCGGGCCATCAAGCCGATGGGTCACGTGCGGATGATGGCGGCGGCGCAGCCGTTCCTGTCCGGCGCGATCTCGAAGACGGTGAACCTGCCGGAGACCGCGACGGTCGAGGAGATCGCCGACGTCTACTTCCAGGGCTGGAAGCTCGGCCTGAAGGCGCTCGCGGTCTACCGCGACAACTGCAAGGTCGGTCAGCCGCTGGCGGACGCGAAGGCGAAGAAGGCCGCCGAGGCGGCCGAGGCCGAGACCGAGGCGGTCGCCGAGAAGATCATCGAGAAGGTCATCGAGTACCGGCCGACGCGCAAGCGCCTGCCGAAGTCGCGGCCGTCGCGGACCACGTCGTTCAGCGTCGGTGGCGCCGAGGGCTACATGACCGCCGGGTCCTACCCGGACGACGGTCTGGGCGAGGTCTTCCTGAAGATGGGCAAGCAGGGTTCGACGCTGGCCGGTGTGATGGACGCCTTCTCGATCGCGATCTCGATCGCGCTGCAGCACGGCGTACCGCTGGAGACCTACGTCCAGAAGTTCACCAACCTGAAGTTCGAGCCGGCCGGTCTGACCGACGACCCGGACGTCCGGATGGCGCAGTCGATCATGGACTACATCTTCCGGCGCCTGGCTCTGGACTACCTGCCGTTCGACGATCGGGCCGCGCTGGGCATCTACTCCGCCGAGGAGCGGTCGCGCCAGCTCGACACCGGTTCTTACGAGGCGGCTCCGGTCGAGATCTCCGAGGCCGAGTCCCTGAAGTCGATCGAGCCGGCCGCCGACGCCGCTGACACCGCCGAAGCCACCGTCAAGCCGGCCGACGCGGCAGCAGCCAAGCCGGTCAAGGGCGAGGCCCACACCACCGCCGAGATGCTCGAACTCATCACCGGCACGTCGGTCGACGCCCCGCTCTGCTTCACCTGCGGCACCAAGATGCGGCCCAGCGGCTCCTGCTACGTCTGCGAAGGCTGCGGCAGCACCTCCGGCTGCAGCTGATCCAGTAGCTGCAACCGACCCGCGCTGATAGCGCCACGGCCCCCGGGAACTTCCCACTTCCCCCGGGGGCCGAGGTGCGTTCAGTGGCCGGAACGATCCGAGTCCGCCGGCGGCTTCGCGGTGCCGTCCAGCTCGTCCAGCGCCGCCAGCTCGTTGCTGGTCAGGTCGAAGTCGAAGATCGCCAGGTTCTGCGTGAGCCGGCCGGGGTCGGCCGACTTCGGGATCGGTACGACGTTCTGCTGGGTCTCCCAGCGGAGGACGACCTGGCCGGGGGAGCGGTCGTGGGCTTCGGCGATCGCCTGGACCGTTGGGTGGCTGAGGAGCTCCGTGCCCTTGCCGAGCGGGCTCCAGGCCTCCGTGACGATGCCGTGCTGCTCGTGGAAGTCCCGCTCGGCGGCCTTCGTCCACACCGGGCTGAGCTGGACCTGGTTCACCTCCGGCGCCACGCCGGTCTCGTCGATCAGCCGTTGCAGGTGCGTGGGCTTGAAGTTCGACGTACCGATCGCCTTCACCAGCCCGGCCTCGCGCAGGGCGATCAGCCCTTGCCACGCCTCGACGTACCGATCCTGGGCCGGGTTCGGCCAGTGGATGAGCAGGAGGTCGAGGTACTCGACGCCGAGTTTCTCCGCGCTCGCCTCGAACGCGGTCCGCGGGCCGTCGACGCTGTGCCAGCGCTTGTTGAACTTCGACGTCACGAACAGCTCGTCCCGCGGGGCGCCGCGCAACGCCCGCCCGACGCCGGTCTCGTTGCGGTAGTTCTCCGCCGTGTCGATCAGGCGATAGCCGAGTTCGAGCGCCGTACTCACCGCCCGTTCGGCGTCCGCGTCGTTCATCGGTGAGGTTCCGAGTCCGACCCGGGGCATCCTGGATCCGTGACTCAACGTGACCGTTGGAACGTGGCTCATCCGTCTCCTCCTTCGTCAACCGCTGCCCGAACACGGTACGTCGGTCACCGTCCGAACTCATCGGAACAGCCCACGAACCGGCCGTACGGCGTACGGTCCGGGCGGCCGGTCTCATCGTTGGTACACCGGGGCGCGAACTGTCGGATCCGTGCCTCATCATGGTCCCGCAGGGCTTGAAAAGCTTGGGAGGGATGGGCGAATGCGGAATCGGCTGATCACTCTGGTGGACCTCGGTCTGGACAACTCCTTCGACGCGTCGATGACCTTCGTGCAGGGGATCACCGGCAACATCAACGCGGGCTGGGACCAGCCGGTCATCGATGTGAACTTCGTCCGGACCCGCGACCACGAGACCGCGTTCTCCGCCCTCACCACCCCGTCGACCGTGCTGCACGTGATGGCACACGGTGACCACAGTGAGGAGCCGTCCTTCCTGTCGACCGACGGCGAGACCCAGGTCTCGCTCAAGTCGCTGGCCGACTGGTTCCTCGATCACCAGTGGGGGATCGCCAGCGGCGTCGTCATCGCCGACGGCTGCAAGACCGGGATCGGCAAGTGGCAACGCGCCATCCGCGACTGCATCCAGGACGACGTCACCTACATCGGCACAAGCGCGGTCATCGGCTGGTACGAAGCCACCGTCTTCTGCTCCGCTTTCTACGGCGCCCTGGTCCGCAACCGCGGCCTCGGCCGCACCCCCGCCGAACAAGGCTGGGACGCCGCCAACCGAGCCGTCCAGGCCTACGAAACCCTCACCGACCAACGCTGCCCCTACAAACCAGTCCTCCTCACCCCCTCCCGCCAAGCCCTCCGCTCCCTCACCGGCTGAGCCGGCGCGCGGCCGGTCGAGCCGCTGTCCCACTGGCTGAGCGGCGACACGCAGGTTTCGACTACTTTGGGTGAGGCGTGTGAGACTTTTTGTGGACTCGTCGTGTGGCGCAGTCTGTGGTCTGGGTGGCCGGTGGCTCGGGTGGTGTGACGTCGGGGAAGCCGTCGGGTGTGCATTGGCTGACCTGCTGACCTCCGCCCTACGCGGTGAAGGAACGCCACCATGAAGCTCCACAGGAACTCGCTCCTGACTGCTGCCGCGATCGTCCTGGTGCTGTACCTCGTTTCGCTGGTCATCCGACTGCCGGCGTGGGCGGCTGTGCTGCTCACCGTGGTGCTCCTGGTGTTGCTCGCGGTCGTGTGGAAACAGCCGGACGAGCAGCGGCCGGCGGTCGCGAAGCAGCAGGCTGCGCGGCCGTCCGTCGTGCTCCCGGACCCAGAGCCGGTCTTCTCTGGGCCGCCGTCCCGGACGGTCGCGGACGTGCGGCTGCCGTCCGCGTCGCCCGACTTCCAGTTCAGCTTCTCGGCCGTGGTCCAGTGGTCGACCGTCCTGTCGGGCTCCCGGCACGCGGACCTCGGCGCGGTGGCCGTCGACGCGTTGCTGGAGCGCGCGCGATCGCTCACCGCGCGCCAGCAGGTGACGGACGAGTCGCTGAATCAGCATCGCCTCGCCGCGCTTCTGGGCGAACCTGCGCTGGACGAGAAAGGTCAAGTCCGGGCGTGGGCGACCGAGATCCGGCTCCGGCTGCCGGACGCGGACCAGAAGCACCTTCAGCATCTGGCGGCGCTGCACCGCCGCGAACAGACCACGCTGCTCGAGCGCCGCATGGAGCAGGACAAACGCGCGTATCTGAAGGACGACGTCTTCTCTACGCCCGGCTCGGCGGCGGTCTGGTGGCTGGTCAACAACCCCGGCGAGGTGGAGACCGCCCTCGGCCTCCTCGACACCCTCGCCGGACTCTCGGCCGCGGCGAACGACCTCCCCGTACGGCGTGTGGCCGCAGAGGAGATCGAACGCCAACGGCCGACCCGTGCCGAACTCGCCTTCAGCACGGCGATCGAGGAACTCGCCGATCCGGCCGGCCTTGACAGCCCCGACAGTCCCGACGGCCCCGACGGTGTGGAGTCGAAGAGCCCGAGCGACGAGGCGCAGCAGCGTCCGGTGCCGCGCCACGCGGGCGGCGCGACGGACGTGCGCCATGAGACCGGACCGAACGGGTCGGGGGTCAGCGGCTCGGGGGTGAACGGCTCGACGCAGTCGCCCGCGCAGGCGACGTACCGGGAGCAGTTCTTCTCCGAGTAGGCCGGAACCGAGTAGGCCGGCGGGGTGGGGTGTCTGCAGGGTCGGCCCACCCCGCCGGGATCGGGGCCGCGTGATCACTCGTCCAGCCAGCGGATCGTGGTCGATCCGCTGTGTCCGTGGATGGCCAGCAGTGCCTCGACGCCGTCCTGCCACACGGTGGTCGTCGGGTACTTCCCGCCCCAGCGCAGCGCGACCGTCCGGTCGCTCCACTCGACGCCCTCGGCGATCACACCCGTCCCGCTGACTCCGGAGACGTCGACGCGGCGGTGCAGCTGGAAGCGGCGTGCTCCGGACTTGCTCGCGACCTTCAGATGACGCCGCCGGGTGGTCCGCGGCAGCGTCGCGGTTGTCCCGCTGATCTCGTCCATGGCCCAAGTCAACGCGCAGCCCGCGGTCCTCACCAGGAACTCAACCGGTATCCACAGCGCACAAATTCTGCCCACCGGCGATCACCAAATCGCCATATTCTCATTGCAGGGAGTAATCGACGCCGCAAGGGAGCGACACGGATGACAGTCATCGACGAATGGACCGGCCGGCACGCACATGCCTTGCGTACGGCGCTCCGCCTGACCAACGAGGCCTTCGCCGAGCGGCTCGGGATATCGCCGCGCACGCTGACGAAGTGGCGGGAGAAACCGGACGTCGTTCCCAGCCCCTACCTGCAGGAGGCCCTGGACACCTACCTCAACCAGGCGCCGCCGGACGCCCTGGTCCGGTTCACCGCCAACCTGGGTCTCGACCAGCGCCGGGTGCCGATCGACCACACCGTGCTGACCCAGCTCAACACCGCCGTCGGCGATCTCGCCCGGGCGCTCGCGCGCCTGCAGACCGAGGATCCGGAGAGGTCTTCATCGCCCTGAGAGATCGCCTTGACAGCACCGGCAGACTGGATCGCTCAGCTCGATCACGGAAGGAGTCACGAGTGCGGCGACGCCCGGTGAACTCGTCGAGCATCCGATCGATCGGATGGTCCGACGGCACCCTGGAACTCGAGTACGCGAACGGCTACATCTACCAGTACCTCGACGTCCCGCAACCGACGTACGCGGCGCTGTTGGCCGCACCAAGCATCGGTGCGTACGTGAACGCGCACATCAAGCCGTACTACGAGTTCCGGGAGGTCTGAGTTTCTGGCCGTTTCGCCGCGGGCACTTGAGGTGCGTTGCACGGGGGTCCACCGAAACAGGAGATGGACATGAGCACCCGTAGAGCTTCCGCGACGCGTTCCCGTGCACTCACGATCGTCCTAGTCGTCTGGCTCCTTGTCGGTTTCGCGGCCGCGGCGCAGCGGAACTACTTCGAGAGCTCCCGGACGTCCTGTGCCAAGGTCGGCACGGTGCTAGTCACGATCGTCGCGGGCCCGCTGAACTACATCGGAGCCAACCCGAAGATCGACTGCTCGACACCGCAGCCGTCGCGGTAGCCCAGCTACTGCGCGGGGTTCAGAGTGCCGCTGACGTAGAGCATGTCGCCCATCCGCATCGCGTCGTCCCGCAGCGCCGGCAGGTTGTTGGCGGCAAGCAAGTCGCGGATGGTGATCCCGCTCAGCGCCCAGCCGCGGTCGACCAGGTAGGGAGCTGCTTCGTTGCGCTCGCCGAAGTAGCGCAGGCTTGCCGCATCGGAGTCGAAGTTCTGCGCACGCCAGCGTTCGGACAGGCGATTCAGCTTCTCCTTCGTCTTGTCTTCGACCCCCGGCTGTGGGTTGGGCCTGCTTTCGGTGGCGACGCGGCTGCCCGGCGCGCTGAGCTCGGTGATGGTGTCGAGCAGGCGGTCCTGTGCCTCCGGAGGCAGGTAGCCCAACAGACCTTCTGCACTCCACGCGGTCGGCGCTGCCGGGTCGAATCCCGCGGCGCGCAGTACGGCGGGCCAGTCGTCGCGCAGATCGACAGCAGCCACTCGACCATCGGCGGTGGGTACGGCGCCCAGCTCGGCCAGCGCCCGCGTCTTGAACTCGATGACCTCCGGCTTGCGAGCTCGTACACCACTGTCCCGGTCGGCCAGGGGAGTCGGTACGCGCGGGAATCCAGCCCGGACGCCAGAACCATGGCGGTCGAGCCGACGCTCGATGCGAGATCCCAGGTGTTCCCGTCGTGCCTGCTGGACGTCATGTGCACGCACTCTAGAAGGCACCTCCGACAACTACGTGAGCGTCGGCTCCAGCGTCGGCGTCGAACCGCGGTACGAGGTCATCCACTCGCGCAGCAGCTCGACCCGGGACGCGTTGTCCTCATTGCCCTTCACCACCGGAGCCTGGTTGTACGGCATCGTGTCGGAGCTGCGCCGGAGCTTCACGTACAGCCGGGACGACGCGAGCGCATACCGCTCCATGTCGTCCTGGAGCGCGCCGATGACGGTGATGTTCCGGTCGCGGCCGATCTGCTCGAACAGTGCCACCGCCTCGCGCCGGTGCTGCGAGCCGAGGTTGCGGCCGAGCTCGTCGAGGATCAGCAACAGCGGCCGGTCCGATCCGCCGGCGAGCGCGGCCGCGCACACCAGCTTGACCGCCTTCTCGTCCATCTGGGCGGTGTTGCCCTTCACGTTGAATGCGGAGAACGGACCACCTTCGGAGCGCCGCCACTTCGGCGTGACCGTCCAGCGCCACGGCTTGTCGGGCTCGGCCGGCGGGTCGGGCTCGGGGAACTCGAGCTTCGCGCCGTACCCGCCGTACTGCTGGTCGAGGCGGTCGAACTCCTGTGACACCAGGCGAAGCCGCGCCGTGATGCCGTCGGCAAGCGACGCGCGGTGGGCGCGGGCGGTGCTCTCCGCCTCGCCGAGACCTTCGCGGGCGCGCTCGAGCGCGGCGTTCCGCTCGGCGCGCTGGCTGGCGATCTGCTGTTGCTGCAGACTGTCGAACGTCTCGTGCTGGGCGAGGTGACTGCTCAGGGTCCGGTGCAGGGCCGGCACCAACCCGACGCGGTCGCCGAGCGTGCCGTTCGTCCAGCCGTCCGGTCCGTTCAGGATCTCCCACAGCTCGGTCGGGATCTCGTCCCGGGAGCGGGCGTTCGGGAAGCAGCGGCGGATGACATCGTCGAGCTGCGTGCACGCCTGGTGGTTCCAGTCGGCCGTCGTCCGGCGCTGGGAATCGTCGGGGAGACCAACGATGAACTCCTCGGCCTCCGCGGGTGTTCCGCCCCACGCCGTGGTCCGGGTGGTGAGGTCGAGCGCGGTCTGCTCCTCGAGCAGGGTGAGCCGGCGACCGGTCAGCTCGTCGAGGATCCGGTCGTGGTCGCGCCGGGTCGCCTCCAGGTTCTTCAGCCGCTCGTCACGAACGAGCTGCTGCCCGGCGGCCGTCTCGGCGGAGTCCTTGGCTGCCTGCAGTTGCGGAGCGAGCGAATCGCGATCCGACTCGTGCCGGTCGACGGTCTCGCGCAGCGCGAGGATCTGTTCCTGCACCGATTCCGCGTCGGCGAGTGCGCGAGCGGCCGCCGTACGGCGCTCTGCCTGATCGACCCGGGATCGCGCCTGATCGAGCGCGGCGGACGCTTCGGCGCGGGCTTCGACGGCGCCCTCCACGCGGCGGCGCGCGGCCTCGATCCGCGCCGTCCGGCCGGTGATCGGCTCGTCGAACTGCCCGACCGCGACCACACCGGCGACGTCGTCGATGCTGTCCTTGGTCGCCCGCTCGCCGATCGTCGCGAAGAACGCGTCCAGCACGAACCGCTTGTCGGCCGACTTCGGCCCGCGCTTCGTCGAGGCCTTCTTCGTCGCACCGGGCCGATTCGCCAGCACCAGAAGGAATCCGGAGTACCCGGCGTCGGCCAGCGCGGTCGACGCCACGGTCGCGTCACCGGCGTCGATGACAACGGCTTCACGGTACGGCGCGAGCCGCGGCTCCCATTCGGCGCGATCGGATTCGGGCAGCTCGGTGATGTCCGTGAGGGCGCCGCACTCGATGCCGGCGTTTTCCAGGACCTGCTGCTGGGGCGCGGACACCGTCTGTCCGCTCTCTGCTTCCCGAAGATCGGCCGTCGCGTGCTGGACAGCGACGCGGGCGGCGTGGTCCTGGCCGATGTGCTCCTCGAGGACCACGCGCGCTTCGGCCTGCTCCTCGCCGGCCGCGGCGAGGTCGCGGCCGTCCGCCGAACGACCCGCCTCCAGCAGCCGCCGATGCTCCTGCCCGAGCCGCTCCAGCTGCTCGCGAACCGAACGCTGCGCCAGGTCGAGCTCGCGGTCGCGGGCGTCCAGCTTGTCCCGCTCCTGGCGGGTCAGCTGCACGTCCCGGAGCATGCCCTCCTCGTTGCCGAAGGCATCGATCTCGGTCTCGATGGCTTCCTTGCGGGCCTGCTGCTCGGCGACCCGCCCGTCGAGGACGGCAAGCTCCTGCACGATCTCGTCGTTCCGCGCGGCGCCGTCGATGAGGTGGCGGGCGGAGCGCGCCTGCCAGGACTCCTTGGCGGCGGCGAGCGCCTCCCGGGCGGCGGCGCGCTGCAGGATGCCGGCCTCGACGGTCGCCATCTCCTGCTCCCAGCGCTGCAGGTCCGCGGCCGCCTGCTTGGTCGCTTCGCGCTGCGTGTGCTCGGCGGATCGGTGCGCCTGCTCCTGCTCCAGCTCGTGGTCGAGACCGGTGAGGGTCGCGATCGCGTTGAAGATCCGGGCCGGGCCGAGTTCGTTCAGCGGCTCGGCGAGCAGGTTCGCAGTCGGGCTGGAGCGGACCGACGTGGACAGGAACGAGACGCAGCGGACCTGACCGCCGTACAGCACCTGGGAGAGCTTGTTGGCGTGGAAATCCGTGCGGCCGTTGGAGTGCGGGAGGGCGGCCCACAGCGCGTCGGCGCCCGCGGCGCGCTCGGCCTCGGTCGCGCCGTACGGGATGTGCAGGCCCTGTTTCCAGCGCAGATCGAGATACGACGCCTTGCGGTTGATGCGGATCCAGACGGTCACCGCGGCCGTCTCGATCTCGTCGAGGTCGGTCAGGTCGGGGTCGGAGAAGACGCCGACGATGTAGCCGCGGTCGACGTTCGACCAGTTGCCTTCCTGGCCGGCTGCCTCGGCCGTGAACAGCAGCTCGGCCGCGCCCGGGGCGCCGCTGGTGAGGCGCCATTGGTCGTCGGCGTGCAGCAGGCTGAGCGCGGCGATCCAGGACGACTTGCCGGCACCGTTGGAGTCGGTCGGGCCCTGACCGGCGACCGTGATCAGGCCGCGGCCGATCATCGGGATCGGGTGCGTGGACAGCCGCGACAGGTCGACGACCTGGACGCCGAGCAGCACCTTCGACCCGAGGATGTCGAACGGCCCGTCTTCCGCAGCGCTCACGCGTCGTCTCCCGTTGTCGTAGCTGGTTCTGGACCGCCGTTCCGCGCGCGGATGGCTTCCGCGATCGGGCTGGCCGGGGCGGCCGCGAGGATCAACTGGTCTTGTAACCGGCGGCGCGCGGCCGGCGTGAGGCGTTGCAGCTGCGGACCCGGGATGTACGACGGGCCGCCGGAGTGGTCGCCGGACAGCTGGATCAGGCCGGCGGCGCGCAGCCGTTGCAGCGCCAGGCGCCGCTCCTCGCCGCTGATCCTCGTGGTGCGCAGCTCGTCGACCGTGGTCGGGCGCGCGGACTTCCAGCTGTCGCCGGTCAAGATGCCTTCGCTGCGCGGGATCGCGACTGAATGGATCAGCACGAGTACGAGCACCGCGCGATCGATGGCCGACAACGGCTGCCAGCCCTGCGCGGTGAGGGTCGCGGCGATGTCGTCGTCGTACCCGGCGGTCCAGTGGGTGCCGTCGACGTGGACGAGGGTTCGGCCGATCAGTTTGAGCATTCGCTGGACCTGGCGGCGCAACGTCACGTCGCGGAGGCCGGCGAGCTGTACTTCGGGGACCGGGTGCGCGGCGTACTGGACCGCGCTGAACGCGGCCAGCACCTCGTCGCGGGACCGATCGCTGAGGTCCTGGAGCAACGAATCGAACAACGCATGCTGCTCACTCATCCGGCACCTCCAACTCATCGGAGGAGACACCGTCAGCGAGCGCGGCGTCGGGGAGCGCGTCGGCCGGGGGCGGTTCCGCCTGGTGGGTCGACAGGATGGGGGTGGGCGGGTCGGGGAGGTGGCGGCAGAGGTCGCGGAGGGTGGAGAGGTCGGCTGCGGTCCAGGTGATGACTCGCGGGCCGAGCCGGACCTCGGCGTTCTTCTCGTCCCAGCGGATCCAATGCGTCGCGTGCAGGCGGCGCAGGCTGCCGATGATCAGGGTGAGATCGCTCGACTGTTCGGCGCGCCCGCGCATCCCGGCGTACACGGACCTGACCTGCGCGAGGGTGCCGGTCGTGCCCGGCCAGGCCGGCGCGCTGCGGTCCGTCCAGCAGCAGGCGACACAGATCGCCAGCAAACGGGCCGTCTCGTTCGGCTGCTCGACGGCGACCGGGGGAGCGCCGAGCTCCTCGAGGACGCCGTGACCCGCGCCGGACGGGAGCGTCGGCACGAGCCAGACGGTCGCGCCGTCCGGAGCCGCGGCCCGGGTGAGACCGGCGACGGCCGGAGTATCGGGGTCGACCTCGAGCGGGCCGGCGGACTGCACCTTGGCCCACCAGATCGCGTTGTACAGCCGCCGCTCGACCGCCTCGCTCATCGGGTCACCCGGCGGAACACGCCCTCGGTGGCCCACGGCGTTCCTGCCGTCGGGTCGATCCGCATTCCGTCGGACCAGACCAGCTCGTAGTCCAGTTCGTCGTGCAGATGTGCTGCGGTCAGCTCGGCGAGCACGCGGCGCGCGGTGATCCAGTCGCCGGCCGCGTCGATGACCTCGACGATGTCCACCGCTGGTCGACCGGCCAGCACCCGGTCGGCCTCGGCGCGCAAGTCCTCGCGGTCCGTCGCGGCAGCGGACTCAGGCGCTTCGGCGTCGGCTGTTGGTCGTGGTGGCGCCATCCGCGCAGTACCGCTGCGGCGTCCGGTCTCCACCGCCTCGACCATCGTCTGCGCGGAGAAGTCCGGCGCGGCGGCATCGAACAGCAGACCGTCGAGTACGGCGGCGAGTGTCTCTGGTTCGCTGCTCCGGCTGAACGTCAGCCACGTCTCGATCGGGAGCAGACCGAGCGCCCGCGTCGTACCGGCTCGCTCGACCAGGCGGCCCGCGGCGAGCTGGACGGCGTCGGCGTACGCGGCCAGGGCCATCCGGAGCGAGGTGCAGTCGCGATGCAGCTCGGGCCAGCGGCCGAGGACGAGCCGGTGCACCTTCTCGGCCTGCTCGATGAGGCGCTCGTTGCCCCAGGCGAGCTGGGCGTTCTCCCGGAGCTGCGCCGTCGTACTGGTCGAGACCAGGATGGCCAGCTCGTTGCCGAGCAGGCGGAAGACCTTGGTCAGCCGGCCGATCGAGGCCTTGCCGTCGTCGGCGGTCGCCTGCGGGTCACTGACGCTGTGCGCCTCGAGCGTGAGCAGCTGGTGCAACTCGGCCTGACCGCCCTGCACCGACATCCGGCGCAGGAACATCAGCATCACGTACGGCGCGAACGCCGCGCGGTGCCGCAGCTCGTTCGGACGGTCGACGAGTTTGGTGATCGCGCCGTACTGCCGCAGGACGTCGAAGCGGCGGACGATCACGTCGTGCGGATACGCGCGGCAGGCGAGCGTGGCCTGCTCCACGGTCAGACCGTCGCTGCCGGCCTCGGCGAACGCGTCCAGGATCGCCTGGTCGACGTCCAGCAGGTCGGGATCGACGATCATCGCGCCGGCCTCGCGGGCGAGCACGGCGAACACCTGACGGTAGACGCGCAGCACAGCCGCTTCGGCTTCGGCGTCGAGCAGTGTCGCGTCCATCCGCACTCCCTCCCGTGTGATAGCGACCGGGGCTACCAGAGAAAAGGACTCTAACCACCGCCGCCGACAGACCAAAACTCACGCCCCGCCCGCCTGTGGAAAACCGGGTGACGGCACTGTCGCGGGTGCCTAGCATCCGGAGTGTGATGAGAATCCTTGGCTGACGCGGTCGGGAAGGCCGCGTCAGAACCACGGCGCCGTTCAGGCGTCGCCCCGCCGGTGCGGGCCCTGTCGCGGGGTCCCCGGCGCGCTTGCTGATTCTCTCCGTTCGGAGCTCTGCACATGACTGTGCACCACGCGCGCACCGTAGGCGCGCAACACCCCCGTGTCCGTGACCTGCTCACCCTGCGGAAGGACGGTTCACCCGGCCGCATCATGGTCGAAGGAGCCTGGGAACACGACCGCCTGCTCACCACGGCAACCACCATCGACACGTTCTTCTGGTGTCCCGAGGCCGGTACGACGGACATCGACCGGATCGCCGCCCGAGCCACCGAGGTGTACCGCATCTCGGAGAAGCTGCTCGCCCGGCTGTCCCGCAAGACGCGGTCCGACGGCCTGATCTCGATCGCCCGCGTTCCGGAATGGCGGTCGCAGGCGCTCCGGTTCACCAGCCGGTCCCTGGTCCTGGTCGCGGACGGCGTCGAGTACGCCGGCAACCTCGGCACCCTGATCCGGACCGCGGACGCCGCCAACGTCGACTGTCTCGTCCTGACCAGTCGCCGCGCCCGCCCGACCCATCCGGCCGTGTACTCCGCGAGTCGCGGCACCGTCCTGTCCACGCCGATCGTGGAGTTCGACGACATCCCGGCCGCGGCGGACTGGCTGCGGAGTCACCGCTTCCGCGTCCACCTCGCGGACCCCGCGGCGACCGGTACCTACCGAGTTCCGCAGTACGACGGCCCGACGGCTTTCGTGGTCGGGTCGGAGGGCTCGGGGCTGTCGAAGCAGTGGCACGCGGAGGGGTTCGACGCGGTGTCGATCCCGATGCTCGGGCAGGCCGACTCGCTCAACGTCGCGCTGTCCGCGGGCATCCTGCTGTTCGAGGCGCGGGCTCGGAAGGAAGGTTGGTGAGGCGCCAGGCAGAATGGCTGGGATTGGCGCCGCCGTCGAAGAAGAGGAGCATCTCGTGCCGTTCGAGCCTGGCGAGGTCGTCGCCCCGTCCGATCCGCGCATCGTCCTGGAAGGACAGTGGGGACACCAGCCCGGCGTCGCGATCACGGTGAACTCCGGGTCGCGGATCTCGTTCTCGTACGCGGGTGAGCGGCTGCAGTTGCTGTTCGACACCGACGGTCTGACGGTCGCGCCGCACCTGTGGATCACGGTCGACGACGGCGAGCCCGAGCTGCACGTCATCGAGGAGCCGGTCGTCGAGCTGTCCGCGGCGGACGGCCGGCACCACGTGACCGTCGTGGTGAAGGACGTCAACGAGCACGCCAACCGGTGGACCCCGCCGTTCGGGTGCGCGGTCGTGTTCGCCGGGCTGGTCCTCGACACGAGGTCGGTACTGCGGTTGAGCGGCCGGCCGAGCGGCCCGCGGCTGGAGTTCTACGGCGACTCGATCACGCAGGGCGTGCGGTCGCTCAGCACGCATCCCGAGTCGGAGGGCGCGGACGGTACGACGTCGTACGCGTATCTGACCGCGCGGGCGTTCGGCGCGACGTCGTACCAGGTCGGGTTCGGGAGTCAGGGGATCAGCAAGCCGGGGAACGGTGAGGTGCCGGCCGGTGTGGACTCGTTCGGCTGGAACTTCGCCGGCTCACCGGCCGAGCGGGTCGAGGCGTCCGACGTCGTCGTCATCAACCTCGGGGTGAACGACCCGACGCTGGACATCGAGGAGTACGCCGACTACGTACGCCGGGTGCGCGCGGCGTACCCGGGGACGACGATCGTGTCGCTCACGCCGTTCAACGGGAAGCACGCGGAGACGATCCACGCCGCGGTGAAGTCCCTCGACGACCCGAACCTGGTCTGCATCGACTCGACCGGCTGGATCAGCGAGGACGACTGCACCGACCTCGTCCACCCGACAGTCGCCGGTCACGCGACGATCGCCGAGCACCTGGTCGCCGAGCTGGAGAAGCACACCTCGCTGCGCCGTCGGGGGTAACCCGCCCTTCCTTCTATCTATGACAAAAAGGGGCGCCGCGCAACAGACTGTTTTTCGTCCGGCCGGACCGTCACACTGAGTGGCGAATCCGGCGAAGGGACCAGGAATGGTGACGGCGGAAGACCTCGAGGCGGCAACCGACTGTGTGGTCGAGGCGCTCCGGCCGGCGACGGACGCGGACTGGCACGTCAGGGCCGGCTCGATCGAGTGGAGTTGCCGCGACACGGCTCAGCACATCGGTCAGGCCCAACTGCACTGGGCGTCGCAGCTCGTGGTGGGGGCGCGGACGCAGTACGTGCGGTGGTTCGCCCGGCCGCAGGAGCTGGCTCCACCGGCCGGCGTACTCGACTTCGTGGAGGCGGCGGGGAGGATCCTCGCACGCGTGGTTTACGCGAGTTCGCCTGATACTCGGGCCTTCCATCCCTTTGGGTACGGCGATCCGGAAGGGTTCGCCGGGATGGGGTGTGTCGAGATGCTGGTGCATGGCGAGGATCTTGCGACCGGTCTCGATTGCACGCTGTCGCCGCCGACCGACGTGTGTGAGCGAGTGCTGACACGGTTGTTCCCTCACGAGCCGCGGGTGGCCGACGACGCGTGGCTGGAACTTCGGCGGCTCACCGGTCGCGCTGCGGTCCCGGGCACTCCCGCGCGAGACTCGTGGAAATGGCGGCCGACACCCTTGGACGAGCCTTGGGACGGGTCCCCGACACCCGAACCGATGCCGTTCGTTCCGCTGACGGAAGGACAGTCGAATGGCTGAGAAATTCGAGACGGTCGACGAGTACATCGCGTCGTACCCTCCGGAAGTCCGCGAGGTACTGGAGGAGGTACGGCGGACCATCCACGCGGCCGCACCCGGGTGCGGGGGAGAAGATCAGCTACCAGATCCCCACGATCACCCTCGACGGCACCGCCCTCGTCCACTTCAGCGGCTGGAAGTCCCACATCGCCCTGTACCCGATCCCACCCGCCGACGAGCCCCTGACCGCCGCCCTCGAGCCCTACCGCTCCGGCAAAGGCACCCTCAAGTTCCCCCTCACCCAGCCCATCCCGTACGCCCTCATCACCCGCATAACCCACGCCTTCATCACCGCCCGCAGCACTCAGGAGTAAGGCAGCGGCTCAGGAGTAAGCCGGAGGGATGGCGCGCGCGAGCACCACGATAGGGATCGGGCGCATCTCGTCGTACGGCGTGGACCTCCTACGGCCGCCGCATGTGGTGACTGGGGACAGGAAATGGTGTCTGGGGACCTGTTATTGCCTGTGTCCGGACACCGTTGGGGGTCTCCGGTCCCGAGAGCTGACGACTGTTTCGGCGGATGTGGCGGGTGGCTGGTGCCAGGCGGGCGGTGCGGGTGACGCGGCCGCTGCGGGACCTGAGGTTTGGCGCGTGCTGGGGGTGCTCAGAGGAGGTCTTGGGGGTTGGGAGCGGGTGGGCGGGTGAGGGTCCAGTCGTTGAATTGTTGGTCGAAGCGGTACCAGAGGTTGTCGTGGCCGAGGCGTAGTTGGAGCTTGCCGGTGGTTACGCGGTTGGCTTCGGTGGTGGCGGTGGGGAGGGCTTCTAGGGCTTCGGTTAGGGCTTCGGGCGTGACGTCGTGGGGTGCGTCGACGGTGACGGCTAGGCCGCCGCGGCCGGCTTGGCGCCAGGCGGTGGCCCAGGTGGTGAGTTGACGGGCCGAGATGCCGGCGCGGTGCGCGAGGTCGGCGAGGGTCGGCGTACCCAGGACGTCGGCTGCTCGGCGGGCGAGGTCCTGTTCGAAGGTGAGGGTCAGGCCGCCGTCGCCGTCGCCGGAGGCGAGCTCCCAGGCTCGGCGGGCGGCGTCGGTCGCGAGGGCCACGAGGTCGCGTACGTCGACGCCGGAGGAGCGGGGTGGGTCCAGGACCCGAACCGCTGCGGGCACACCGGGCCCGGCCAGCGGACGCGGTGGCGCCGGCACCGGCACCACACCGGCAACCTGCTCGGTGGATTTGGTGGGCGGGTGGCGGGCGAAGGCGGCTATGGCTGGGATGCCGGGTGGGGCGGGAGTGCGGGGTGCCGACGGAGGAGCGGAGGTGGTGGCGCGGCGGGAGCGGAGGATGGTGAGGAGTTCGTCCTTGCGGCGGCCGCGGAGGAGTAGGAGGGCGAACGGGTCGTCGTCCAAGGCGTCGGCGATCAGGTAGCAGACGGCCGCGGAATGCTTGCACGGTACGGCGAAATCCGGGCACGTGCAGTGCGTCAGAACCTCACCGGCCCCCGGCAGCAGATCCAACCCAGCAGCGCGGACATCGTCCACGACCTCAGGCGGCAGCTCCCCGTCGAGCAACGCCGCCACCCGCCCGATCTGCGCCGACACGATCGCGAGTACGGCGTCCCACTCGTCGCGATCGAACGCCCGGATCCGGACCGTCACCTGGTACGGCGTGACGCGGCTGCCCTGGACGACCGCCTCGACCTCGCCAGGCTTGACCGTCAGCTCCAGCACACTGCCACGCCGCGCGTACGACCGCCCGCGCGACAGCCGCCCTGGATCCAGCCGGGCCCGTTGCTCGAGCGCCTCCAACCATGCGCGCCCCCACCACGTCGCTCCGAACGTCCGTCTGCTGCCCGGACCTTTGGCGGCGGGCAACCCCGCGTCCTCGCCCTTCCGTCGCCAGCCCTGCCACGGCACCCGGTCCTCGTCAGGCATCGGATTTCCCCACCGCAGAAGGGTTGTAGGCACTCGCCGACCCCGACTTGGCCGGACCGGTCGACAGCTCGACCAGCTCGGTGAGCTCCGCGTCCGAAAGCTCGCTCAACCACGCCTCGCCCGACCCGACGACCGCGTCGGCGAGGTCGCGCTTCGCGTTGATGACCGTCGAGATGCGGTCCTCCAACGTGTTCTCGGTGACGAGCCGATGGACCTGCACCGGCCGGTCCTGGCCGATCCGGTACGCGCGGTCCGTCGCCTGATCCTCGACCGCGGGATTCCACCAGCGGTCGTAGTGCACGACATGCGTCGCCTGGGTCAGCGTCAACCCGACTCCGCCGGCCTTCAACGACAGCAGGAACACCTGCGCCGCGCCGGACTGGAACTCCTCGACGAGTTGCTCGCGCTTCCGCACCCCGATCCCGCCGTGCAGGAACAACGATTTCACCTGCCGCGCTGCCAGATGCGCCTCGATCAGCCGGCACATCTCGACGTATTGGCTGAAGATCAGCACCGACTCGCCCTCGGCCAGGATCACGTCGAGCAGTTCGTCGAGCGCGGCGAGCTTGCCCGACCGCCGCTCCAGCGGACCGGGCTCGTGCAGGAACTGCGCCGGATGGTTGCAGACCTGCTTCAACTGCGTCAGCAGACTCAGCACCAGCCCGCGCCGGGCGATCCCCTCGGCCGACTCGATCTTGGCGAGCGTCTCCTTCGCGACCGCTTGGTACAGCGTGGCCTGCTCGGTCGTGAGCGGTACGACGACGTCGTGCTCGGACTTCCGGGGCAGCTCCGGGGCGATCCCCGGATCGCTCTTCCGGCGGCGCAACAGGAACGGCCGCGTCACCCGGGCGAGCCGCGCGGTCGCCTCCTCGTCCTGGAACCGCTCCACGGGTACGGCGACGTCGTGGCGGAACCGGTCGAGGGTCCCGAGCAGACCGGGCGCCGACCAGTCGAGGATCGACCACAACTCGGAGAGCCGGTTCTCCACCGGGGTCCCGGTGAGCGCGATTCTGGTTGCTGACGGCAACGTCCGGAGTGCGCGGGCGGTGCGCGACAACGGGTTCTTCGCGTGCTGGGCCTCGTCCGCGACGGCCAGGCCCCACGCCACCTCACCGAGCAGACGGTGGTCCTGACGCACCACGCCGTACGTCGTGAGCACGACCTCGTCCGGGGCCAGGTCACCGAGGGTCCGGCCGGCGCCGTGGTAGCGCCGGGTCGGTACGTCGGGCGCGAATCGCTCGAACTCGCGCTCCCAGGTGCCGAGCAATGTGGACGGGCAGACGACGAGCGTGGGGCCGCGGCGCTCGAGCTGGAGGTGCAGCGCGATCACCTGGATCGTCTTGCCCAGGCCCATGTCGTCGGCGAGACATCCGCCGAGGCCCAGGTTGGCGAGCTGCGCCATCCAGGCGACGCCTCGGCGCTGGTAGTCGCGCAAAGTGGCGCGGAGGCCGACGGGGTCGGTGAACGGCGCCGGCTCCTCGGTGGTGCGGAGCCGGGCGAGCATCGCGGCGAGCGAACCGTCGGCGTCGAACGGGATGAGCTCGCCGTCGATGTCGATCGTCCCGGTCAAGGCGGCGCCGAGCGCTTCCGCGCCGGTGAGCTCGCGGGTGGAGCCGGCGCGGAGTCGTCGTACGACGTCCTGGTCGACGCGGATCCAGCGGCCGCGCATCCGGATCATCGGGCGCTTCGCCTCGGCCAGCGCGGCGACCTCGGCCTCGGTCAGGTCGGCGCCGTCGAGAGTCGGGCGCCAGCGGAACGCGACGAGATCGTTCAGGCTGAAATCGGGGCCGGTGATCGCGCCGGGGGTCGGAGTGGCGACGGTGCCGCGGACCGCGAGTTCGCCGGCGAAGAGCTCGGTCGGCCAGAGGACCTCGATGCCGGCGCCTTCGAGGGCCGTGCTGCCTTCGGCGAGTTCCTCGAGCGCCTCGTCGTCGATCGGGACCTCTTCGGGGGCGGCGTCGCGCAGGGCGGAACCGAGCGGCGGCCAAACTCGCGCGCCGCGGCGGAGCGCGAGCAGGAGGTCGGTTTCGGCGCGTTCACCGAGCGCGGTGAGGACGGCGGCGGGCGCGTTCCACAGGTCCGCGACATCCACCAACAGACTCGGATCCACCCCACTCCGCAACTGCAACACCGCCCGAAAATTCTCCACATCCTGCACCTCGACGGCCTCATCAGGCGAGTCGGGCGGCTCGATGCGGAGGACGAGGCGGGCGCCGGCTTCTTCGGCTAGGGCGGTTTCTTCGAGCCAGGTGGTGGGGTCGGGGAGGGGCGTGGGGTCGATGGCGGCGAAGGGGGTGGCGCCGGGACGGGTGGCGACGGCTGCGGCGGGTGTGCGGACCAGAGCGTCGGCGAGCGCGTCCCAGAACGCGCGCACGAGCTGCTCCGGATCGACGAGCCGCACCGGGCGGGTGCCTTCGATGGGAAGGGCATGCCCGTACGCCGGCATCGCGGCGCTCAGGTTGCGCAGCCAAGCGCGGTCGAGCGGATCGAGCGGTGCCACCCGCCAAGCGCCGTACCCCTCCGCGCTCTGATCCGGCACCAGACGCCCACGCCCGATCAACACCAGCCCAGCCAGCCCCGCCGCCCGCCAGGCCGCGAAGCTCCCCTCTACTCCATCGAGCGTGGTCAGCCGACTGAGGACCTCGGAGATCCGGAGCAGCCGCGCAGGAACCGTCGTACGCCGGACCGTGCTGCCGCGCGGGAGGACGAGATCCACCGTCCCGTCCGCGGTCTCGCCCGCGGCGGTCAGGTCCCCGTACAGCGCCAGCCGGCCCGCGCGGGGCGGGTCGGCGGGGACGAAGACGGCGTCGAGCATGCCCTGCACAGTACGCCGGACCGCCGACAATCCCGGGCTTGACCTGAACCAACGTTGAGGTTGCACTCTCGGAGATCCGAGGGAACCACGAGAAAGAGTTCAGATATGCGCGCAGCAGTAGTCGCCGCGTTCGGCGGCCCCGACGTGATCGAGACCCGTGTCCTGCCGGATCCCGAGCCGGCCGACGGCCAGGTGCTGGTCGAGGTTCACACCGCGGACGTCATCTTCGTCGAGACCGCAATCCGCCGCGGTCAGCACGGTCAGTTCTTCGACGTCGAGCCGCCGTACGTGCCCGGCAACACCGTCGGCGGCCGGGTCCGCGCGGTCGGTCCTGGCGTACCGGCGGAGTGGATCGGCAAGACGGTCGTCGGCCGCACGATCGGCTTCGGTGGTCACGCCGAACTGGCCCTGACCGGCACCGACGTTGTCGAGGTGCCGGCCGAGCTTGACCTCCAGACCGCGGTCGCGGTGTACGGCGACGGCTTCACGGCCCTCATGCTCGAGGAGCTCGCACCGTCGATGGCGGGCAAGGACGTGCTGATCACGGCCTCCGCCGGCGGTATGGGTCTGCTACTGATCCAGTTGGCGCACGCGGCCGGAGCGCGGGTGATCGCGGCCGCGCGCGGCGAGGAGAAGCTTGAGCTGAGCCGGGCACAAGGTGCCGACGTACTCATCGACTACGGGCAGCCGTCTTGGGAGAAGTTGGTGAACGGTGCCGACATCGTCTTCGAGGGCGCGGGGGGCGAGCTGGGAGCGGCCGCGTTCAGCGTGGTGAAGGACGGCGGATGGTTCTCGGCTCACGGTGCACCGAGCGGCGGTTTCGCTTCCTTCGACCCGGCCGAGGCCGAGCGCCGGGGCGTCACGGTGAAGGGCATCATGGACCTCCGAGCCGACACGACGACCACGACGGTCAGCGGCGCCGCCGTGATCGCCCGTGCAGTCGCGGGCGATCTCAGACCGGTCGTCGACCAGGTCTACGACCTCGACCACGTCGCCGACGCGCATCGGGCGCTGGAGAACCGCACACTGCGCGGGAAGGCCCTGATCAGCGTCAGTCAGTGACCGGGTGGCCGGAGTGGTCTGTGCGGTCCGACTGCTCCGGCTGCTCCATGACAGCCGGCGGAAGCGGGCGCGCGGCGACGATCTGGTTGCGCCCGGACCGCTTGGCCGTCAGCAGTGCGTCGTCGGCCGCCAGGATGAGCTGGTCCATGGTCGTCGCGACGTGCGGGTAGATCGCCGTACCGAACGATGCGGGTACGCCGGTGATCGCAGCAGAGCCGCCGTTCGTCGTACTGACTGCGACCGTGAGGCTCACCAGCCGCTCTCTGATCCGCTCCGCGATCTCCAGCACCTCGCCCTCGGACGCACCCGGCAGCAGCACCGCCAGCTCGTCACCGCCGACGCGGGCGACCAGATCGCCCTGCCGGACCTCCGCACGGATGCCCGCACCGACCGCACGCAGCGCCTCGTCACCCGCGGGGTGACCGTAGGTGTCGTTGATCTCCTTGAACTTGTCGAGGTCCAGCATCAGCAGACCCACAGTGCTGCGCAGAGTGTCCGCGCGGGCAAGCTCCGCGGGCACTGCGGTCGCCCAGTACGACGAGGTGGCCAGCCCGGTCTTCGAATCCGTGCCAGCCGCCCGCTGGTACTGCGGAAGCAGCAGATCGCGGTGCAGCGCCAGGACCGTCACCATGAGCACCGGAACGACCCATGGGTACGACGTTTGCACCGCAGCGATCGCTACGCCGAGCCCCAGGCCGGCGCAAACGACAAGCTGGTCCGACAGCTCACCGAGCGCTTCACGCGCAGTGGCCTCGGGACTCGACAGCATGATCGCGCCGATCACCAGCGCGTAGTTCACCAGCCACCAGGTCGCGGCCGCCGCCAGGACGACCAGCAATGACCAGAGGCCGGTCGGCACCCGTGGCTCGGTCAGCAGACCACCTGCACGCAGCACGGCGGCAGCGGCAGCGCTGGCCAGGATGTAGGTCGCGGTGGAGAAGACCTTGCGGTGCGCGACGGTCCGGCCGTACACCCGGAACCACGAGTAGGCGTAGGCCAGCACGACCAGCGGGATCACTAGCGAGAGCGGGAGCAGCAACAGGGCCGCGAAGATCCAGAGGCACTTGAGATTCGTGTGCGGAGAAGTATTGGCTGCCAGTTCGCGTCGGCGCTCGATTCCGCGGGCACACTCCAGATGCAGGGTCGACGCGATGGCCAGCACGACGAACGCCACCCACTCCGAGTGTCGGACGCCGGAATTCGGCCCGCTCAGCGTGCCCCGCACCGCCAGTGTGGTAATCGTGACCGCAATCACATCAATCGCGAGCACATAACCGAGCGCAGACCTCGGTAGCGACCAGAGCTTCCATTGCCGGGGTGGCACCCAACTGCTCCGACCGATCAGAATCATTTGAGCCTCACACGCAGTCGATCTGAGCGGTTATGCGTTCATAGTAACGACCTGTTCACGTCAGGTCACCCCGATGGTCGGGGTATTCCACCAGTTGGTCACTTCAGAAGGGTCGAGAAATCATGCAGAAGGCAGCGCGCGTCAACAGCACCGGCAACGACTGGTTCACCGGCGGCAACGACTGGTTCCGCGGCGGGAACGACTGGTTCACCGGGGGTAACGACTGGTTCACCGGCGGTGGCAACGATTGGTTCACCGGCGGTAACGACTGGTTCGCGCCGCGGACCGCCACCAACGGCAACGATTGGTGACGAAAGGTAAATCTTTACCTGTGTCTTACATTCCGGAGAACTCGCTCACGAGTTAAACCCGGGAGCCGGAGAATTTACCGTACCGGGATTCCCGGAATCGCCGCCGATTCGGCGGGCGCGCGCCCAGGCGGCGCCCGCCAGGGCCGCGAGTACTGCACCCGCGGCACCGGTCACAGCGAGTGCGTCAGCGGCGCCCAGCGGCTCTGCCAGCACGCCTGCGAGCAGAATGCCGAGGCCTTGGCTGCCTTTCAGCGCGGTGCCGGCCACGCCGAACGCCTTGCCCCGTTGGTGATCGGGCACTGCCTGGATGAAGGCCGCGCTCGTCGGCAGGTGGTACGCCGAGGCGACTCCGGACAGTGCCCAGAGACAGATAGTCACGGCCAGCCCCGGCTGGAGCACGGAGAACACCAGCGGAACGCAGGCCGCGACCGCCAGCGGTCCGATCAGCCGGAGCCGACGTTCAGGCGTCCACAGCGTGATCAGCCACATCCCGAGCACACAGCCGGCCGGACTGGCAGCGAGCAGGATGCCTGCGGCTGTGGTGCCGTGGCCGATCTGGTGCGCGTACGGGACTGCCAGGCCCTCCACGGTCACGTAGAACCCGGCGATCGTCGCGAGGAAGACGAGCGCGCGGAGCTTCGGCGTCCGTGCGACCAGTGAGATGCCGGACCTCAGGTCGCTCAGGTAGCCGGTCGATGGCGCATCTGTGCCACTTGTCGGGACGGGTCGTTTTCGGACCCCGAAAGCGATCAGAGCCGCCGACAGGAGGAAGGTCGCCGCGTCGAGCAGCAGGCCGCCGGAAGTACCGACAGCGACCACCACGGCGCCGCCGAACCCGAACCCGAGCACCTGGCTGAACTGCACGACCATGTCGTTGGCGGCTTTGCCGAGTACGTAGTGGTCACCCGGCAGTACGGCGGGGAGCGTCGCTCCACGCGCCGCGTTGAAGGGCGAGCCGAACGCCTGCAACGCGAGCAACAGCAGGATCACCACGACCAGCGGAAGGGCCTGGATCGCCATGGCTGCAACGAGAATCGCCCGCGCGAGGTCGGTGACGATCATGACGCCACGGCGGGGGAACCGGTCGGCGATCCCGGCCAGCAGCGGCCCGAACAGCAGATCGGGTACGTACGTCAGCGCGTAGGTGATCGCGGTCAGTCCGGCGGACTTGGTCCGGTCGAAGACCAGCACCGACAGGGCCACGCGGGCGAGCTGGTCGCCGGCCACGGACAGCACTCCGGCCAGGAACAGCGCCCGGAACTCCCCGTGCCCGAAGACGTCGCGCCACCGCGCCCGTTCGCTCACCCCAACCGACATACTCACGACCGTAACCACAATCTGTCGCGTGACACCTCCCGGCTGTGATCACAAGGGTGTCGAAACCTGGTTCAAGGGTTTGCCTGCGGCGCATCTGTGCCAGTTCGGGCCGGATCAGGGGACCCGGTGGAGCACTATTTGGATGAACGCTCTACTCTGGAGATCTCCGGTAGCGGGGTCTGGGCGGGGCGGCCCCGACCCTGCTACCGGAGCTCTTCTTTGTGGGGCCGATCCGGCCCCGGGGCCGTCCGAAACTGTCGGTGGCTCCCGGTAGCGTTCTCAGTGCCAGGGGCGGCTCCTGGACGTGCTTCCTTCTCCTTCACCAGGCCAAGTAGCGCGTCCGCTCTCCGCCCCTGGCGCCTTCGTCGATGACGCCACCGCCCAAGGGGGACGACGCCATGCCCGACCAGCCAGCAGACCCGCAGGCCGCGATTCTGCTGCGACGCCGGCGGCTTGTCGACGCCACGGCACTGACCCCACCGGTCCGGCGCTCCGCCTGGCAGTGGCTGCGCCGCCCGCTCACCATCCAAGCGGGACTGTCCGCGCTCCAGGCCGACCTGATCCAGCGCGGCTTCCTGCTCTCGGTCGGCCTCTACAGGTACTGCGCTGCGCTGTCGGCCCCCGCACTGGCCGGGTTCGGCACCACGCTGCTCGACCTGCTGGACGCGGAGTCCGGTCAGGACGCCGAGCACACCCCACTGTTCCGCGGCTTCCCGGAGAGCGTCCCGGGTAACACTGAGACCTTCTATCTGAACCGGGTCTTCGCCCGCCTGCTGCAGGAGCCCGACCAGCCCTGTGTGCTCTGCGGTGACACCACCTCCGTGCACGCCGTCTCGCCGTGCGCACATCTGGTCTGCCGCACCTGCTGGGACGGCAGCGACCTCAGCGCCTGCCCGTTGTGCCTGCGGCGCATCGACCCGGACGACCCGTTCCTCAGGCCGGCCGCCGACGAGGAGCACCCGGCCCACGTCCGCTCGGAGCGGCTGCGGCTGCTCTCGCTGGCAACAGCCGACTCGCTGCGGCAGACCATCGACGGGCTGCTGGCTCGGCGCGCGCCGTTGTCTGCAGCGGACCGCGCGGATCTGCAGGTGCTGCTGCACGGCGCGACCCCGGCCTGGCTCCCCGACGACATCCCCGTCCGGGAGACCCGCGCGCTGGTGCTCGCCCATTTCCTGGCCGACGATCCGGACCTGCTCGAGCGCGCCACGACCGCGACCGACGTCCTGCGGGTGGTCTACGCGCTGATGGATGCCGATCCGGGGTTGCGGACGCCGCCGGCCCGGCGAACGTCGTTGCCTCGGGCAACGCGTCGGCTGGTGCTGCGGCGGCTGGACCGGTTCCCGGTCGAGACCTTGGTCGAGGACATGCTCCGCCACGAGCGTGCCTGGAAGCGGATCGGCGAGAACCTGCATCCCTTCGAGTTCGCGACTCGGTTCCCGGTCGCCGCGCTGGCGTTCGCGATCCTCCGCCGTACCGATCTGGATCTGGGGAGTGCGGCGGGGCGGGCGGTCGCCGGGGAGGCGTCGCGGCATCCGCTGGTCCGGGTGGAGAGTGGACGGCTGGTGATGAGCACCTACGCCGCGCGGGTCGAGGGGGCCTTCGCCTCCGGGCGTCCGGGGCAGGCGCTCGACCTCTTGCGCCAGCGTCCGGGCGAGTTGGTGCGCCGCCTCGTGCACCTCGCGCGTGCCCTGCCGCCTGAGCAGCATGCGGCCCTTGTCGATGCATTGACGACCGTGGTCTCCGATGTGTCGCCGGCGGTTGTCACGGCCGCGCTCGGCCAGGTGCGGACGCCGCCCGGCGATCTGCGCTTGTTCTTCCCGCGCGGCGGGACCACCCGGATCTGGACGTCGGTCGACGACCGCGAGCCGTTGCCGGCCGAGCTCGGCGCCGAGTTGGCCGGCGTACTCACCACAGAAATGTTGCGGCGGGCAACGGACCTGCCGCGATGCCGGCGCGCGTTCCTGGACGAGGAACTGGTCCGCCTGGCCGCGCCCGGTTCGGAGCGGAGCTCCTCGGCGAGCCGGCTGCGGATGACGCGCGGGAGCGCGGTGCCGATCCCGCAGGACGAGCTCTTGCGACTGTTCCTGCACTGGGTCGAGCCGCGCGGCCGGCGAGTCGATCTTGATCTCTCGGTCGCGGTGTTCGACGAGGAGTGGGCGTTCGTCGGGCTCTGCGATTACACCCGGCTGCGCTTCGACGAGGACGCGCTGGTGCACTCCGGCGACCTGACGTCGGCGCCCGGGCCGGACGGGTCGACGGAGTTCGTGGACCTCGATCTGCGCGCGGTGCGCCGGGTCGGCGGTCGGTATGTGCTGCCGGTGGTGTTCAGCTACAACGACGTACCGTTCGAGGAGTTGGAGCGGGGGATCGTCGGGGTGATGCGGCAACCGAACGGCCTCTTCGACCCGGCCGCGGTTACGGACCGGTTCGACTTGTCCGGGCCGGCGAAGATCCTGATGCCGTTCGGCGTCGACCTGCACACCAAGGAACTCCGCTGGTACGACGTGAACCTCGGCGCCGCCGGCTACGGCCACAGTATCGCGCGGTACGGCGGTCGGCTCGGGCTGATGGCCGCCACGCTCGAAGAGGTCCACGGCGCGGGGGACCGCGTGAGCCTGTGGGAGCTGTGCTGCTGGCACGCCGCCGCGCGCACGAAAGAGATCGCGGTCCGCTGCGCCGACGGGTCCGTGGTCGGCTACCTGCGCGACCCGGCCGAGGACCTGACGACGTTCGCGCGCCGGGTGATCGCCCGCCGGGAGCCTGATCGACGGTGGGACGAGGACGCCGCGCACCGGTCCGACTTCGTCGCCGTGCTGGCCGGCGACGTCACTCCACGACCGGGGACGGAAGTCTACGCGCTGCATCCGCGCCTGCTGGACGGCGCGAGCCTCACGTTGATCGACGCGCCGCATCTGCTGGCCGAACTGGCGCCTGACAGCCGCGCCCGCGCCAGTGTCGGCGCGGCCTGAGCTACCCGTCACCTTCGCTCGGGCGAGTCTGGGGAGAACCTGAGAGGACTTTGACAATTCCGTGACGGACGCGCGGGCCTTCCTTTGGCGCGGTCCGGTGCAGGAGTACAACGGAATTGACTGCGAAGGGAGCCACGAATGACGTACGACGTGGTGGTGCTCATCGAGCATGAGATGAGTGAGGGCGACGCGCGCCGCGTTGCCGCCCTGCACGCGAAACTCGAAGAACCTGTGGAGTACCACCTGCTGGTCTCCAGCCATCCGGAGCGTGGGTTCGGCGGCCCGATGGCGCTGCTCGGCTCGTCGTTCGCGGACGTTGCCGGTCTCACCGGCTCGGCGTCCGTGGTCGGCTCCGCGACCGGCCCGTCGGCGCGCGTCAGCCCGCCGGCACCGAGCCGAACACCGAGCCGAACACCGAGCCGAACACCGACGGCGACACTCGCCGACCCGGACGTCGACCTCGCCTCGGTGATCGAGCACAGCTCCCGCCGGCTCCGGGACGCGAGCCGCTGTCCGGTGCACGTCTCCATCACGCACGGCGAGGTGCTGCTGGCACTCATGCAGATGGTGAAGACCACCGGGAGCCACGACGTCGTGGTGGTGGCCTGGCCTGAGACCGCCGCGGCCTTCCTGTGCTCGGACTGGATCGCGAAGGCCCGCAAGCTGCTGAAGGTGCCGAGGGTTCGGATCCTCGAGCACGACACCTGAGGCCGGTACCGAACGACGGGGGGTAGTGCGACGCCGGAGTGGGCGGACTCCTGGCAGACCGGCGCTACCTCCTGTCGTTCGCCGTCACTACCCGTTCTTCGGTACCGGTCAGCCGGGCGGCTGCCGGGGCAACCGCACCTGCAGCGTGGTCTCACCGGGTCGTGAGGTGATGGCGATCGTGCCGCCGTGGTGTTCGGCCACGATCCGCTGCGCGATGTCGAGCCCCAGACCGGTGCCCTTGCCGACGTCCTTGGTTGTGTAGAACGGCTCGAACGCGCGCGCCGCGACCTCGGGCGGCATCCCCGCGCCGGTGTCGGTGAACTCGACGATGATCCGGTCGTCCTCGGTCCGGGTCGCGATCCGCAACGTGCCGGTGCCGTCCATCGCGTCGACGGCGTTGTCGATCAGGTTCGTCCACACCTGGTTGAGCTCCCCGGCGTACGCGTCGATCCGCGGTACGTCGGCGCCGTACCAGCGGACCACCTCGACGCCGCCGCGGAGTTTGTGCCCGAGCATCACCAGCGTGCTCTCGATGCCTTCGGTCACGTCGATGGTCTGGATCGAGCCGCGATCCATCTGTGAGTACGACCGGACCGCGGCGACCAGTTCGGTGATCCGCCGCGTCGACTCCTTGACCTCTCCGAGCAACGTCGCCGCGGACAGGGTGCTGGCCACCCACGCCAGACCCGCCTCCAGCGCGTCTCCGAGTACGTCGGCGGCGCGCTCGCACCACTCGGTGGTCGCACCGGCCGCGGCGAGTGCCGGCGCGATGAACCACGACTGCCCGACGCCACGGTCGTCGAGCCAGTCGGAAATGAGGTTCTCGTAGTCGGCGAGATCGACCGGGTCCGGCACCGCCGTACCGGAGCCGAGCTCGAGCCGGAGCTCGTCCAGCGCGCTGAACTGCGCGGCTGTCACGTCGCCCTCAGCGAGCCGGCGCAGCGCCGACAGCAGCGCGACGCAGGCGGTGTCGAGCGCACTGACGGACCGTGAGGCCGCCGCGGCTGGGTTGTTGATCTCGTGCGCGAGTCCGGCGGCCAGGGTGCCGAGCGTGATCAGCGACTCGCGTTGCCGGGCCGTCGACTCGATCGCGCGGGCGGTCCCGTACACGCCCTTGATCAGGTGCCCGGCGAGCGGGAACCAGGCGTCGATCCGCTCCCGCAGGAGGTCGGTGGGAACCCGCAGTACCCGGCCCTCCGCGACGCCGCGGCCGCTTGCGAGGTAGAGGCCGTGCTCGTCCCAGGCGCGGAACCCGCCTGCCCAGCGGCCGGGGACGTCCATCTTGCCCATCACGGTGTCCTCGCGGCCGATCTTGCGGTGCAGCGCGATCGCGCCGTCGACGAGCACCCACCAGAAGTCGGCCGGCTCACCTTCGTGAAAGAGATCCGTGCCGAGCTCGATCGGTACGGCGGTACTCCCGGCGATCAGCTCCTCGAGCTGCGCGTCGCTCACGCCCGCGAACAGCGGGATGTCGCGCAGGTCCGCGGCGCGCATCAGACGGTCGCAAGGTAGCGGTGGACGAGATAGATCGACATAGCGCCCTCGCCGACCGCCGAGGCCACCCGTTTCATCGAGTCGAGCCGCACGTCACCGGCGGCGAACACCCCGGGCACGCTGGTCTCCAGCGCGTACGGCGTGCGCGGCAGCGGCCACCGTCCGAGTGTGACCAGGTCGGGGCCGGTGACGACGAAGCCCTTGGTGTCGCGCGCGACGGCGTCGCCGAGCCAGTCGGTGTGCGGGATCGCGCCGACGAAGATGAACAGCCAGCTAGCCGGCACCTCGTCGACCCGGCCGGAAGCGCGGTCGGTCAGCGTCAGGCCTTCGAGATGGTCGTCCCCGCGGCAGCCGGTCACCTCGGTCCGGCAGCGCACCTCGATGGTGGTCGCCTTGCTGATCTTGTCGACGAGGTACCGCGACATCGAGCTCTCCAGCGACGTGCCGCGGACGAGTAGGACGACCCGCTTGGCGTAGCGGGCGAGGTTGAGCGCCGCCTGGCCGGCCGAGTTCGCGGCGCCGACGATGTACACCTCGTCGCCCTGGACCTGGCTGGCCTCGCTGGCGGTCGCGCCGTAGTAGACGCCGCGCCCGGTGAGGTCGCCGAGGCCCTCGACGTCGAGGCTGCGGTACGAGACGCCGGTCGCGACGATCAGCGCGCGGGCCTCGATCTCGCCGGCGCCCTCGAACAGTACGGCGTGCACCGGGCCGCGGGACTCGAGACCGACGACCGTTCGGGCGAGCACCATCTCGGCGCCGAACCGCGAGGCCTGGGCGACCGCGCGCTGGGCGAGATCCGAGCCGGTGAGTCCGCGCGGGAAGCCGAGGTAGTTCTCGATCGCGGCACTCAGGCCGGCCTGGCCGCCCGGTGCCTCGCGCTCGACGATCACGGTGCTCAGGCCCTCGGACGCGGCGTACACGCCGGCGGCGAGTCCGGCCGGTCCGCCGCCGACGATGCAGACGTCGTACAGCGGCTGCTCGGCTCGGGTGCGGAGGCCGAGCGCGGACGCAAGGTCGAGGACGGCGGGGGAGCGGAGCGTGTCGCCCTCCGGGGTGAGGATCAGCGGGAGGTCGGTGTCCGCGGCGTCGGCGAGGTCTTTGAGGCGCCTGCCCTCGGCGTCCCGGTCCACGTCGTACCACTGGTACGGGACGTGGTTGCGGGCCAGGAAGGTCTTGATGTCGTGGGCGCGGTCGGACCAGCGGTTGCCGATCACACGGACGTCGGAGGTGTGCTCGGGGTTGGCGTGCTGCCAGTCGCCGAGCAGGTCGTCGACGACCGGGAACAACTGGTCCTCGGGCGGGTCCCAGGGTTTCAGCAGGTAGTAGTCCAGGCCGATGTCGTTGATCGCCCGGATCGCCACCTCGGTGTCGGCGTACGCCGTCAGCAGCAGGTACTTCGCGCTCGGGGCGTGCTCGCGGGCGCGTTCGAGCAGCTCGATGCCGGTCATCCCGGGCATCCGCTGGTCGGTGGCGATCAGCGCGATCGCCTGGCCGCGCAGGGCGAGTTTGGTGAGCGCGGCGAGCGCCTGGTCGCCCGAGGTCGCCCGGACCACCAGGTAGTCGTCGCCGTACCGGCGGCGCAGGTCCCGGGAGATGGCCGCGGAGACCATCGGGTCGTCGTCGACAGTGAGAATCGCAGGTTTGCTCACGCGGTGCCCCCCACAGCAGTGAACCGAATTCCGTCAGAATGCCACGGTCTTCGTCAGTCCTCTACGAGCGCACGCAAGGTTTCCTGCTCGGAGTCGGGCACGTACCCGGCGTAGTAGTCGAACATGTTCTGCCGAGCCAGCCGGGCGGCGGCGTGACCGTCGCCGGCCCGGATCGCATCGACGACCTCGGCGTGGTGGTGCAGCGACTCCAGCATCAGGGCACGGCCGTTCGGCGCGTGCGCGATCTTGTCGGAGATCAGGCCGAGGACGACGCCGCGGACCACCTCGTTGCAGATCTGGATCAGCGAGTTCCGGCTGATCTGCGCGATCAGCTCGTGGAACGCCAGGTCGGCCTGGCTGAACGCGTCGAAGTCGACGTCGATCGCCTCCCGCATCGCGACCAGGGTCGCCTCGAGTTCGTCCAGCTGCTCCGGGGTGCGCAGCCGGGAGGCGACCTGGATGGCGGCGCCGTCCATGATCATCCGGAAGCCGATCAGCTCGCTCAGGGTCAGCTCGTCGACCCGGGCGAGCCGGACCATCTGCTTGCGCAACGCGGCCTGGGAGAACGGCAGGACCTCCGGACCGTTCGGGTCGCCGGGCCGGGACCGGACCACGCCGTTGCTCTCCAGCACCCGCAGCGCCTCGCGGACAGTGGACCGGCTGACCGCGAACTGTGCGACCAGCTCCCGCTCGCTCGGCAGCCGCTGGCCCGGGGTGAGGACGCCGCGGGCGAGCGCGTCCTCGACCTGCTCGACGATCCGCTGGTACGCGCGCACAGGCTGCACGGGCTCGAACCGCGGGCCCTCAGAACTGCCCCGTGAAGTGCTGTGTGAATTGTTTGTCATCCGATGCGCCCCCAATCGCCTTGACAGCGCGGTGTGGTGCGACAAACCTAGTGGCCCACTGATACCTAGTCCACTGGTCTGACCAGTCACAGCTGGACGGCGAAGTCCGCCGTACCGGCGTGGCCGGGGTCGGCCCGGCGGGGGTGGCTCGTCAGAATGCGGCGACAGTCCGAAGCACTGGAGGAGTTCGCGTGAAGTTTCCCACCCGTGCGGTCGCATTCGCCGCGGCGGCGCTGCTGGCCGTCAGCGCCTGTTCGGCCGGGTCGAGTACGTCGTCCGGCAGCTCCCCGGGTGGTGATCAGAACCTGTCGATCGGCCTGGTGGCCGAGCCGGCCAGCCTGGACTTCACCACCACCGACGGTGCCGCGATCCCGCAGGTGCTGCTCGGCAACGTCTACGAGACGCTGGTCAAGCAGGACGACTCCGGCAAGATCGTGCCGTCGCTGGCGAAGTCGTGGACGGTGTCGCCGGACCGCAAGACGTACACGTTCGACCTGGTCGACAACGCGAAGTTCACCGATGACAAGCAGTTCACCGCGAACGACGCGGTGTTCAGCATCAACCGGGTGAAGCCGGCGTGGACGACGTCGCTGAAGTCGGCGATGGACGTCGTCGCGCAGGCGAAGGCACTGTCGCCGACCCAGCTGCAGGTGACGCTCGCCAAGCCGAGCAACGACTGGCTGTTCCGGATGACGACCCGGATCGGCGCGATGTTCTCGGAGAGCGGCGTCAGCGCGCTGGCGACCGCTCCGATCGGCACCGGCCCGTTCAAGTTCTCGAAGTGGAACCGCGGCGACTCGATCGTCCTGAACCGCAACGACGCCTACTGGGGCAGCAAGCCGTTCTTCCAGCAGATCACGCTGAAGTACTTCAAGGACGCGACCGCGCTGAACAACGCGCTGCTCACCAGCACGATCAACGTGATCGGCACCGTGCAGGCGCCGGAGGCCCTCAGCCAGTTCACCAGCAACGCCAAGTACCAGGTGATCGAGGGGACGACGAACGGCGAGGTGCTGCTGTCCTTCAACAACGCGGCTCCGGTGTTCAAGGACCTCCGCACCCGGCAGGCGATCCGGATGGCGATCGACCACAAGGCGCTGCTGGACACCTGCTGGGCCGGTCGCGGCAAGCTGATCGGCAGCATGGTCCCGCCGACGGACCCGTGGTACGAGGACCTCACCGGCGTCGCGCCGTACGACCTGGCGAAGGCGAAGTCGTTGCTGCAGGCGTCGGGTGCGGCCGGGAAGACGCTCCGGCTCCGGCTGCCGACGTTGCCCTACGCAACGTCCTGCGGCCAGGTGGTGAAGAGCCAGCTGGAGCAGGCGGGGCTGAAGGTGAAGATCGACCAGCTCGAGTTCCCGGCGGCCTGGCTGACCACGGTCTTCAAGAACGCCGACTACGACATGTCGATCATCGCGCACGTCGAGCCGCGCGACCTCGGTGCGGTCTTCAACGCGAAGTACTACACCCGGTACGACGACCCGACGCTGCAGGGCTACCTGGCCGCGGCGGACACCGGGGACGAGGCCGCGCAGGTCGACAACATGAAGAAGGCGGCGCGCCGGCTGTCCGAACAGGCCGCGGGCGACTGGCTGTTCCTGCTGCCGAACCTGGTGGTCGCGGACAAGAACATCAAGGGCCTGCCGACGAACGCGATCACCGAGAACTTCGATCTCTCCAAGCTCGCGCGATGATTCTCCGCCTGATCGAGCGCGCGGCAGTGTTCTTGGTCAGCCTTGTGGTGAGCTCGGTGCTGGTCTTCGCGTTCATGGCGGTGCTGCCCGGGGACCCGGCCCGGGTCGCGCTCGGCGTGAACGCCTCGGACGCGGCGGTGGCCGAGCTGCGGCAGCAGTTCGGCCTCGACCGGCCGCTGCCGACGCAGTACTTCGACTGGCTCGGCGGACTGCTGCACGGTGACCTCGGGACGTCGTACATCTCGAAGGTGGCGATCGGTCCGCAGGTGTTCGACCGGCTGCAGGTGACCCTGTGGCTGGTCGTCGCCGGGATGATCGTCGCGCTGCTGGTCGCGGTGCCGGCCGGGACCGTGATGGCGGCGCGGCATCGCAAGGTCTCCGGGCTCGCCCTGTCCGCGGTCTCGCAGCTCGGCGTCGCCGTACCGGCGTTCCTCGCCGGGATCCTGCTGATCGTGGTGTTCGCGGTGAAGCTCGGATGGCTGCCGGCCAACGGGTGGACGCCGCCGGCCCAGGACCCGGCGATGTTCCTGAAACAACTGATCCTGCCCGCGCTGTCCCTCGGGCTCGTCCAGGGCGCCGTCCTGACCCGCTACGTCCGCAGCGCGGTGCTCGACGTACTGCGTGAGGACTACCTGCGAACCGCCCGCGCGAAAGGCCTCCGCCCGTTCCAGGCCCTGTGGAAACACGGCCTTCGCAACGCGGCCGTGCCCGTCGTGACGGTCCTCGGGCTGCAGCTGGCCACCCTGCTGATCGGGGCGGTCGTCGTCGAGCGGGTGTTCGTGATCCCAGGCCTCGGGAGCCTCCTGCTGGACGGCGTGTCGAACCGCGACCTGCTGCTCGTCCAAGACGTGGTGATGATCCTCGTGATCGCCGTACTGCTGGTCAACTTCCTCGTCGACCTGCTGTACGCCGCTCTCGACCCGCGACTGAGGACGGCAGCATGAAGCGGCTGAACCCGAGCCTGGTGGTCGGCGGCGTGATCGTCGGCGTGATCGTGCTCATGGCGCTGCTGTCGTTCGCCTGGACGCCGTACGACGCGACGCTGGTGAGCCCCGCGTCGCGGTTGCTGAAGCCCTCGTGGTCGCACTGGTTCGGGACCGACAAGTTCGGGCGGGACGTGCTCAGCCAGGTCATGGTCGGGTCGCGTACGACGCTGTTCGTCGGCGTCGTCGCAGTCGGTGTCGCCGCGCTGATCGGCGTACCGCTGGGGATCCTGGCGGCGATGGTGCGCCGGTGGCCGAGCGAGTTCATCCTGCGCGCCAACGACCTGTTGCTGGCGTTCCCGGCGTTGCTGCTGGCGATCATGTTCGGTGCCGTGTTCGGGGCCGGCACGCTGACCGCGATGGTTGCCATCGGCATCGCCTCGGTGCCGAGCTTCGCGCGGGTGATCCGGAGCGGGGCGCTGCAGGTGATGCGGACCGAGTACGTGCTCGCGGCGCGCGCCGCGGGACGGCAGCCGTGGCCGATCGCCGTACGGCATGTGCTGCCGAACGTGACGAGCCTGATCACCGTGCAGGCGTCGGTGTCGTTCGCGATCGCGGTACTGGCCGAGGCCGCGCTCTCGTTCCTCGGGTACGGGACGCCGCCGCCGACGCCGTCGTGGGGGCGGATGCTGCAAGAGAGCCAGGAGTTCCTGTTCAGCGCGCCACGGCTGGCGATCTTCCCGGGTGTCGCGATCGCGGTCGCCGTCCTCGGGTTCAATCTGCTGGGTGACGGTCTGCGCGACCGGTTCGATCCGAAGCTGGAGGACCGCAGATGAAGGAGCGCAGCGAGTTCATCATTCAAGACCGCGAACGCTGTCGTTCATCCCCCCCCCCACCCAAACGAGGGCGTGGATGAACCACCTTCACACGGGGGGCCGGCTGTGGGTGTCGGTGACGGTCCCCCCCCGGGAGTGCGAGAT
>NZ_JBSHBJ010000030.1:20171-53743 GCF_053611945.1 Kribbella sp. NPDC054772 | reverse complement strand
CGAGATCCAGACCCGCAGTCTCCGAGACCTCGAGACCCCCCACCATAACACCATACACCGCCCCCCCCCGCCCCCCCCCCCCCCCCCCCCCCCCCGCCCCCCCCCCCCCCCCCCCACGACGTACTCACGGTGCGCGGGCTGTCGGTGTCGGTTCGGGACACCACGCTGGTGTCCGATGTCGACCTGACGGTCGGTGCGGGGGAGCGGGTCGGCCTGATCGGCGAGTCGGGGTCGGGCAAGTCGCTGACCGCGCTGAGCATTCTCGGGCTTCTGCCGGAGGACGTCCGCGCCGACGGCTCGGTGCGGCTCGACGGCGTTGACCACGAGCTGGTCGCGGCGGACGAGCGGCGGATGTCCCGGGTCCGCGGTCGTGAGATCGCGATGGTCTTCCAGGAGCCGATGACCGCGCTGAACCCGACCATGCGGGTCGGCGACCAGATCGCCGAGTCGATGCTGATCCACAAGACGAAGACGAAGTCGGCGGCTCAGACTGCCGCTGCCGAGCTCCTCGAACGGGTGCAACTGCCGCCCGAGACGGCCAGGGCGTACCCGCACCAACTGTCCGGCGGCCAGCGTCAGCGCGTCGTCCTGGCCCTTGCCTTGGCCAACGATCCGGCGCTGCTGATCTGCGACGAGCCGACCACTGCGCTGGACGTCACCGTGCAGGCCCTCGTTCTCGACCTGATCGTTCGCGGCGTCGTGGACCGGTCGTCCGCGCTCCTCTTCATCACCCACGACCTCGCCGTCGTCGCCACGGTCTGCGAACGCGTCCTGGTGATGTACGGCGGCCGCGTAGTCGAGTCGGGTCCGGTCGCCGAGGTGTTCACGCGCCCCCGCCATCGCTACACCCAAGGCTTGCTGGCGGCCTCCGACCTGGAGACCACGTCTCGCCGACTGACCACGATCCCCGGCAACGTCCCACCGGCCGGGCGTTTCCCGACCGGCTGCGTCTTCCGCACCCGCTGCGCGAACGCGACCGCCCTGTGCGAGGAGATGCCGCAGTGGACCGGCTCGGGGACCGACGGCTTCGCCTGCCATCACCCAGCCGGGAGCGTCGATGCCTGACCCGATGACCGCGACCCACGAGACACCGACTGCCATCCAGGTGGTCGATCTGGTCCGCGACTACCCACGTCCCCGGACCTCGCTGTTGCGGCCGGCTCCGGTGGTGCATGCGCTGCGCGGCGTGAGCCTGGAAGTCAAGCAGGGCGAGCGATTCGGCATCGTTGGCGAGTCCGGCTGCGGCAAGTCCACGCTGCTGCGGATCATCGCCGCCCTCGACCGCGCCACCTCAGGTCACGTGATCGTCGAGGACACCGACATCACCCGCCTCCCGGAACGCCGGCTGCGGTTCCTCCGGGAGAACCTCCAGCTCGTCTTCCAGGACCCGATGAGCTCACTCGACCCTCGGATGCGGGTCCGCGACATCATCGCCGAACCGCTCGTCGCCCAAGGCCATCCCGCCTCCGGCGAGCGCGTCCGCGAGCTGTTGGAGGCCGTCGGCCTGTCCGCGGACGCCGGCGACCGGTACCCGCACCAGTTCTCCGGCGGCCAACGCCAGCGCATCTCGATCGCCCGCGCCCTCGCGCCACGCCCGCGGATCCTGATCGCGGACGAGCCGGTCAGCGCGCTCGACGTCTCGGTCCGTGCCCAGGTGCTCAACCTGATCTCGGACCTGGTCGACGAGCTCGACCTGACCCTGGTGTTCGTCTCGCACGACCTGTCAGTGGTCAAACACGTCTGTGATCGCGTCGCGGTGATGAACGCCGGCCAGATCGTCGAGACCGGCTACACCGGCGACGTGTACGCCGCCCCGCAGCACCCGTACACGCAGCGCCTGGTCTCGGCCATCCCGACCCTCCAGCGTGCCCTCTCCGGCGCGACCACGTCCGACCTGCTCGCGAAGGGAGATCCGGCATGAAGTTCCCCACCGGCCTGCCGATCGGCGAATCCTGGATCGCGGCACCGGCCACGACCCCGGTGGTCTTCCCGTACGACGGTTCCGTGGTGGCGGACGCGCCGGTCGGTGGCGTTGAGCTGGCGCGGACGGCACTCGATCATGCGGTCGCTGCTCGCGAGACGGTCGGCCGGCTTCCGTCGTACCTGCGGCGGAAGGTCTTGCAGAGTGTGCATTCCGCTGTGCTGGCCGAGCGGGACGCGTTCGTGGAGCTGTTGGTGCTCGAGACCGGCAAGCCGTTGGTCGACTGCCGGGTCGAGATCGATCGGACGCTGCTCACGCTGGAGACCGCCGCCGAAGAAGTCGCCCGGCTGCACGGCGAGACCGTGCCGCTCGATCTGCTGCCGAGTGGTGAGGGTTTGCAGGGCTTCTGGGTTCGGAAGCCGATCGGCGTGGTCGTCGGGATCACTGGGTTCAACTATCCGCTGCTGCTCGCGGCACACAAGATTGCACCGGCGTTCGCGGCAGGGTGCCCGATCATCGTGAAGCCCGCGCCGCAGACGCCCCTCGCGACGCTCTGGCTCGCCCACCTGATGCGCTCCGCACTCCGGACAGCTGGTGCACCAGAGAGCGCCTTGCAGGTGGTGACCGGCGGCCCGGAGGTCGGCGCCACGCTGACCACCGACGGCCGCATCGGCGCCGTGTCGTTCACCGGATCCGCCGCGGTCGGCCACCAGATCGCTCGGGACGCTGCGCCGACGAAGACTCTCCTGGAGCTCGGGTCCAACTCGGCGCTGGTCGTCGCCGACGACGCAGACCTGGACGCGGCGGCGGACGCGATCGTTCGCGGTGGGTACTACGCGTCCGGGCAGGCCTGCATCTCGGTCCAACGGGTGATCGCGGTCGAGTCGATCCGCTCGCAGTTGCTGGAGAAACTCGGCGCGCGTCTGCCTGGCGTGGTCGTCGGCGACCCGCGCGATCCGGAGACGCGGGTGTCGGCGCTGATCAACCCCGCCTCGACCGATCGCGTGCGGCAGTGGGTCGGGGACGCGGTGCACGCCGGCGCCTCGATCGCGTACGAGGCGCCGGGCGATTCTCTGGGCGATTCTCTGGGCGAGGTGCTCGGGCCGATCGTGCTGACCGACGTACCCGATGGGTTGCCGGCGTGGGACGAGGAGATCTTCGGGCCGGTGATCGCGGTGCGGTCGGTGCCGGACGTCGACAGCGCGTTGCGGGCCGTGAACGCGACGCGGTACGGGCTGCACGCGAGTGTCTTCACGTCGTCGCTCGACACCGCGTTCGCGGCGATCGACCGGCTCGACGTGGGCGGCGTGGTGATCAACGAGGTCCCCGGTTTCCGCTCCGACGTGATGCCGTACGGCGGCGTGAAGGACTCCGGCACCGGCCGCGAAGGCCCGCGCTTCGCGATCGAGGAACTCACCACGACCCGGATGGCCATCATCCGCCCGCGCCCGTGAGAGGTGACCCGATGAATTACGCGAACTTGTTCCGGTTGGACGGGAAGCATGCGGTCGTGATCGGTGCGGGGAGTGGGATCGGGCGCGAGAGTGCGCTCGCGCTGGCCGCGCACGGTGCTCGGGTGACCTGTGCGGATCGGGATCTCGCCGCTGCCCGTGAGACGGCCGGGACCGAGCTGGCGGCGTACGAGCTGGATGTGCTGGACGATGCGGCGATCGAGCGGGCTGTGGCCGAGCTCGGGCCGGTGGACGTGCTCGTGTTCACCGCGGCCACGAACGTGCGGAAGCGGATTCTCGACTACAGCAGCGCGGAGTTCGACCGGGTGGTGGCGCTGAACCTGCGGGCGTCGTTCCAGCTGGTGCGCTTGTTCGGGAAGGGGATGGCCGAGCGGGGGAGCGGCAGCATCATCGGGTTCAGCTCGATCCGCGGGACGACCGTGGAACCGGGGCAGTCGGTGTACGCCGCGACCAAGGCCGGGCTCGTCCAGCTGCTGCGTACCGCAGCCGCCGAGCTCGGTCCGTCCGGTATCCGCGCGAACGCGATCGCGCCCGGTGTCGTCGAGACACCCCTCACCGCGCAGATCAAGGCCGACCAGAGCTGGTACGAGGCCTACGCGCGCAAGGGTGCTCTGGGACGCTGGGCCCAACCGAGTGAGCTCGCCGGAGCGGTCGTGTACCTCGCCTCGGACGCGGCGAGCTTCGTGACCGGGAGCGTGCTCGCGGTCGACGGCGGCTGGACCGCGGTCGACGGCCGCTTCGACCCACCGAACTAGCTTCGACCCAGGACCAGCTTCGACCCAGGAGTAGGGAGCGCTGCATGAACCTCGCGGACCTGACGGCCACCGAACTGCTGTCCCGTTATGCCGATGCGTCGGTCTCGCCGGTCGAGGTCGTCGACGCCGTGCTCGCGCGGGTGCAGGAGGTCGAGCCGCAGATCTGCGCGCTGTACGCCCTCGACCCGTCGGGTGCCCGGGTCGCGGCCCAGGAGTCGGAGCGTCGCTGGCGCGAGGGTACGGCGGGCGCGCTGGACGGCGTACCGGTGACGGTGAAGGAGAACATCGCGACCCGGGGTACGCCGGTGCCGCAGGGGACCGCGGCGACCGAGCTGATCCCGGCGACCGAGGACGCACCGGCGGCAGCGCGGTTGCGGGCCGCCGGCGCGGTGATCTTCAGCAAGACGACGATGCCGGAGTACGGGATGCTCTCGTCCGGGGTGTCCACGTTCCATCACCTGACGCGGAACCCGTGGGATCTGTCCAGGACGGCGGGCGGATCGAGCGCCGGCGCAGCGGCCGCAGCGGCCGCCGGGTACGGTCCGATCCACGTCGGCACGGACATCGGCGGGTCGATCCGGCTGCCCGCCGGCTGGTGCGGACTGGTCGGGCTGAAGCCGACCCACGGGCGCATCGCGGTCGGGAACCCGTACCCGGGTCGCGCGATCGGGCCCCTGACCCGGACGGCGCCCGACGCGGCGCTGGCGTTGTCCGTCATGTCCGGGTACGACGCGCGTGACCACACGTCGATCCCGCGCGCGTCCGACGCCTTCGAGGTCGAGCTCAAGGGTCTGCGGATCGCGTTGCTGCTCGACGCGGGCGCCGGCCTGCCGGTCGATCCGGAGGTCACGGCCGCGGTCTCGTCGACGGCCGCGCTCCTCGAGCAGGCGGGCGCGATCGTGGAGCCGATCGCGCCGATCATCAGTCGCGAGATGCTCGACGGGCTGGACCATTTCTGGCGGGTGCGGTCCGCAAGCGACATCGCGGCGCTGCCCGAGGATCGCCGGGCCAAGGTGCTGCCGCAGATCCGCGAGTGGGTGGCGACGGCCGGCGATCTGTCCGCGTTCGACGTCTTCAACGGTCACAGCCAGATGGGCGCGATGGCCGCGGCGGTCGGGCAGGTGTTCACGACGTACGACGTGATTCTGTCGCCGGTCGCGCCGATCACCGCGTTCCCGGCCGAGCTCGCCTATCCGACCAACGATCCGGCGAAGCCCTTCGAGCACATCGCGTTCACGGTGCCGTACAACATGTCCCAGCACCCGGCGACGACGGTCAACGCCGGGTGGTCGAGCGCGGGTTTGCCGATCGGGGCCCAACTCGCCGTACCGCATCACCAGGACCTGCGGGCGCTCGCACTGGCCGACTACCTCGCCACCCACCGCACCGAGCAGCGATGCTGGCCGATGCGGTGAGGGGTAGTCGGCGGGTACCGATCGCTCGGGCGTTGTCAGACCGGCTGCGCGCGATCGAGTGGCGCTGGGGTGAGTACCGGGTTGGCGCGGAGGTAGGCGATGAAGCCCTCGTGGTCGCGGTCGTTGCGGACCGGGTCGGTGAAGCCCGTGAACACCGTTGTCCCGTCGCCACCGATCAGGGTGTAAGCGAGCGCCGCTACGCGATAGTTGCGAGTGAGATCGAGAGGCTTGCCGTCGATCAGTACGTCGGCCGCGTCGACGCGCTGACCGACGGGCTTGGTCGTGTCGTAGCGGTAGCTGACGTTGTGCGAGACGGCGAACGGTGCGAACTTCTCGGTGCCGTTGGCCTGCGGTACCCATTGCGCTTCGAGCGCGGCGTGCAACTGGGTCCCGGGCAGCGTGACGGTGAGCACGGGATTGCCGTACCCGAAGGCGTTCCAGGCCTCGCCGAACAGCACGGTGCCGTCGGTGTCGGACGCGTTGGTGCCCTTGGCGTACAGGAGATCGCCGGTCAGCGCGTTGGAACCGGAGACGGGCTTGACCGAGATCAGCGCCAGGTCGGCCTGGCCGTCGCGATTCTGGTTCGCGTCCCAGTACGCGAAGTCCGCGGCCAGGTTGCCCATGGTGCTCTCGCCCGACGCGTTCGGGGTCCGGGTGAAGTCGCCGGTGACGCGCGCGAGCGGGGCGGCGTACCGCCTCTTGCCCTGGGCACTCCAGTAGTCGGCGATGTACTGGAGCTCCGGGTCGATCGGTACGTCGCGGCTGTTGGCGTGATTGGTCGAAGTGGTGAGCTCGCGGATGACCTCTCCGCTGCGCGGATCGAGCTTCAGGTTGATCTCGCTGATCAACGACCCGTGGTTGCCGGCCTCGACCACCGGGCGGGGTACGCCGTTCGGGTCGGGAACCATCATGTTGAAGCGGCAGTGCCAGTGCCCGGTAACGATCGCGGCGATGTCGGGCGACGCGTTCGCGGCGAGCTGGAACACCGGTCCGGACGGATTCGTACCGGCGTTGTAGTCGTTACCGGCGACGCCGCCGTCGTGGATGTTGATGACGATCGCGTTCACGCCGCGCTTCTTCAGCTGCGCCGCCAGCTTGTTGGCCTGCTCGAGGTCGGACAACGAGCGCAGACCAGGCTGGTACGACGTCGATCCCACCTCGGTGCCGACGACGGTCAGGTGGATGAAGGCGATCGGCAGCTTGCGGCCGCGCCCCGCGTCGACCCACTCGATGTTGTACGGCGGCAGGATGGTCCGGCCGGAGTCGGCATGCACCATGTTCGCCGTGTAGAACCGGAAGTTCGCGCCCCGGAAGCGATGCCCCGTCGAGTCGACGAAGTTGTCGTCGCGACCGCTGACCGCGTACGGCTTGCCGTGCTCCATGTGATCGATCAGGAAGTCGACCGACTGGTCGAGCTCGTGGTTGCCGACGGTGCTGAACTGCAGCCCGAGCGCGTTGAGCGCCTCGACGGTCGGCTCGTTCGCGTGCGCGTCGACCTCGAACGGCCAGCCGGAGAAGTTGTCGCCGGACGAGAAGAAGAGCGAGTTCGGCCGGCCCTCGCGCAGCCGCTTGAGGTGCGTGGCCATGTAGCCGACGCCACCGACGGTCACCTGGACCCCGCCGGCGCCGGTGATGACGCTGCCCTGGCTCGGCGTCGTCGGCTGCAGATAACCGTGCAGATCGGTGATGTTCAGCAGCTGTACGTCGACGTACTCCGAAGCGTCGTCGAGTGCCGCCGGGGTGGCGTAGGCGATGTCGCCGACGGCGGTTGCGGTGGCGACTGCCCCGGTGGCGGTGAGGAACGTCCGGCGGCGGATCCGACTGTTCACTGCAGACCTACTTCCTGAGCGGGAGGGGACGCGCATTAGTGTTCATTATTGCCTCTTCCCGACATTAATAACCGCCGGTGCGGATGCGCGTCAATCGCCTGCTGAACAAAAAGCGAACGTCAGATACTGCGGGCCGTGAGTACCGGGAGCGGTCCGCGAGCCGGCGCGAGCAGCCGCTCGTCGACCGCATCCAGCGCGAGGCACGCCGCGCCGATCGCCACGCACCTGTCCCCGAGCGACGACGCCCGCAGCTCGGGCAGGCGCGGGCAGAGCCGAGCCAGCTCGGCGGCGAGCGGGTCCATCAGTACGTCGGCCGCTTGCGAGAACGCACCGCCGAGAACGAGCAGTCGTGGATCGACGACCGCGATCGCGGTCGCGGCTGCGACGGCCATCGCCTGCGCATAGCGCCGTACCGCTCGTTGCGCTGCTCGGTTCCCCTCGCGGGCGGCGGCGAAGGCTTGCTCGGCACGCTGGGCGATCGGGACTTCCGGTGGTACAACCGCGTGCAGGTGCTCGATCGCTACTTCCCAGGCGACCGCGGGCAGCGCCGACATGTCCGCGGCGGCACCGTGGGCTCCACGCCGCAGTCGCCCGTCGAGAACGAGGGCCAAACCGGTACGTCGGCCGGCGTGCAGCAGGACCATGTCCGCGACATCGGCCGCCGCGCCGCGCCGCTGTTCGGCCAGGGCAGCGAGCTGGCTGTCGTTGTCCACGACAACGAGTTGCGCCGGGCCCTGGGCGAAGTGTTCGGCCAGGTTCGTGCCGGCCCAGTCCGGGATGGCGTTGGCCTGCACAACGATGCCGGCGGCATCGATCAGTCCGGTGGTACCGGCGCCGACCGCCCAGACCCGGCTCGCCGCGATCCCTGCTTCACCAGCGCAATCGGCGATCACCCGGTCGGCCGCTGCCAGTCTCTTGCGCCGCGCCGCCTCAGGGGTCACGGACTGCCGGGCGCTCGCCAGGATGCGGCCGCCGAGATCGGCGAGCACGCCGCGCACGGAGTACGCGCCGATGTCCAGCCCGACGACGTATCCGGCCTCGGTGCGAAACCGGTAGCTGCGGGCCGGGCGACCGCGGCCACGAACGGCCGGACTGCTCTCGGCCAGCCATCGCCGGGTCACGAGGCTGGACAGCACCTCCTCGACGGCGGTCCGTCCGAGGCCGGTGTGCTCCACGATCTGCGCCACCCGCAGCTCGCCGGCCGACCGCACAGCGGCCAGCACGGCCCGCTCGTTGAGCTGACGAAGCCGGGACTGATCGCCGGCCTCGGATGTCGTCGACCCCATGATCGGCCCAGCTTAGGCCGTATCTGGCGCGGGCCAGCGCGTCGCCCGGCACCTTGCTTGCGTCCGGAGTGCGGTGCGGGCATCGTGGAGACATGGCCAGGACGACATGGCAGGAGATGAGTCCTCGGAAGCGCCGGATGGTGGTTGTCGGCGGCGCTGTCGACGGCGTACTGAAGATCGCCGCGCTGGTCGATCTCTGGCGGCGGCCCGCGACCGAGGTGCGCGGCTCGAAGGTGTGGTGGGCGACCGCCCTGGCCGTGACCAACTCGGCCGGCCTGCTGCCGATCGTGTACTTCGCCTACGGCCGCGAGAAGCCCGACCAGGTGTGAGACTCGCCCGGTCGGAGGACGCGCGTCCGGCCGAAGCAGCGGACGGCGATGGCCGGGCCGGGGCCCGGATCGACGGTGAGAGTCACCTCGGCGGTGGCCACTTCCGCGACGATCCGGTGGCCGCGATAGCGCAGGACCATCCGCAGCGTGCCGAGCCTGCTGGGCCAGTGCGGGTGGAGGCGGAGGACGTCGTCCGCCGCGCTCAGACCGGTGAAGCAGCGCTGGATCAGGTCGACGCCGCCGGCCATCGCGGCGAGGTGGATGCCTTCCGCGGTCGTACCGGTCCGGCGCGGGTCGCCGGCGTCGCTGTGCAACGCCTGCTCGAGGAACCCCAGCGATCGGTCGGGATCGAGTATCGCCAGCCCCCACGCGTGGACCACGGAACTCAGCGACGATCCATGACAGGTACGCGAGAGGTAGTACTCGATAGTCGCGCGGACATCCTCGGCGGTCAGCGAGTACCCGAGCCGCTCCATCAGCTGGCGCAACTCGCGGCGGGGCAGTAGGTACATCAGCATCAGCACATCGGCCTGCTTGGACACCCGGTACGCCGTGACGTCGCGTCCCTCGGCCTCGAGGATCCGGTCCAGCCGCCGAATATCGCCGTACCTGGTCCGGTAGTGCTCCCAGTCGAGCTCGGCCAGGTTCTCGTACCCCTCGAACTGGCTGATCACGCCGTCGTGGAACGGGACGAACATCCGGCGGGTCAGCTCGTCCCAGTGGCTGAGTTCCTCGGCCCGCAGACCGAGCGACTCGGTCAGCTCGACCCGCCGCCACCCGGGAAGCCGGTCGAGAGCCTTCGCGGCCACGCCGAACAACCAGACGGCCAGCAGGTTCGTGTAGGCGTTGTTGTCGATCCCGGCGGCCGGACGGTCCGGATAACCGGTGTGGAACTCGTCCGGCCCGGCGACGCCGCTGATCACGTAGCGATCGCGGCCCTGGTCGTACTCCGCCAGTCCGGCGAAGAACCGGGCCACCTCGACGATGACCTCCGCGCCGTGATCACCGAGGAACTCCAGGTCGCCGGTCATCTCGACGTACTGCCACATCGTGTACGCGATCGCCAGACCCACATGACGTTGCCGGTACGTCGCGTCTTGGGTCCATCGCCCAGACAACGGGTTGAGGTGCAGACGCTGGCTCTCCTCGCGACCGTCACTCCCGGACTGCCAGGGATACATCGCTCCTGGGTAGCCGGCCGCCCGCGCCGCCTGTCTCGCGGCCGGCAATCGCCGATAGCGGTAGTGCAGTAGCGCCCGCGTCAGGGCCGGCATCCGCAGCGTCAGGACCGGGAAGATGAACAGCTCGTCCCAGAACACGTGACCCCGGTACGCCTCGCCGTGCAGTCCACGAGCAGGTACGCCGGCGTCGGTCTCGGTGCTGTGCGGCGAAACCGACTGCAGCAGATGGAACAGGTTCAGCCGAACAGCCGCCAGCGTCCCATCGAACGGCTCCTCGAGTTGCAGCGAGAAGCGTTGCCACAAGTGCGACCAGGCGAGCACGTGAGCTTCGAGCAATCGGTCGAAACCTGGTGCGTTCGCGAGCGCGACGCGCGTGGCCAGGAGCGGCTCGGAGATCCCGGGATCGCGCGATCCGTGGACCGCGACCGCCTTCTCCGCGGTGACGACGTCGCCGGTCCGCACGGGGACGACGAGTTCGGCGTACGCGCCGGTCCCGAAGGCCCAGTCGGTGAGCTGTGATCCGTTGCGCGCGGCAGTGGTCCGGGTTCCGACGGCGATGCGGTGGCGTGACTGGCTCAGGGTCGCGGTGACCAGGAGATTGGCGTCCGCTGTGGAGGTGCGTACGTCGGTGAGATGACTGCCGCTGAGTTTGTGGTACCGCTCGACGCCGGAATTCTGGACGTCGGCGGTCACCGCGGTCCCGAGCCGGAGGCGGCCGTTCCAGTTCGCGATCGTGACGGCGAGCGTCTGGCCGCCCAGGTGGGGCTCGGCCATGCTCACGAAGCGACGCTCGACGGCGCTGACCTCACGGCCGAGTGCGTCGCGGAGCTGGAACCGCCGAGTCAGAACGCCGCGGAGGAGGTCCAGTTCCTGGTCGTGCTCCAGTACCTCGCAGTTGTCTGGCGTGAGCCAGTCGCCATCGTCGATCGCCACCGTCAAGGGCAGCCAGTCCGGGATGTTCACGAGGCTTTCGTTCTCGACCTCGTGGTCGTTGACCTGGTCTGTGAGCCGGTTGTAGTAGCCCGCCAAGTAGGTCCCGGGATAGTGGTGTGGTCCGGCTACCGCGCCCGCCCAGGCACCTCTCGTGGCGAAGTACCCGTTCCCGACCGTGCAGAGCGCCTCGCGTCGGCGTTCGTCCGCGGGGTCGTAGCCGCGGAAGCGGTGGGTCCAGTCGTTCATGGCCCGACGCCGGCGCGCATCCGCTGCTCCTGTCGTCCGGCGTTACGTCGCGGCCGGTTCCCGCGCGAGCGGCCTGACCGGCAGAGCGGCCTGTTCGGCGTCTGCGTCGCGGGCCGTACCGGAGGAGAACTCCACCTCGCACGGTTGGCACGGCGCGGAAAGTAGCCCAGCGAGGTTTCTACGGCACACTGTGCCGACCACACGCCCGTGGTCGACGACGGGCAGGTCTTCCACCAGGCCGCTGCACATCCGGTCGAGTGCGAGTTCAATCTCATCGTCCGGACCGACGGTGATCACCCGGTGGCACATCGTGTCACCAACGCCCTGCCGCCGACTCACGTCCGCGCGTGCCGCGCCCCGCGTCAGGTCTGCTCGGCGGATGACTCCGACAAGACCTCCGCGGCGGTCCACGACCGGCAGTGAACCGAGCTGCTCGTCGCGCATCAACCCCGCGGCGACCTCCGTCGAGGACTGCGTCGTCACCGTGACCGCCGGTGTGGTCATGGCCTCCCGGACCAGCATGATCCTCACCCCTCCAGACCCCCCGCTGGTTTCCTCTCCTCAGTATCCGACCGATGCCCCGTGCTCCTCCAGACCTGAAGGGATTCTTCTGGACGGGACCTTTGGCGGTACCTACGTGATCGTCGTACAGACGTAACGCTCGACGAGTTCGTACGGGCCGCCCTGGACCGAGGCCTCGTTGCGCCAGATCATCGTGTCGTCGCCGGTGATCTCCCAGTGCAGGCGGATCCGGACCGGTGGCATGCCGGTGCTCTGGAAGGTCAGCAGATCGCCTTCGATACGTCCCGCGAGGATCTCGAGGTGACCGTAGTTGTCGGCGATAGCGGCCCGGTACTCGCCGTCCTGCGGCGACCATCCGGCGGTCCAGTGCAGTTCCCACCGAAGGACGAACGTACCGTCCAGCAGGTACTGGTCCTGCTTGTAGTCGCCGACGATCCAGAGCCCGTCCTGGACGACACGGTGCATTCCCTCTCCGACGGCGGTCATCGCGGGACTGTCCGGCCCCATCGCCCCCGGCTGGATACTCCCGGTCCAGCGGACGTTCCGGTGGAAGCGAGCCAGCGCGGTCATCTCCGCACCGGCTCGCAGTGGACGCGGAACTGGGGTTGTCATCATGTCGATTCCACTGGTCGAGTCCGTCGGAGTGGCCGACTCCAGCTTCCGTCCGATCCGCGCGACCCGCCAGTGACCGACGTACCGAAATCGGCAGGCCGTGCGCTACAGGTCGCTGTAGCCCAGCCAAGGGGCGCTGGCGAAGGTGGCGGTAGGGGTTTCGAGAGTCTCCAGTTCGAGTACGACGAGCGTGTTGCTGCCCGCGGTCAGGACGGGCGCCGGGACATAGAGAGTCTGTTGGGGTCCGCGGCGCCAGTAGCGGCCCAGGCAGAAGTCGTTGATCCAGGCGAAACCCTTGCCCCAGGCATCGGTCCTGAGGAACAGGTCGGACCGGCCGTCGGCCTCGAACGTCGCACGCCACACGGTCGGGCCGACGTCGACGGCGGACGGCGTGGAGCCGGCCGAGCGCCACAGCCGCGGGAGTTGGTCGAGGTCGATCGCACACGCGGACCAGTCGGTGAGCTCGTCGCCGCCGAGGCGGATCGGTCCGATCAGGCCCTTCGACTCACCGATCCGCGGCCCGTAGTTGACCCGGCCCTGGTCCTCGACCACGAGTTCGAGCCGTCCCCGGGTGTGCGGGAGCATGATCGCGCGCTCGTGACGCTCGCGTTCCAGGACGCCCACCGGCGCGCCGTCCAGGAACACCTGGACGCGGTCACGGACCTCCGCGAAGGTGAGCAACGCCGGCCCGCCTCGCGTCAGCTCCGTGCGGAAGACGGCGAGCCGCGTGTCCAGGTCGTCGAGAGTCGGCAGCTCGCGATGCTCCGACCAGACCCCGCCGCAGCTCGAGAGCAGCCCCACCGGATCGGACAGCTCAACGGTGAACTCCGGTGCGGCCGGTTTCACCGTCGGCACGCTGTCCGGCACCGGTGCGTACCGCGAGATCACGTCCCGGAAAGCGTGGTACTTCTCGGTCGGATCGCCCGCCTCGTCGAGCGGTGCGTCATAGTCGTACGACGTCACCGTCGCGCGGTACACACCCTTGTCGTTGGCCCCGTTCGACAGTCCGAAGTTCGTACCACCGTGGAACATGTAGATGTTGACCGATGCCCCGGCCGCCAGCAGCGCATCGAGCTCCGCGGCAGCATCGGCCGCGCTGGTCACGTGGTGCCGCCCGCCCCAGTAGTCGAACCACCCGTCCCAGAACTCCATGCACATCAGCGGCCCGGTCGGCTGGTGCTTCCGCAGGGTCTCGAGCCGCGGTACGACGCGTGAGCCGAACGACCCGGTCCGCAGTACGCCGTCCAGCCCGCCCGCGGCCAGCATCGCGTCGGTCGGCTGATCCACCGTGACGAGCGGAACCGTGGTGCCGGCGTCCCGGATCACCTCGGCCAGCGCCTTCAGATAGGTCTGGTCGTCCCCGAAGGCGCCGTACTCGTTCTCGACCTGGACCAGCAGCACCGGCCCGCCCTGATCGATCTGCAGCGGCCGGACGATCTCGAGCACGTCGCGCAGGTACTGGGTGACCGCGGACATGAACCGCGGCTCGAACCGGCGGACCCCGATGCCCTCGTCGCGCAGCAGCCAGGCGGGCAGACCGCCGTTGTCCAACTCGGCGCAGATGTACGGTCCCGGCCGGACGATCGCGTACAGACCGGCGGCGGCGACCTCGCGGAGGAACCTGCCGAGGTCGAGGATCCCGGCGGTGTCGAAGTCACCTTGCCGTGGGCTGTGCAGGCTCCACGGGACATAGGTCTCGATCGTGTTGAGTCCCATCTGCCGGGCCTTCTCGATCCGGTCCGCCCAGCAGTCCGGGTGCACCCGGAAGTAGTGCAGGGCGCCGGAGATGATCTGGAAGGGGCGGCCGTCGAGGAGGAAGTCGGACTCACCGATCGCGAAGCCGGTCATGGGACCTACCATTCTGTTTACGCAAACATCTAGTGTCGTGACGTTAATAGCTCGCCGTGGACCTGTCCACCGGGGTGGCGCCGGGGGGCGTCAGCGGCCGCCGGTACGGCGCTTGCGCGGCGCCGCCGTGCTCTGCCGGACGACCAGTGGAGCCGCGACCGTGCCGTGGAAGTCGATCAGCTGGATCCGCTCCCGCATCTGCCGCAGGATGAGGTCTACGAGCTCGGTGCCGATCTGGTGGAACTGCTGCCGGACGGTCGTCAACGGCGGCCAGAAGTGCTCGGCGACGTCGATGTCGTCGAAGCCCACCACGCTCACGTCGTCCGGGACGTCGCGGCCGGCCTCGTGCAGTGCGTGGATCAGCCCGCAGGCCATCTCGTCGTTGGCCGCGAAGACCGCGGTGACATCCTTCCGCTCGGCGAGTTCCTTCCCGATCCGGTAGCCCGAGTTCGCGGACCAGTCGCCTCTGATGATCGCCGGGACCTCAAGGCCGGCATCCAACAGGGTTTCGCGCCAGGCGGTCGCGCGCAGGTCCGCGGGACCCGAATCGTCCGGGCCGGCGATGTGGTGAACGGTTCGATGGCCGAGTTCGATCAGGTGCCGGACCGCCGCCCGGCTGCCGCCGACCTGGTCGGCTCCGATCGCTGGGTGATGTCCGACGAACCGGGAATCCGAGACGGCGACCGGCAAGGTCGGTGGGAGGGCGAGCGTCGTCGGCGTCGCGGTCTCGGCGCGGATGATGATCAGTCCGTCGATGGCCTGGTGACTGAGGTGCTGGACCGCTTCGCTGACGTCGCTCGACGACGGACTCTCCACGTCCACCAGGCTCACCGAGAACCCCTCTCGGCGCGCGGCCTCGATCACCGCCTCGATCGTCTTCGACTCGCCGGTGCGGATCACCTGGTGAGCGATCAGCCCGATCGACCGGAAGTTGCCGCGGCGCAGCGCCCGGGCCGCGTGGTTCGGTGCGTAGCCCAGTTGCCGCATGGCGTCCAGGACGCGTTCCTTCGTCTCGGCACGGACCGGCTCCGAGCCTGTGGACACGCGGGAGACCGTCTGCGCCGAGACACCGGCCAAGCGCGCGACGTCGCCGATGGACGGCCCGGACTTCGGGTGGCCCTTGACTCCGCGGCGGGACGGCTTGGCCTGGTTCGACATGGCATCAGCATAGGTTCGCGGTGTGCGGACCGTGTGCTGCTCCACACCTTGTGGAGCAGCACACGTCGACCGGAGTACCTAGCTGTCCCGGGAGATCATCAGCCAGCTCACCTGGATGTCGGGGGAGCGGGTGGGTGCGATGAACACCGTGACCTTGCCGTCGGCGCCGACCGTGATCCCGCCGTACGACGCCGCGATGCCGGTCGCGGTGAACAGGCGCTGCTGGTCGACGACGGACCCGTTGACGCTCACCTGCGCCGCGCGGTTCGCCCACGGCCATGGGTCGTAGTACCCGGCATGCACCGTGTACGTCCCGGGCTCGAGGCTCCCGAAGGTGTAGACGAGCGGCTCATGATTCTTCGCGTAGCGGAGGGTTGTGTAGAGATCACCGGTACCCGCCGGTGCGCTCGAACCGGTGTAACCCCACGTCGTGCCGGTGGCCGGGTCGGTTCCCAACGGCTGTTCCGCAGCCGAGTTGAGTAGTGGCTTCTCGGTGGACGCGGCCTGCACGAGACGCGTCCAGTCCGGCGTCGCGGTGCCGCCCGCGTTCACGGCGTACCGCAGGCCATGGGGCACGACCACGACCGAGCGGGTGAAGGTCCGGCCGTCGGCCAACGTGCCGCGCAGGCTCCCGGGTCCCGGCTGGGTGATGCTCGCCGGATCCCAGGTGACGGCCACCTGCTGTACGCCGCGTGTGGTCGTCACGTCGACGGTGCTGGGCAGGGTGCTCGTGTCGTTCAGCCAGACCTGGTCGGGGATCGTGCTCGACACGGTCCAGCGGGTGTACGGCGCCAGATCGTTCAGCGTCCACTCGGAGTCCGGGCCGACGCTCAGGCTGCCGCCTTCGCCGAAGCTCATCGGCATCCAGACGTACGGCGCGTTCGCGAGATCGCTCGGGGTCCAGCGGTCGCCCATGAAGAGGAACTTGTTGTGCTTCTGGTCGATCGGGATCACGTTCGTGCTCTGCGACCGGTACGTGTTCGCCGCTCCGGCGCCGGCGATCGGGACGCCGCGGTCGGTGAACTGGCCGAGGATGTTCTGCGAGGTCGCGTAGTGCAGCGGGTTGGGGTCCCACCCGGTCGCGCCGGACGTCAGCAGGTAGTACGTGCCCTCGGACTTGAACATCGCGGGCGCTTCGCGCTGGTTGCAGACCAGCGTCCGGGTGAAGTCCTTGCCTTGAACCGCCTTGTCGGGGGAGGCAGACAGGTAGGTGTAGGACTTGTTCAGCTTGGAGACGTACATCGTCCGGTTCTCCTCGGAGGAGTAGATGATGTACGCCGTCCCGTCGTCGTCCACGAACAGGTTCATGTCCCGCGCCATCCCGCCGGCCGGATCGAACGACGATCCGCTACCGCACCACGGGACCGAGTCGCTCGGGACGCGGTTCAGGCGGTACGAGTCGATCCAGCGGAACGGTCCCTTCGGGGAGTCCGCGATCGCCACACCGGCTTCGGCGCGGGCGTAGTTCGACGTACTGGTCGGTGATGACGGGCCGTCGGAGTGCACCCACATGACCCACTTGCCGGTGGACTTGTTGTAGATCACCTTCGGGCGTTCCAGGATCGACGAGGTCGCCCAGCCGTCCGTGCGCACGTTGTTGGTCGACAGATCCCGCCAGACGACGTCCTTCTGCGCAGGGGAGTAGTGCTTGTACAGCTTGGCGAAGTACTTGTCGTTCTCGAACTGGTCGAGCGAGCTCATCGCGCGCAGTGCGAGTCCCTCGTCCTTCCAGTTGTACAGGTCGTACGACGAGTACAGATGGACACCCGGGCTGTTGTAGTAGCCGTTGCTCCGGTCCTCGCCGTACCAGTAGTAGATGCTTCGGCCGTCCTCGTCCTTCGCCGGTACGACCTGGCCGCCGTGCGCCTGGATCACTGCGCCGTTGGTGTCGAGCCACGGCTCGCCCGGACGGAAGGAGCTGTTCGCCGCAGGCTCGGCCGACCTGGCGGGAAGCGTGACCAGGCTGATGCCGACCGCGGCGAGCAGGACGCCCGCTACGGCCCTGAAGCTTCTTCGGTTCATAGGGTTCTCAACCTTTCAGACCTGACTGGGCGACACCCTGGACGAGGTAGCGCTGAAGGAAGACGAAGACGAGGACGAGCGGCACGATCGAGACGGCCGCCGCCATGAACAGCTGCGGGATGTTGATCGTCTGCGCGGTGACGAACGTCGACAGGGTCACCTGCACCGTCCAGGCGGTCTCGTCCTGCGCGACCACCAGCGGCCAGAGGAACGCGTTCCAGCTCTGGATGAAGGTGATCACCGCGATCGCCGCGATGAAGTTCCCCGAGTTCGGTACGACGATCCGCCAGAACGTCCCGCCGTACCCGAGGCCGTCGATCCGGGCGGCTTCCTCGAGCTCCTTCGGGAACGAGAGGAAGTACTGCCGGAACAGAAAGACGGTGAACCCGCTGAACAGCGCCGGGATGATCAGGCCGCGGTAGTCCGAGACCCAGCCGAGCCAGGACACGATGACGAAGCTCGGGACGAACGTGACCGCGCCGGGGATCATCAGCGTGGCGAGCACCGCGTAGAAGATCTTGTTGCTGTGCGGATGGTTGATCCGGGCCAGCGCGTACCCCGCCAGCGAGCAGACGACGAGCGTGCCGGAGGTGGTGAGGATCGCGACGATCGCCGAGTTCCGCAGCGAGCTGAGCATCGGGATCTCGGGATCGCTGAACAGGTCCACGATGTTGTGCCACTGCACGTCGCGCGGGAAGAGCGTCCAGCCCGGTGCGGTGATGTCCTCGGTGCTGGCCAGACCGTTCCGGATCAGGAGATAGAACGGGATCAGGAACAGCACGGTCATCACGAGAAGAACGGCCAGGCCGGCGCCGTTGGCGATCCTGCTGGTGAGTGTGCGTCGGTAACCGACGGCGTGCGGCTGATGGGCATCCATGACGATCTCCTAGTCGTTCGGTCTGCCGAAGCCGAGGATCCTGCCCTGCAACAGCGTGACGACGGCGATGATCGCGGCGAGGATGAGTGATCCCGCGCTGCCGAGGCCGAAGTTCTGCTGGCTGCCGAGCGCGAGGTGGTAGAGGTAGACCAGCGGCGGGCGCGCGTACTCGACGGCGCCGAGCAGGTTGTAGAACTCGTCGAAGGCCTGGTACGCCGCGATCAGGCACAACAACAGCACCGAGATCGACGTCGGGCGCAGCAGCGGCAGGGTGATGTGCCGGAAGACCTGCCATCCCGGCTTCGCCCCGTCGACGTACGCCGCCTCGTACAGCTCGGGGTTGATGTTCTGCAAGGCGGCCAGGAAGAGGATCATGTAGAACCCCGCCTGCAGCCACAGTCGTGCGGTCACGATGACGAGCCAGTACCACGGCGGATCGAGCGACGCGAGCCAACTGACGGGCTCCACACCGATCCAGCCGAGCAGGGTGTTCGCCATCCCGAACCGGACGCCGTTGAAGATCGACAACTTCCAGATCAGCGAGGCGACGACGTACGAGCAGGCCGTCGGCAGGAAGAACACCGACCGGAAGAACGCGCGCGCGACCCGCACCCGGTTGACCAGCACCGCCAGGAAGAGCGACATCACGAAAGTGGTCGGCACGATCAACAGGGCGAACGCGCTGAACGTGAGCAGTGACGAGACGAAGGCCTGGTCGCTGAGCATCGTGACGTAGTTGCCCAGGCCCACGAACTTGGTCGGAGTCACCGTGCCCTGGGCGTCGAAGAAGCTGAGGAACGCGCTCCAGCCGATCGGGAAGTAGACGAAGACGGCCAGGCCGAGTAGGAACGGTCCGACGAACAGCCAGAACGAGCGGCGTTGCCCGTGGATCGAGCGTGGCTTGCGGGCTGCCGACGCGCGGAGGCGACCGATGCCGGGTACGGTCGCGGCGGTCCGCTCGGACATCAGCCGAAGATCTTGTCGAGCTCGGTGCTGATCTTCTTGACCGCTCCGGCGAGTTCGGCCTCGGGATCAGCACCCTTACCGAGCACACGAGTCACCGCGTCCTTCAGAGCGGTGTCCATCGCGGGCGTCCAGTTCGGGTCGCCCGGTACGCCGTACTGCGTGTTCAGCGACACCGACTCGGCCGCGGCTCCGGACTGCAGCTTCGCGGCCTTCGCGGCCAGGCTCTTGCGCGGCGGGATGTGGAACCCGTAGCTGAGGCACCAGTCCTCCTGGAGATCGGTCTTCTCCACCCAGAGCCACTTCGTGAAGGCCTTGGCCGCCTCGACGTCCTTGGACTTCGCGCTCACGAACGCAGACCAGCCGCCGGAGATGACCGCCGGCTTGCCGCCGGCCGCGGCCGGGAACGGGAACGCCCCGATCTCGTCCTCGCCGAGCGCGGCCGACATCCCTGGCACGGCCCACATGCCGATCCACTGCATCGCGCACAGGTTCTGGTTAAGCGCCGAGGGATCCCACCAGTCGGTCGGTGCGCCCAGCAGCAGACTCTTGTCGGTGGCGAGCTTGCGGAGCTCGACCAGGACCTCGGCGACCTTCGCGGAGTCGAACCCGACCTTGTGTTCGGGGGTCAGGAGCCGTCCGCCGGTCGCGAAGATCGCGGCCGGGTACAGGCCGCCGCCGGTGTTGTTGGCGTCGTTGCCGGCGAACAGTCCCTTCACCGACGCGTCGGACAGCTCCTTGGCCGCGGCCACGAAGTCGCTGATGGTCTCCGGCGGCTTGATGCCCTTCTTCTCGAACAGGCTCTTGCGGTAGTAGAGCATCTGCGGGTCGTTGATCATCGGGATCGAGTAGAGCTTCCCGTCGATCGAGTTCGCCGCGAGGTCACCCGCGGCGAAGTCGTCCTTGACGTCGGCGATCAGGTCGTCGAGCGGCACGACCTGCCCGGAACTGACGAGGGAGCGCTCGAGGTGGCCCTCGAACGCGTCCGGCCCGTTGCCCGACGACAGTCCGCTGGAGAGTTTGGCCGGGTAGTCACCAGGGATCCACTGCAGCTGAACGGTCGCACCGGTGTACTCGGCCGCGTACTTCTTCGCCGCCTCCTGCGTGCCCTTCTCGCCGTACTGGTGGTACCACTGACTGAGCGAAGCCTTGGCCGTACTGCCGCTGGTGGCGGCACCGGCTCCCTTATTGGAACCGCAGGCGCCCAGCACTCCTGCGGCGGCCAGTCCGAGCGCCCCGCCCAGAACGGCGCGGCGGGAGACAAAGGCAGGCGGGGTCATTGTTACCTCCTGAGGGCAGGCGCGCGTCGACTCGGTGCGCCGGAGCAAGTGAGAGCCGCCCAGAAATGTTTACGTGAACAGAAGCGGCGGGACGATTAGAGCGTGCGGTCGGCGCGGAGTCAAGAGGTCAGCATCGAAGAGCTGGCGGACCGTCCTTTGCGGTGTTCATGGCGTCTGCATGGCCTTGTTTGCAAAAGGTTCCGGCGTTTCAGCTCGGGATGAGGCACGGCAGATCCGGTCCTGACAACGATGCCGTCTTGACGGCGGGGCCGTGATGGCGCAATGATCCGTCACGACCAAACTGTTTGCGTAAACTTCGCGTCGCGGGGAACTCTGCGCGCAGGATCGCGGGGGACCTATGCGCGGAGGATCTTGTCCAGGGGTTTGCCCTTGGCGAGTTCGTCGACCAGCTTGTCCAGGTACCGGATCTGCTGCATGAGGGGATCGTCGATGTTCTCCACCCGCACGCCGCAGACGACTCCCGTGATGGCGGCCGCGCGCGGATTGAGCCGTGCGTCGGCGAAGAAGTCCTCGAACGTCGTCTCCGCGTCGAGATGCAGCTTCAACGCGGGCGCGTCGAACCCGGTCAGCCACTCGATCACCCGATCGAGCTCAGCCTGCGTGCGCCCCTTCTTCTCGACCTTCGTCAAGTACAACGGATACACAGAGGCAAAACTGACACTGAAGATACGACTCATCCACCCACGGTAATACGCCGCCGGCCGATGATGGCTGACCTTAGCTCGACGACAGCCGCCGAGCGGCCTGAAGAGTCTTGTGTGCGTTTTCGAGAAGTGCCTGGCGGCCGGCGAGTTCCTTCTCCAGGGCGGTGACCCTGGTATGGTCGCCGGCGATACGGGCCTTGTGCAGGTTGGCCTCGTGCAGGTTGGCCTCGGCGTCGTCCACGGCCTCTTGGAGCTGCACGGTGAGCGCGACGGCGCGCTCTATCAGCTTCGCCGGAGGGGCTTGCTGGGCGTTGGTGATGCTTCGCATGGGTTGCGACGGGACAGCCGTGGTCGTCGTACGTCGACCTGCCGCGTTCACGGTGAAGCGATATAGGTCTGCCGTGTCGGTGCCGCGTCGTTCAGGTGCTGGTAGGCCTCGGGCCCGGAGGCGTGTCCGCAACTCAGGGTAGATGTCGGAGAAGGTGAGCCATTCGGGCTTGCCAGGAATCCCGCCACGGACAAGATCGCGGAGTTCGGCGGTGAAGGACGTGCAGGCGCTCTGCTGCTCGTGCGGGGGCGGTACATGCGCGGTGGCGGTGCTCCTTGCCGCGGTGAGAACGTACGAACCGCGGATATCGGCGAGGTCGGCCAGGCCCTGGCCGCCGTCTCCTGCGAGAGCTTCGATGGCCCGGCCGGCGAAGCAGCAGTCCAGAACGGCGACGCGCACCTGCGCGGGGGAGCTGAGGAAAGCGTGCCGGACGGTGTCCCATCTCAGCCCGCTGATGTTGGCGTGTGCCGGGTGGGTCGAGCTCACCGTCAGGCAGAGTTCCCCGCGCTCGGTGACCTTGCCGTGGCCCACGTAGTACAGCAGGAAGACCCCTGTGGTCGCCTCGGCGAGCTCGATCAGCTTGATGCCGAGGTCGGAGGCTGACCGCGGGTTGGAGATGACCGTGAGCTGATCCCGGGTCCAGCCGCACAGCGCCGGATCCAGGACCAGTTCCTCCATGGCCTCCAGGCTGTTGCGGGCTGCGCGGATCGGCGTGAACTCGGCGTGGTCGTAGTCCGAGACACCGATCAGCACCGCGCGAGAGCCGTCCGGTCGATCAGCTCGCATCGCCCGACCGAAGGATCTCTTCGAGGAGCGGCTTGACGTCGTCCACGGTCTCGAGCTCGAGTGTGACCGATCGTCCCGCGGTCACGACGGTGATCTTCGCGGTCGTACGACGGGTCTTCAGCCAGGTCGTCAGCGACGCGACCAGGGCGGTTCCGGCGCCGCCCGCGCCGAGCATGACGGTCAACAGCTCCGGTACCGAACCCAGCTCGGTCTCACCGATCGGTGCGGTCACAACCCGGACGCGCCCGCGAAACTCGTCCTCCTCGCGCAGCCAGTCGTACAGCGCCGGCAGATCGTCCGTGCTTCCGTCCGCGATGCGAATCTGTGCGTCCATACCCACCGTTCCTTGTCGGCTGCTGGGCTCTAGAAGTCGCCGTAGATCTGGACCTTGGTGCCGATGGGGGTGTCGGCGTAGATCTGGTGGATTTCTGGGCGCATGACGCGGACGCAGCGGTGGCTGGCGGGGTACGGCTTGATCAGGGAGTTGACCCGGGAGCCGTGCAGCGCGATACCGGGGCGGTCCTTGAGGAAGTAGATCGAGTCGTACATGTACGCGTCGTCGTACAGGCTGCTCTCGTGCGCGCCGGCCCACTTGCGCCAGACCTTGCCGGTGCGGTTGGGGGTGTCGTACCCGGGTGCGCCGGTGGAGATCCAGACGATCCGCTTGTAGGAGTTCCCAACGATTTGGTACAGGATCTGGCAGGTCTTGTTGACGTACAGGCCGGGCGCGCGGGTCGGGGCCGGGCGCTTGGTTGCGTTCAGCACCGAGTACGCGTCGGTCAGCGTCAGCCCGCCGCGGCTGACCGGCAGCCCGTTGGTCTCGCGCCACGCGCAGAGCGCCTGCTTGGCGCGCGCGGTGATGTCACCGTCGATGTCGCCGACCGGGTAGCCGAGCTTGTCGAGTTGCCGTTCGACGCGCAGGGCGTAGTACGCCGGCTTCTGCTTCACCTTGGGCTTCGGCTTCGTGGTGGGCGTCGGCTTCACCGTGGGGGTCGCGGATGGTGTTGCGGTCGGTTTGGCGGACGACGTACTCGTGGAAGCTGGTGTGTTCGAAGGGCTCGTCTCGCTCGCGGCCACATCGGAACATCCAGCCAGAACCAACGACAGTACGACGGCACCGGCAACCAGACCTCGTCGACGCGACACGGGCGGACCCCTCTCCCTCGGCTTCCTCACTGTCGCAGGAACACGCCTGGTGAGCGCGCAGCGACCCGCCGAGACTAGTCCGCGAGAGGTTCCCGGATCGCCTCCTGATCGGATCCCGTCACCGAACCGTTGCCGAGCGCGGGTTCAGGGTCGTCCCGCAACCTGCTGTAGAGATACCCGTCCCGCATCCGGCCGCCGCGGAACTCGCACCCGCGGATGACCGCCTCGAACCGGAAACCCGCCTTCTCCAAGGCCTTCTGCTCCGCGACGTTCTCCGGATGCGTCGCCGCCTGGACCCGGTAGACCGGCGTGTGCTCGAACAGGTACGCCGTCAGCAGCGCCTGCGCCCGCCACCCGATCCCGCGCCCGCGGTACTCCGGCAGCAGCGCGATCCCGATCTCCCAGTACTTCGTCCTGCCGTCGAACGACCCCGACCGCCAGCTCACGAACCCCGCGGTCTCGACCCCGGACCGGACGATCAACCGCCCGTCCTCCGCCCCGAGGAACCCGTCCTCGACGTACCTCCGGGCCGGCTTCTGCGCGTCCCGGAACCCGTTCCAGTCCAGCCCGATCAGTCCAGGCTCCACCGCGAACCGCTGGAACAACGGCACATCGTCCGCACCGACAGGCCTCAACACAACATCCATGACTGCCAGACTAAGGACCCGAAGTACCACTTTCGGCTCGGTGGCCCGCGCCACCGAGCCACCGCAGCACGGGTCTGTTGCCGACAACAACCAGCTCGCTGGGTCGGCCGCGAATCAGCGAGCGGCCAACGATATCTGGGAACGCGCGGGCGTCGTACCTCAACTCTTGCGATCCCCAGGTCTTAGGGCTCCGCGTCTTAGGGCTCCGGGTCTTAGGGCTCCGGGTCTTAGGGCTCCGGGTCTTTCGAGCCCGGGTCTCAGGGCTCCGGGTCTCAGAGGCCGAGGTCGCGGAGGAACTCGGGCTTGTACGCCTGCATCACGACGTACCGCGGGTCCGGGACCTCCATGTTCGCGTTCTTCGCCGCGTCACTGTCCGCGTCGTGCGGGCCGACCGGCTCGCTCGGGTCGGCCCACTCCTGCTCGGCCGCGTTCCACCGGGTGATCGTGTACGTCGCCTCGAGGTGGTCGTGCGCGACCAGGTCCTTGGCGGTCCGCTCGGCCTCCTGCGCGTCGTCGAGCGTGTGCGTGTACATCAACATCCGGTTCCCGTCCCGGGTCACCGTCACCTGACTCCCGAGCCGCTTCTGCGCGTCGTCATCCAGATCCAGCGCGCGCAACCGCTCCCAGAACGTCAACCCGTGCTCCTCTTTCCCAAGCACGACCTCAACCCGAAACTCCTCATCCGCCATGCACGACACCCTACCCACCGCGAGCCGCCGCAGGTACGAAGGCAGGACCGGCCGGCGGCAACGGTCCGCCGCAGCAGTTCTTGTACTTGACACGAGATCCACACCAGCACGCTTGATTACGCTGTGGGGGCCACTCGACCCGCCTACCGTCATCCATCCGATCGTGACGGGTCGTGACATTTCGCAGGCACTCGAGCAGGCCTACATACGTCCACGTCGCAATCGTCGCCCGATGGCCCTGGGCGCGCAGCACCTGCTCGACCCGGCGGCAGTACAGGTTCGCATCCTCGCCGATCAACAGCCCGCGCCACGGCACCGATTCGTCGAACTCGCTGCGGTCCCAGACCTGGATCCGGCCCTCGTTCACGGCCGGCGTGCGCAGGAGGTCACGCAGTTCGGCAGCCCTCTCCCGCTCCTCCTCTTCCCCCGGCGGTCCGAGCAGATCGATACCGTCGAACGGCAGCCGCAGTTTCCACTTCACCCGCCGCCTGCCACTCAGCAGATCCCGGACTCGGTGCGTATCGATCACGTCCGCGGCAGTCATGCGCTCGGCCACGAGCTCGTACCACCGAAGAGCCTCGTCGAACTCCCCGCGTACTTCATGGATCTCGGCAGCACGGCCCCAAGCGAAGCTGTAGATGCTCCCGCTGGCCATCACCGCGTCGAACTCGTCCCGGGCTTCTTTGTCCCGGCCTTCCACGAACAGGAAATCGGCATAGTCCACCCGAGCCTCGTCGGCGGGTGGGCCGCCTTCGCTGATCAGCTGCTGCCAAATTGCTACCGCCCGCTCAGGCCGTCGGGCCCGCACGTGCTCGTCGGCGATGCTGAGTAGGTAGTCGGTACGGCAGAGGCCGTCATCTGTCCGGTGATTGCGGAGTTCGTCCGCCAGGGGATCGTCCATGCCCTGGAACGTATTCGGATCACCCCTCCCATCGGACGCCTTCTTCAAGCCTGTGGAAAACCGACCCCGCGACCGACTGTCCGGATTGGGGGGAGCGCTCCGGACACGCCACACTCACCAACCCGCCCGGCGCCCCTGTCGCCCGGCACTGCTGAGCGTGCCTGCGCGGCGTGAGGTCGGCTTGATGGGTGACACAGGTCCGGTTCTGCAGGCCATCACAATCCCGGTACGGCGGCGTCGGCCCGCGTGGCCCGTGGCCGCCCAGGTGATTGTGATGGCCTGCAGGTACGCCGGGGTGGATCGACAACATGCGGGACAGGTGAATCGATTTCTTTCGATCGACTACAGTTCTGAGTCATGGAGCTGAGGCACTTGGAACACTTCGTGGCGGTGGCCGAGCAGAAGCACTTCACCCGGGCCGCCGAGGCGATGTCGATCTCGCAGTCCGGCTTGTCCGCCTCGATCCGCGCGCTCGAACGTGAGCTGCGGGCCTCGCTGTTCGTCCGCAATACCCGCAGCGTGGAGCTGACCGAGGCCGGACGGGCGTTGCTGTGCGAGGGACGTCGTACCCTCGCCGCCGCCGAAGCCGCCAAGGACGCCGTCGCCGCGGTCCAAGGGCTGCTCCGTGGGCACCTGACCGTGGGGTTGGAGCAGTGCCTCGGCGTGGTCGACGTACCGGCGTTGCTCGCGAAGTTCCGGTCCGCGTACCCCGGGGTCGAGATCGAGGTCCGGCAGGGCGGCTCCACGCCGATGCTCGACGAGCTGGCGTCCGGGCGGCTGGACGTCGCGTTCGTCGCCACCGATGGCAGCCCTGTCGACGGTCTAGACCTGCGGCCGCTGTCCCGCGAGTCGATGGTTCTCGTCTGCGCCCCCGACCACCGGCTCGCCAAGGCGTCCGGCGTGAGCCTCGACGACCTAGCCGGCGAGTCCTTCGTCGACTTCGACCCGACCTGGGGCGCCCGCGCGATCTCGGACCGCGCCTTCGCCACCGGCGGCGTCGCGCATCCCGTCACGATCGAGGTCAACGACGTCCACACGTTGCTCGCCCTCGTCGCCCACGACCTCGGCGTCGCCCTGGTCCCCGAACGCATCGCCGCCAAGCACGGCGACCACGTCACCATCACCCTGGCCCCCGGCGCCGCCTCCGACTGGCAGGTATCGGTAGCCGTCCCCACAGGCCCCGCCGCGTCCCTCGCCGCCGACGCCCTCATCGGCATGCTCCCCACCACCGCCGGCCACCACTAAACAGCCGACCGCCGCACTGCTGCGACGGCCGGCTGCCTCGGGTCCTTCGCCCGACGTCCGCGCCCTGCGACGGTCGGCTGCCTCGGCGATTTGCCGCCGCTCGGGACCCGCGACGGCCGACTGCCTCTTGTCCTCCGCGACGCCCGACTGCCTCTTGTCCTCCGCGACGCCCGACGCCTTTGGGCGATCGGCTGGCCGGAGGTCCTACCAGGCGTAGTCCTCGGGGGCGGTCTTGTAGCCCGGGAAGATCTCGTCGAGGCGGGCGAGGGCTTTGTCGTCGAGCTTGATCTCGACCGCGCGAACGGCCGACTCGAGCTGCTCCATCGTCCGCGGCCCGACGATCGGGCCGGTCACGGCAGGCTGGTGCAGCAGCCACGCGAGCGCGAGCTCACCCGGCTCGTGCCCGAGCTCGTCCGCGAACGCCTCGTACTGCTCGATCTGCGGCCGCAGCTTCTCCAGGGTCTCCTTCGAGCGGCCTTCCAGCCGGCGTACCCCTTCGTTCTCCTTCCGGATCACGCCACCCAGCAGCCCACCGTGCAGCGGCGACCACGGGATCACACCGAGCCCGTACGCCTCGGCCGCCGGCAGCACCTCACGCTCGATGTCGCGCTGGATCAGGTTGTACAGCGACTGCTCGCTCACCAGACCCACGTAGTTCCGCCGCGCCGCAGCCTCCTGCGCCTGCGCGATGTGCCATCCCGCGAAGTTGCTCGACCCGGCGTACAGCACCTTCCCCTGCTGTACGGCGACCTCCATCGCCTGCCAGATCTCTTCCCACGGCGTGAACCGGTCGATGTGGTGGAACTGGTACAGGTCCACATAGTCCGTCTGCAGCCGCTTGAGCGACGCGTCCAGCGCCTTGCGAATGTTCAGCGCCGACAGCCGCCCCGTGTTCGGCCAGCTCCCGTCACCCATGTCGCCGTACACCTTGGTCGCCAGCACCGTCTTCTCCCGGTTCTGCGCGTCCTTGGCGAACCACTCACCAATGATCTCCTCGGTCCGCCCCGGGTAGATCGCCCGCCCGTACCCGTTCGCGGTGTCGAAGAAGTTGATCCCCTCCGCATGCGCCCGATCCATGATCGCGTGCGCATCCCCCACCTCGGTCAGAGGCCCAAAGTTCATGGTCCCCAAAACAATCCGACTAACCTTAAGTCCAGTCCGCCCAAGCTGAGTAAAGTCCATGCGTCCCACCCTCCCTCGCCCCCGCTGATCCTTCCAACAGAAGATTCCGCTTGGTCCGATCACTCAGACTTCTGAGTCCTCCAGGCGACGTCACTCATCAAGCGACGACCGACGCGGCCTGGAAGACGTCCGCCGGCATGGGGTGCCTCAGCGTCCACGTGATGGCAATCGGCCGATCGCCGGTGTGGCTGGTGTAGCTAGCGGGACCGAGGAAGAGGTACGCCGACGTTCCAACGTCGTCCTGGTTGTGCTGGCGAGCAAAGATGAAGATTTCGCTGCCGCGAGCGCGGTGATTGAGATACCGCTGACCGGTGGGAGAGCTGACGGCGATTCGGCTCTGGGTCTCCCAGTGGAAGAGTGTCGGGCTGATCGCGTAGTCCCGGTACATGGTCGTCGGCGAGAACTCCGCCTCATTCTTCACGACGGTCACCAGGAACGCGTCAGCGTCGTTGACCTGTGAATGAAGAACGCCAGCGTTGAAGGTGCTGGGCTTGCTCCCTCCCAGACGCACGTAGTCGAGCGCGGAGAGAATCTCCTCCCGCTGGTAGCGAGCGTGGACCCGAAGGGGCAACGCACCGAGGCGGCCCTCGAGTTGCACTGCTAGGTGCCGGGCGTTCCTCATCGCAAGAGCAGTGACCTCGAGTAGTTCGTCTCGGACAGCCGGCTCTCGACGGAGAGCTTCGAGTCCATCGGCATACGAGGTGAAGCCGCCGGCGTTAGGCCAGAGCGAGTAGAAGAGCATCCGTGCGTACGCCTGATCCGCCTCCGACAGATCGTCGTACGACGGCCCGTCGTCCTGGAGCAGACGTTGGTACGCCGCGGATCGATCGTGATCGTCGACGTGCGCCAGCGCCTTCACGCGGCGCAGCAGTGCAGACTCCTGGTCGGAGCCATCGCGCGTCGGGAGGCCGGCGAGGCGTCGCAACTCGGTCCAACTGTGGTTGTTGCGATAGATATCGCCGAGTTCGACTCCGGCTTCGTCGAGGAACGTGGGCAGGGTCTGCTCGCCGTGCGCTCTCAGGTCGCTCACCATGTCACGCCACCGTCCGGCGATCTGGCTGCGCAGATTCGACAGAACGATCTCTTGGGCGTACTTGTCGAGAACGATCTGGCTACCTGACGGAAGGTGCGGAAAGCCCTTCTCTACCTGACGTTCTAAGCCCTTGCGGGTGTCGCCAGTGATCGCCCGGAAGCGCAAGTCGAAGCGGAATTCCTTCCGCTGATGGCCAACGAAGTCAAGGGCTGTCAGCACGGGCTTCCCTTCCGCCTGACGGAGACCGCGCCCAAGTTGCTGGAGGAAGACCGTCGGGCTTTCGGTGGGGCGGAGGAAGAGGACGGTGTTCACCGCTGGAATATCGAGTCCCTCATTAAACAGATCCGCCGCAAACAAGGCGTTGACCCGCAGATTACGCAAGTCCGCCAGCGCCGCCGCTCGCTCATGAGAACTAGTTTGGCCAGAGACCGCACGAGCCGGGATCCCTGCCTGAGTGAAGACTCTGGCCATGTACTCGGCGTGAGCAACGGAGACGCAGAAGCCCAAGGCCCTCATCGTGCTGAGGTCTGTGAGCTTATCGCGCACCTCTCGCAGCACGATCGCTGCACGCGCGTCGTTACCTGTGTACAGGTTCTCGAGTTGATGTTCGTCGTACCGTCCGCGGGTCCATTGCAATTGCTCGAGGTGCGTGTCGTCGGCGATGCCAAAGTAGTGAAACGGGCACAAGAGATCGGCAGCGAGGGCATCCCAGAGCCGCAGTTCAACTGCCGTTCGACCACCGAAGTAGCGCTTGATGTCAAGACCATCGGTACGTTCTGGCGTCGCTGTCAGGCCGAGCAGTTCACGAGGCTGCAGGTGCTCGAGTATTCGCTGGTACGTGGGCGCAGACGCGTGGTGGAACTCGTCGACGACGACCACATCGAAATGTTCTGGTGGGATCGACGCAATGTCGTACTTGTTGAGAGCCTGGACGGACGCGAAGACGTGGTCCCAGCGCTCCGGTCGGGCTCCAGCGAAGTACTCTTCGCCGAAGTTCGCCTCTGCGAGGACCTCCCGATAGGTGCGCAGCGATTGCTGCAGGATCTCGCCTCGATGCGCGACGAACAGCAAAGACGGTGCCTGCTCACCTCGGGCTGTGGCGGCGTTGTGCAGCCGGCGGTAGTCGAGCGCAGCAACGACCGTCTTACCAGTTCCGGTCGCGGCGACCACGAGGTTGCGATGCCGGTCGTGGACCTCGCGCTCAACCGCGATCTCTTCGAGCATCTCAGCCTGATAGGGACGCGGGCGGACTTCGAGACCGGCGAGCGAGACGCTGACGTTTCCGGACGTCCGGTGGCCGTGCAGCGCCAGTGCATCATCGAGCCGATCGCGGTCTCTGACAGGGTCGTACGACTCGAAGGTTGCGTCATTCCAATACGTGTCGAACGTTGCACGGAACTTGTCGAGCAAGCTGGGGGTGGCAATGCGTGAGAGACGCACGTTCCACTCGATGCCATCCAACAGGGCAGCCTGGGACAGGTTCGACGAGCCGACGTACGCCGTATCGAACTCCGAGTCGCGACGGAAGAGCCACGCCTTGGCATGCAGACGCGTGCGGAGGGCGTCGTACTGAATCTTGACCTCGGCACCGAAGTCATTGACGAGTCGATCCAACGCCGCGCGGTCGGTGGCGCCAAGGTATGTTGTGGTGATCACTCGGAATGGAGCCGCTCGCTGCCTCAATCGGCGCAGTTCCGGTTCGAGCACGCGCAAGCCGTACCACTTGACGAAGGCGCAGATCAGGTCGACTTCGTCCGAGGTGTCGATCTCGGTACGTAGCTCGGGTCCAAGCGATGGCTCACCAATCGAGTTGGTCAGTAGCGCAGCCTCGGACAGCGGTGTGCTCGGCCGGACATTCCCATAGCCCACCACGCCTGGAGCCGGAGGCATGCGAAGGGAGTGCAATTGCCTGGGTAACTCATCCGGCAGCATGTCTTCCTGCGCCGTCAATTGCCGAAGCAGGTCATTAACGACCGTCACGCGCTGCGCCGGATCGCTAGTTCCGCTGAGGACACGAAGTACCGCATCGCGAACATGCCGCGCAAGAACCTCCGGTTGATCAGCTTGATCAATCTTATGCAGCAGCGGCTCCAGTTCGCCTGGTTGCCCAACCACCTCCAACAACCTGTTCGTCACCAGCGCGTCGTAGATCCCCGGCTTCATGCACTTATCACCCTCTCCCGGATGAGCCTGCCAGACTCGACCGACAAAAGCCGGTTGAAGGTGTGCCGTAGGCAGAATTCGGTGCCACTCTCGTCAGAGTCCTCTGCCGCCGGTACTTCGGTCGGATGGCCCAGTTCGGCGCTGATGGGCACTTGGCTTCGTTTGTACTGCGCCTGACGCTGGTGCGACCCCGGATGCTGCGGCGAGGGCGGTGCGGAGGTCGTGGGGCAGTGTCATGCGAAGTGGTGCTGGGGGTGCGGTGTACGTGACTGGTCTGAAGTCGCGGAGACGGACGCCTCGGTCGCGGCCGAGGCGGGTGGCGGCCACGTCAAAAGGGCGGTCGTTCTTGCGCGGTTCGAAGGCGATGATCTGTCGGTACGGCGGCCCACCGTCCTCGGCCTCGAACTCGCGGTAGATCAGACGGTGCGACGGACCGAGTTCACGGTCGCCACGGGACTCGGGGATGACTGCGAGCTTGATCTCGGCGCAGTCGCGGAGATCGTGGGCGGCGATGCCTAGGCGCTTACCGGAGAAGTGCTCCTCTTGGCCGTTGGCCAGAGCTCGGAGACCGCGATCGAGCATCTAGTACTCGCGGTCACGTAAGCCGCCCGGCTGGGCCGCGGCAGCACGGCGTAGCTCGGCAAGTTGTCGCATCACCTCCTCACGGACGAGGAGGCGGTACTGCGTCATTGCGGTTTCGGCAGGTCGGAGTCGTCGACAGGCTTGCTGAGGTCGATCCCAAATTCGGCGGCCACGTCGGCGTCGAACTGAATCGATGGCGCCGGGTTCTGCAGGCGGTCACGTGCAACGTCGTACGTGGCGTCGAAGCCGTCCTCGTCGGTAGCGAGCGCATCCAGGCGTCGCCAGAGCTCGAAGGGAATCATCACGCCTTCCGGCTGACCAGCATCACCGAAGAACAGCGGCTCTGTGTTGCCGGCGCGGAAGCGCTCCAGCATCTCGGGCAGGAGTCCGGCCGCGGTGGCCGTCTTGATCACCCAAACACGATCGCCCTCGGGAAGAAGGTACGGCGTTTCTTCGGAGTCCATCGTGATCCTTCCGATGTAGGAGTACTCCTCATCAGAATAGAAGGATCGGCTAAGACTCTGCGCTGACTTATCCACAGGGCCACAGCCGCGTAGTACCAGCGCCTTGGCGGTTCGCTGTCGCTGTCGAGGTTCCAGCCGAACTCCGCGGCGAGCTCGTCGGCGGAAACGTAGTCCGCGGTGCGGTTCGTTGCCAGGCGCCGCCTAGTGACCTCGCGAATCTCCCTGGTCCGCTCGGCGTCCTCGGCGATCTCCTCGAGGTGCTCCCACCGGTCGAAGGGGACGACCACGCCTTCTGGCTGACCGTCGTCGCCGAAGATCAACGGCTCGGCCTGTCCTGCACGGAACCGTTGCAGCATGCGCGGAAGGTTGTGCGCCGCGGTCCCGGTGTCGATGAAGTTGACCCGATCTCCGTTGGCGCGGTCCTGTGGCGTCTGCGTGGACATCCGAACTCCTTCGCCGGCTACCGGCCCCAGCCTAGACGAGTGCGGCATTGTCCACAGACCTCACTCTCGGGGACGTGGTTTGAAGTCGGAGTCGTCGATGGGCTCGTTCAGATCCCAGCCGAGTTCGGCGGCGACTTCTTCGATGGGGACCGAGCGGCCGGCGGGGTTCTTCAGACGGTGGCGGACAACGGAGTAGCTCGAGTCGAAGCCTTCTTCGTCGATGGCGGTCTCGGTGAGAGCTCGCCAGACTTCGAACGGGACGATTGCGGCTTCGGGCTGGCCGGCCGCGCCGAAGAACACTGGCTCGGCACTGCCGGAGCGGAACAGGTTGAGGACACCGGCGAGATTCTTCGACGTTTCGGAGGCGGAGATGACCCAGACTGTGGTCCCGTCCGGCAGCAGGTACTGCGTTTCCTCGGGGTCCATCTACGAGATCCTTCCGACGGGGGAGCGATCCCGACAGACTATGACCCGCGTGTTACCAGTGAGCCGAACTGTCCACAGGGCTGCTGCTCGGACGTGTGCCGGCCCCGGGGGGGGGGTGGGGGGCCGGGGCGCCTCGGCGAGCGGGCGGGGGGGGGGGCTCGTTCGCCCGCCCGCCCGGGCCGCCGGGGCCGGGGCGACGCTGGAGAAGGAACTGGCCCAGCGC
>NZ_JBSHBJ010000030.1:0-20161 GCF_053611945.1 Kribbella sp. NPDC054772 | reverse complement strand
TAAAATCACCCGGTTGTAACCTGTGACCCTAACTGTCCACTGGGGTGGTGCTGGCTGTTTGCCGGCCCCGCATCGTTTTTGGCTAGCGGGGCCGTGGGCGATCGGTGGTGCGGTGAGGATTGTCAGAGAGAGTGGAAGAAGGTGCGGAGGTCCGCGGTGACCTCTTCGGGGCGTTCGAGGGCGGCGAAGTGGCCGCCGTCTTTGAAGGTGGACCAGTGGACGATCTGGGTGTTGTCTCGGTCGGCTAGGGGGCGGATTGTTTTGAAGTCGTCGGCGAAGACGGCTACGCCGGTTCGGGCGTGATTCTGTTGGGGATCGGCGCCCGAGTTGGCTTCTTCGTGGTGGTAGCGGCCGGCGGTGGCTGAGGTGTTGGTTAGCCAGTAGAGGGTGACTTCGGTGAGGATCTGGTCGCGGGTGACGAGGCTGGTGCCGTTGCCGAAGTTGTTGAAGAGTTCGTTCCAGGCGAGTTGCCCGACGGGGGAGTCGGAGATGCCGACGGCAACGGTTTGGGGGCGGGTGGCGTTGATCGCGTTGTAGCCGCCGACCGACTGGAACCACTTCAGGTGCTCGAGTGCCGCGTAGTCCTCCGGCGTGAACTTCTCGAACTCGGACGGGTCGCCCGACGGGAAGGAGAAGAGCTGAAGGACGTGCAGGCCGAGGAAGCCGGGAGGGTTGAGTACGCCGAGTTCGCGCGCGATCATCGCGCCGGCGTCGGACCCGTGGGCGCCGTACGAGTCGTAGCCGAGGCGGCGCATCAGGGTGTCGAAGGTGCGGGCGACGCGGGCCATCGTCCAGCCGCGGTCGACGAGCGGGGTGCTGAACCCGAAGCCGGGGATCGACGGTACGACGACCGAGAACGCGTCCTCGGCGGATCCGCCGTGCGCGACGGGGTCGGTGAGCGGGCCGATCATGTCGAGGAAGTCGACGAACGAACCGGGGTACGTGTGGGTCAGCAGCAGCGGGGTCGCGCCCTCGACGGCGGACGGCACGTGGATGAAGTGCACGGTCTGGCCGTCGATCTCGGTGAGGTAGTGCGGGAAGGAGTTCATCCGCGCTTCCTGGGCTCGCCAGTCGAAGCCGTTCTGCCAGTGGTCGACCATCTCGCGGAGGTAGTGGTTCGGCGTCCCGAGGTCCCAGTTGTCGCCGGGGGCCGGCTCGGGGAGCCGCGTGCGTGCGAGGCGGGTGTTCAGGTCGTCCAGGTCGGCCTGGTCGATCGTGACGGTGAAGGGCCGGATGCTCTCGTTCGTGTTCATGGCTCTACCGTAGGATCCATATAGGAACATTAGATTCCTAAACAAAGGACTGATTGTGCTCGAGACTTCGCAGCGGTTGCTGGCTCTGCTCGCGCTGCTCCAGACGCGCCCGGCGTGGACCGGTGCGGAGTTGGCCGAGCGGCTCGAGGTCACGACGCGGACGGTCCGGAACGACATCGATCGGCTGCGCGAACTCGGGTATCCGGTCGATGCCACCCGCGGACCGGCCGGGCATTACCAGCTGGGCGTCGGCGCGAAGCTCCCGCCGCTGCTGCTCGACGACGAGGAGGCGGTCGCCGTCGCGATCGGTCTACGGGCCGGCGTCGGCGTCGCCGGTATGGCGGAGAGCAGTGCGCGGGCGCTGACCAAGCTCGAGCAGGTGCTCCCGCATCGCCTCCAGCGGCAGGTCAACGCGATCAACAAGGCGATGGAGAAGGGCCCGGAGAACACTGGCTCAAATGTGGAGGCGCCCGAGATCCCGTCCGGGGTCCTCGCGACGATCGCGGCGTGTATCCGCGACGAGCACTTCCTGAGGTTCGAGTACGTCGTACCGGAAGGCGTCTCGCTGCGGAGTGCGGGATCAGGTGTCGCGGGGGACCTGCCGCTCCTGGTCGAGCCGTACCGGTTGGTGAGCTGGCACGGGTACTGGCATCTGGTGGCGCGTGACGAGCAGGCGGTCTGGCGGACGTACCGCGTCGACTGGATGTCGTTGCGGATGGCAACGGGCCGCCGGTATCAGCCGAGACCGATGACCGACGGCAACTACACCGACTTCGTACTGCGGGACGTCGCGACGACCGGGTGGAAGGTGCACGCGCGCATCACCGTGCACGCGCCCGCTCGGGAGGTGCTGTCCCGGATCCACGCCGCCGTCGGCATCGTCGAATCGGTCGACGACAACACCTGCATCCTGGTCACCGGCGCCGACTCGCTGGAGATCATCGCCGTCTACATCGGCATGCTCGGTCTCGACTTCCACCTCGACGGCCCTCCCGAGCTCATCACCCATCTGGAGACGGTCGGTACCCGGTACCTGCACGCGATCTCCGGACCGAAGAACGGGTAGAGGTCGGCAGATCCGCAGCTGTGGCGAAGGGGCCAGGCGGGAGGGGGCGGCGTTGTGCGCACTACTACCCGTTCTTCGGTACAGGTCAGGAGTGGTCGCCGAGGCCGGCGTTGCGGGCCTGGACGATGGCGGTGGCGCGGTCGGCGGTGCCGAGTTTCGTGAAGATGGCGGAGACGTTGTTGGCGACGGTCTTCGGTGCGAGTTCGAGCCGGGTCGCGATCGCGGTGTTGGACAGGCCGGCGGCGATCAGGTCGAGGATCTGCCGTTCGCGGGTGGTGAGCTGGGGGAACGGTTCGGCGGCCGGTGGCGGTGCGGAGAAGAAGGTGAGGACGCGGCGGGCGACGCCGGGGCCGAAGATCGCCTCGCCGGCGGCGACCGCCTGGATCGCCCGGGCGATCTCTTCCTGTTCCGCGCCTTTGACCAGGTACCCGCGAGCCCCGGCCCGCATCGCCGCGAAGACCGAGTCGTCGTCCTCGAACATGGTGAGGACGAGTACGGCGACCTCGGGGGCGGAGCGCGCCAGTTCGCGAGTGGCCGCGAAGCCGTCGAGGTCGGGCATCTGCAGGTCGAGGACGGCGACGTCCGGCCGGGTGGTGACAACCTCGCGGACAGCTTCGCGACCGTTGGACGCGACGCCGACGACCTCGATGCCGGGCAGGGAGGTGAGCAGGGCTTCCAGACCCGCTCGGACGACCGGGTGATCATCGGCCAGCACGACGCGGATCGGAGCCTCGCTGCTGGTGGTCATGATGGGCCGGTCGCGGCGAGCGGGAAGCGGGCCCGGACCAGACCGCCGTGCGGGGTCGGGCCGGCTTCGAACTTGCCACCGAGTTCGGCCGCGCGTTCGTGCATGGCCTGGAGGCCGACGCCGGGACGCCACGCGCCGTTCGGCGGGCCGTCGTCGGTCACCTCGATCTCCAGCTCGGCGCTACAACGCACCGCCAGTACGGCGGAGGTCGCGCGCGAGTGCCGTACCACGTTCGTGAGCGCCTCGGTCGCGATCCGGTAGGCGGCGACCTCGAGAGCGGCCGGAAGGGTAGGCAATCCGTTGGCCGATACCGCGACGTGGATCGTGGCGCCGTCAGCGCGGAACGACAACTGGTCGGCGCGCTGCCGCAGGGCGCCGAGCAGGCCGAGTTCGTCCAGCGCGGGCGGGCGGAGGTCGTCGACGAGGCGGCGTACGTCGGCGATCGCGACCCGGGTGTCGGTGCGCAACCGGGCGAGCAGCTCGACTGCTCGCGGAGCGTCGGTGCTGACCAGATTGGCCGCCGCATCCGCGGAGAACGCGACGCCGGTGAGGGTGGGGCCGAGCCCGTCGTGCAGATCACGCCGCAATCGCCGCCGCTCCTCCTCGCGCGCCGAGACCAGTTTCTCCCGCGACGACTGCAGCTCGGCCGACAACCGGGTCGCGTGCACGGCCACCGCCAGCGGTACGGCGACCAGCCCGAGCACGTTCCGGTCCGCCGACGACAACCCGGAGTCACCCGACCGCACGCCCACCTCGAGCGCTCCGACAACCTCCCCGCCGTACGCAAGCTCGAGTGGCACCACCCGTCCAGGCGTCCCATCGGCAGCGATCACCTGCCCGTCGACCGTCAACGCCGCGTACGGCAGCCGCAGCGCGGACCGGACCGCCGCCACGACGCCGGGCAGGCCCGCGGAAAGCTGTTCGCCGACCCGTGATGCCACCCGCACCGGGTCGTTCCGATCGCCGTACAACGCCCGGTCGACGAGTTGTTGAAGCCGCGGGAGCACCGGCGCGATGATCAACGCGAGGGCCACCGTCACTACCGCGGACCTGCCGACCTGCGATGCGATCAGCGAACCGAGCAGTCCGGCCAGCGCGGCGTAGATGCCGATGGCAACCAGTGACAGCAGCGCCCACGTCAGTGCGCGGGACACCACCAGCCGGATGTCGAGCAGTTGGTAGCGGACGATGGCGATGGCGACCGAGATCGGGATCAACGGGATCGCCAGCAGCACGAGGATCGGCGTACCGGCGACGAAGGCCCACGGGGTGACGAACAGGATCGCGATGACGGAGGCCAGGAGCAACCACAGGAGTTGCCGGCGGCCCGTCTCGTCGGCGCGCCGGTACCTGATCCCCAGACAGACGACGGCGAGCAGGATCGCTGCCAGGTTGCGCACCTCGGCGATCGTCCACAGTGGCTGCAGGGAGTCGTACGACGGGATGCTCAGGTAGCCGCGCGGAAGACCGGGTGACACGGTGTCGCCACTGCCGACCATCTCCAGCACGAACAGCGGTGCGGTCACGACGATGCCGAGCGCCGCCCACCGCCAGCGCGGGGACAACAGCCGACCGGTGGGGAAGAGGAGGAGTGCCAGCGGCAGGAACAGGCCGATGGACCACGGCCACGCCCCCATCGAGAGGGTGACGAACACTCGTTGCGCGAAAGCACCGTGGGCGAGGGCGTCGGCGAACGGGGTGGTGGCGTGGCCGATCCCGTCGGCGAGGAAGAGCCAGCCGATCGGGTTGGCCGGTCGGTGCCAGGCGATGACCGCGCCACAGAGCCCGAACGTGAGGCCCATCAGACCGTTGGTCAGCAGGAACGAATCCACCAGCTGATGCCAGCTCGCGTCGATGGTGATGGCGTGGACGACCGCGACCGCCAGCTCGGCGATCAGCAGGCCGGCGAGCAGGACGACGAGAACGCGCCGGTTCGCGGAGGTCGTCATAGCCGCAGTGTGCGCCCGAATGGTTCCCGGTGTCTCGGGATCGGGTTCCCGGGCCGGCCGGGGAACCGCCTGGTCCGCTGGGATCGCACGCCCAGGTGGGTACGACGGCCTGCGGTGAGGGTTGTCGCACAACCGGAACAAGGGGGTACAGGAAATGTCTGGAAGGAATCGCTTCGGCCTGGTGCTGCTCGGGCTGCTCGCGCTCGCCGATCTGGCCACGCCACTGCTGACGGACGGCGATCACCCGCCGATGAGCGTCGCGATCGGAACGTCGGTGATCGGGCTGATCAGCCTGGTACTGGTCGTGTTCGCGTGGCGTGGAAGGCGCTGGGCACTCGCGCCGTTGATCACGCTGCGACTGGCGTCGGCGCTGCTCGCCGTACCGGCCTTCTTCGCGTCCGACGTACCGACGGCGGCGGTCGCGGCCGCTGGGGTCGGGGTAGCCGCGACGGTGCTCGGCGTGATCGCCGTACTGCTTCCCAGTCGTGAACCGGTCGGTGCCCGATGACGACGCCGGCGACAACACAGGCGCAGGCGAGCAGCCGGAGCACACCGCGTGCCGACATCCGGCCCGCGTGGCGGTGGACGGCAGCCTTGATTCTGCCGATCGGCCCGGCCGCGGTCGCCCTGCTGCGGTTCCTGTTGCCGTACGACACGGTGGACGACACACCGACGATCACCCAGAAGATCGTCGGCCACCTGGATCGCAGCTCGCTGGTCATCTGGCTTGCGTATGTCGCATTCCTGACGCTCGTGCCGGCTGTCTACTTCGTCGGCCGTCTGACGCGGCGCCGGGTGCCCTGGTTGACCGCGGTTGCGATGCTGCTCGTCGTACCTGGATACCTGTCGTTGCCGTGGACGGCGTCGAGCGATCTGTTCACGTGGTCGGCGGGGAAGGCCGGTCTGGATGCGGCCACGATCACCAGGGCCGCCGAGGTCACGCACGGCTCGATGAACCTGGCCGGCGTCGTGTTCGTGGTCGGTCACGTGCTCGGCACGATCCTGCTGGGGATCGCGATGTGGCGCTCCCGGGTCGGCGGACGGTGGGCCGCGCTGGCGGTGATCGTCTCGCAGCCGATCCATTTCGTGGCCGCGATCGTGGTCAGCAGTCACACGCTGGACCTGATCGGCTGGGGGCTGCAGGCGGTGGGGTTCGCTGCGGTGGGGTGGGCGATCCTGCGGATGTCCAACGACGAATGGCAGCCGCTGCCGTAACCGTTCGGGGGATGCGCTCGAGCAGTTGGCGCCGGCCGCGAATCGGAACGCGATCTCCGGACCGAGTGACGGGTAGAGGTCGGCAGAATCGCCGATCCGGGATGCGGTCAGGCGGGGGACTGGGGCGCCGCCTCCACCACTACCCGTTCTTCGGTACGAAGGACCGCCATCTCGGGAGCAACCGGCGCCGGTCGGCGAGCGGGCCACTGGACGATCAGTACTGCGGACAGGACCAGCGCGGCGCCGAGCCACTGCAGCGCGGTCAGGTGCTCGCGGAACACCAGCGCCGCCGCACCGACGGTCACGACTGGCTCGAAGATCGACAGGATCGACGCCACGGACGGCCCGACGCGAGCCATCCCGGCGAAGAAGAAGACGATCGCGGCGACCGTGCTCACCAGCGCGACCAACACCAGCCACAACCACCCCACCGGCGCGAAGTGGAAGTCGGTGCCGCCGCGCACGAACCCGAGGACGACGTACGTCCCGAACGCGCCTGTGCAGACCAGCGCCGTCAGCGCCAGCGGCGGTACCTCGCCGCCGATCGAGTCGCCGACCAGGATGTAGCAGGTGTAGACGATTGGTGCGCCCAACGCCAGGAGGATGCCGACCCAGTCGAAGTGCACGGACATCGCCCCGCTGAGCACCAGCACGATTCCAACGAGCGCGGTCACCAGCGCGCCGATCCGCCGACGCGACGCCGGCTCCCGGCGCAGCGCGATCGCGCCGACCATCACCAGGACCGGGTACAGGTAAAGAATCAGTGCGACCAGCGAGGCGTCGATGCGGGCCAGCGCGGAGAAGTACAGACCGGATTGGGCGGCGTATCCGAAGACGCCCATGCCGAGTCCGGTCAGGACCGCTCGGCGGGGCAGGTTGCGGAGTGCGCCGCGGGCGAGCGCGATGACGAGCATCAGTGCGCCGGCGAGGCCGAAGCGGACCAGGAGCAAGGCGTCCACGGACACGCCCGCGTCGTACGCGAGCTTGCCGAACACGGCCATGACCCCGAAGGTGGCGGCGGAAAGAAGGCAGAAGAGGCGTCCCACGGCATCGATGGTCAGGGCCGGAGACTGTTCACGTCCATCACGGCTTCACGCACAGCATCGTGAAGCTAAGCTGAACGAATGATGGATCTGCATCGGCTGCGCCTCCTGCGTGAGGTGCACGGCCGCGGCACCGTGCACGGCGCGGCCCGAGCCCTCGGGTACTCGCCGAGCGCCATCTCCCAGCAACTGGCCGTCCTGGAGCGTGAAGCGGGTACGCCGTTGCTCGAGCGGATCGGCCGCAACGTGCGGTTGACCGCGGCCGGGGAGGTCCTGGTCCGGCACGCCACGGCGCTGCTGGAGGGTCTCGAAGCGGCCGAGGCCGAGGTGGCGGCAGTCGCCGCGGGCCGGGTCGCCGGCGTGGTCCGGATCGCGTCGTTCCAGTCGGCCTTCATTCGCGTTGTCGCGCCGGCGATCCGCAGCCTCGCGGCGACGTACCCCGAGATCCGGGTCGAGGCGTCGGAGCTCGAGGTCGAGCAGGCCGCGCCGGCGCTGCGGTTGCAGCAGCTCGACGTGATGGTCGGCGACGAGTACGACGGTCAGCCGCGCGCCGTCCACGCCGACCTGCTCCGTGAGCACGTTTTGCGCGAGGAGATCCGCGTCGCTCTCCCCGAGGACCACCCCGAGGCCGCGGCCGACAAGGTCCCGATCGCGAACCTGTCCGGGATGGCGTGGGCCGCCTGCCAGCCGGGCACGGGGCATCGCGAGATGCACGTCCGCGTTTGCCGTGAGCTCGGCGGCTTCGAGCCCGATGTCCGCTACAGCTCGGACGACTTCCTCATCCTGCTCGAGCTCGTCCGTACGACGGGCGCCGGCGCACTGCTTCCGGATCTGGTGCTCGCCAACGGTGCGCCAGGTGTCGCCGTACGACGACCCGCCGAAGGCAGCGTGGGACGGGAGGTCTTCCTCCTCACCCGCCGGGCGCGAACTCCTGCAGTAGAAGCGGTTGCGAACGCGCTGAGCGACGCGGCTAGTCGAGCCAAGCCAGGCTTGTGAGAGTGTCCGTGGTCGGCTTGTACTCGCAGGCGGCGACGCCCTGGTAGCCGGCGGCCTTGAGGGCGTCGAGCGTCGCGTCGATCGGTAGTGATCCGGATCCCGGTTCGCCGCGGCCCGGGCTGTCGGCAAGCTGGACATGCGCGACCGGAACCGACGCCGCCGTGGCGAGCAGATCCACACCGTTGCTGCCGAGGTGGAAGGTGTCGAACAGCAGCGAGAGGTTCTCGACGTCATGCAACGGGCCGTTGAGCAACCGCAGTACGTCGTCCGCGGTGAGCAACGGATAGCGGCCGTTCAGCCCTTCCGTGAGCGGCTCGATCAGCACCGTGCCGTTGATCGCGGCAACTGCTGACGCGGCCGAGCGCACCGCGACTTCGGCGGTCTTTGCCTGCTCCTCGGGCGACCAGCGATCGTCGAGTTGGCCGTAGAGCAGGTTGAAAAGCCGGCATCCGGTCTGCTCGGCGATCGCGACGATCGCGCGGGTGTTCGCGGTGAGTTGGTCCTGCCGGTCGGGGTGCGACGCGACTCCGCGCTCGCCGGCGGGGATGTCGCCGCCGTAGAAGTTGAGCGCTCCGAGCGAGACCCCGCCATCGGCGACGGCCCGGACGAACGACGAGATCTCGGCCGTCGACGGATCGGGGACGGCGAACGGCCACCACGACTCCACCACCCGGAACCCGGCCTCCGCCGCGGCGGCGAACCGCTCCGGGTAGGGCAGCTCGGTGAAGAGCATCGACACGTTCGCACTCAGCTCGTGGCCGCGGTACTCCATGAAAGAAGACTAACAGCAGCTCTTGCCAGTCGTGCAATCTTGTCTAACAATCTTCTGCATACCGACGACTCCGGAGGCGCAATGCAGAACTGGCCGTTGGCGGCGACCCGGTGGGCCCAGATCACCTTGGCCGAGGACGATCCCGCGCATTTCGACGCGGACTTCTGGCTCCGGCTGATGCGCGACAGCAAGTCGAACGCGACCTGCATCAGCGCCGGCGGGTACGTCGCCTACTACCCGACGCAGCTCGAGTACCACTACCGCAGCAAGTACCTCGCCGGCACCGACCCGTTCGGCACCCTCGTGGACGGCGCCCGGAAACTCGACATGAGCGTGATGGCCCGGGTCGATCCGCACGCGATCCACGCCGACGCCGCCGCGGCGCACCCCGAGTGGCTGGCCCGCGACCGGGACGGCAACCCGATCGAGCACTGGGCCTATCCCGGCATCTGGCTGACCTGCGCGTTCACGCCGTACCACAGTGAGTTCGTCACCGAGGTGATCCGCGAGATCGTCCGGGAGTATGACGTGGACGCGGTCTTCGCGAACCGCTGGGAGGGGTACTACGGGATCTCGTACAGCGAGGCCGCGCGGAAGTCGTTCCGGGACGAGACGGGTCTGGAGCTGCCGCTCGAGGAGCACGCGGACGGGTGGCCGGAGTACGTCGGGTGGCGGCGCCGGCGGCTCGGTGAGCTGGTCGGGATCTGGGACCAGGCGGTGCGGGACCTGCGGCCGGACGCACGGTTCATCCCGAACATGGGCGCGCTCGCCGCGCGCGACCTCGCTCAGGACCTGGCCGAGCCGGTCGCGCCGCTGTTCATCATCGACAAGCAGGGGCGGCACGGGATCGAGGCACCGTGGGCGGCCGGGCGGAACGGGAAGCGGAACCGCGCCGTGTTCCCGGACAAGCCCGTTCGGCTGATCACTTCGGTCGGGCCGGAACACAAGTACCGCTGGAAGGACTCCGTCGCGCCGGGCGAGGAGACGAAGACCTGGATCGTCGACGGGTTCGCGCACGGTGCGTTGCCCTGGTTCACCAAGTTCAACGCCAGTGTCCCGGACGAGCGGTGGGTGCAGCCGGTCGTCGAGGCGTTCAACCTGCACGCGACGGTCGAGCCGGTGCTCGAGAAGCTGCGGATCAGCGCGGAGGTCGCATTGCTGGACCCGACCCGGATCGGGCAACTACGGGCCGGGGACAACGATCACGAGGACGGCTTCTACCACGCGCTCGTCGAGGCCCGCGTCCCGTTCGAGTTCGTCTCCGACCAGCTGATGTCGCTGGAGCGGTTACGCGCGTTCAAGGTGATCGTGCTGGCGAACGCCGAGCAGCTGAGCGACGCGCAGTGCGCCGTACTGACCGAGTACGTCGGGAGCGGCGGGTCGCTGGTGGCGGCGTACCAGAGCTCGTTGTACGACGAGAACGGTGCGGCTCGTGATGACTTCGGGCTCGGTGGAGTCCTCAACGTCCGCCTGACCGCGCCGAGTCGACAGGTGCAGAACAACTACATTGCACTGACCGACGGGCATCCGTTGAACGCCGGCTTCGACGGTACGACGCGGATCATTGGCGGGACCCACATCATCGGGGTGGAGTCGGACGCGGTGGCGCCGTTCCGGTTCATCCCGGACTTCCCCGATCTCCCGATGGAGGAGGTCTACCAGCGGGAGGCGCCGGACAAGCCGGCCGTTGTCTGCACCGAGAACGCGCAGGGCGGCCGGACGGTCTACTTCCCGTTCAACGTCGGCGCCATCTTCTGGGAAGCGCTGCAGACCGACCACGGCCGGTTGATCGCGAACGCGGTCGCCTGGGCCGTCGGAACGGCGCCCGAAGTGACGGTCGACGGCGCCGGGCTGGTGGACGTCGCCGTGCATCGGGGCGAGCAGGAAGTGGCCGTTGCCCTGGTCAACCTCACGAACCCGATGGCGATGCGCGGGCCGATCCGGGAGACGCTCCCGCTGCCGCCGCAGACCGTGTCGGTCGCGGTGCCGGCGGATCGGGCGCGGGTCCGGTTGCTGGTCGCCGGGGTCGACGTCGAGACGACGGTCGTGGACGGCCGCGTCGAGGTCGTGGTCCCGGCCGCCGGGCTGCTCGAGGTCGTGCATGTGGATTGGAGCCAGGCATGAGGATCGGGTTCATCGGCCTCGGTGTCATGGGTCGCCCGATGGCGGACAACCTGCTGGCTGCTGGCCACGAACTGTCCGTGCACCGCGGCCGGACCGACCTCGACGCGCACGTGTGCGGCTCGGCGAAGGAGGTCGCCGAGCGGTCCGACGTCGTGATCCTGATGGTGCCCGACACGCCGGACGTCGAGTCGGCGCTGTTCGCGCCGGGCGGCGTCGCGGAAGGTCTGCGGGCGGGCTCGCTGGTGATCGACATGAGCTCGATCTCGCCGACCGCGACCATCGGGTTCGCGCAGCTGATCGGGAAGCTGGGCTGCGAGTACCTCGACGCGCCCGTGTCCGGTGGCGAGATCGGCGCCCGGGACGGGACGCTGACGATCATGGCCGGCGGCCGGCCGGAGGTGTTCGAGCGGGCCCGGCCGATCCTCGACGTACTCGGGAAGAACGTCACGCTGATCGGCGGCGCCGGTGCCGGGCAGACGGCGAAGGTCGCGAACCAGATCATCGTGGGGCTGACCATCGAAGCGGTGGCCGAAGGGCTGCTGTTCGCCGAGCGGGCGGGCGCGGACCCGGCCGTCGTACGGCAGGCGTTGATGGGTGGGTTCGCGAGCTCGCGGATCCTCGAGGTGCACGGCGAGCGGATGGTGCGGGAGGCGTTCGCGCCCGGGTTCCGGCTGCGGCTGCACCGCAAGGATCTCGGGCTGGCGGTGCAGGCCGCGGCCGAGCTGGACCTGGCGTTGCCGAACACGGCCGCGACGCAGCAGTTGATGAACGCCGCGATCGCGGACGGCGACGGGGAGCTGGATCACTCCGCGCTGTACCGGACCCTGCGGCGGGAGCATCGATGAAGCTCTGGTGGCAGGACCCGTTCCGGATGTTCCAGACCAACTTGCGCGAGATCGACGCCGGGCTGGATGTGGAGGCCGTGCTGGACTATCTGGAGGAGTTCGGTGCCGACACCTGGCTGCTGAGCGTCGGCGGGATCCTGTCCAACTATCCGACGGACCTGGAGTTCCAGACGCGCAATCCGTACCTCTCGGAGCGGCCGTCCGGTGACCTGGTCGGCGACGCGGTCAAGGCCGCGGCGCGCCGGGGGATCCGGGTGATGGGCCGGATGGACTTCTCCAAGATCGACGAGCGGCGGGCCGAGGCCCACCCCGAGTGGTGCTTCGTCGGTCCTGGTGGCGAGCGGCAGGTCTACAACGGACTGACGAGCGTCTGTCCGAGCGGCGACTACTACCAGGCCCGCCTGTTCGACGTCCTGGACGAAGTACTCGATCGCTATCCGCTGGACGGCTTCTTCTGCAACTGGATGTCGTTCAACGAGGTCGACTACAGCCGCGTCTACCACGGGATCTGCCACTGCGTCGCCTGTCAGCAGCGGTACGACGGTGTGCTGCCGAACGACCGTGACTCGCCGGGATACGCCGACTGGCAGAGCTTCGCGAACGGCGTTCTGGCCGAGCTGACCGGCCGGATCCGGGACCACCTGGCGAGCCGCCGACCGGAAGCGCCGCTGGTGTTGGGCGATCGGGCGGACATCGTCTTTCACGAGGCGAACAACGCGGTGGGGCGCCGGTTGTGGCATCACCGGACCAGCGAGAGCGTGAGCGCGGCCAAGACGTATCGCCCGTCGGTTCCGGTGCTGACGAACTCGGTCGGCTTCGTGGACATGCCCTATCGGCTGGCCAGCGAGGACCCGCAGCATTTCGCCCAATATCTCCTGCAAGCCATCGCCCGCGGTGCGAATCCGTCGACGTACATCATGGGCACTCCGGCGACGACGCCGTATGCCTGCCTGGACGTCGCGGCCGAACTCACCCGATTTCACCGCGATCATGCGGAGGTCTATCGGGACCTGGTGCCGGCCGCGGAGACGCTACTGGTCAGACCAGTGCACTCGCGGGCCGAGTTCGAAGGCCTCTACCTCGCGCTTCTGCAGCGGCACGTGCCGTTCGACGTGCTGCCGGTGGAGCGGCTCGGTGAGGTGGACTTGAGTCGCTATCGAGTGGTCGTGCTGCCTGACCTCGGGCGGGTCGAGCTCGGGGAGTACGACGGCCGCATTGTTGCCACGGGCACCACCGAGGTGGCGCGAGTGGCGGTACGGCGGCTGGCGTCGTACGCGACCGAGAGCACGACGCGGGGATTGCATCTCGAGGGCGGGGTCCCGGTGGTCGGGGCCTTTCATGTGGTGGAGCCGGACGTGGATGACGAGGTCGGGTTGTTCGCGTACTCGCGGGCGCCGTACGGGCCGCCGGAGAAATGTCACGGGCATCAGCTGTTGCAACATCCGGGGATGGTTCGGCGCGGGAACGCGGTGCTGTTCCCGTGGACGATCGGGCAGGCGTATCGCGAGGTCGGGCTGACGGTGCACCGCGATCTGTTCGTCGAGCAGGTGGGCGGCGCGATCGAGACGGACCTGCCCGAACAGGTGGAGGTCGTCGTGGGGCGGTCGGCGGCGGGGTACGTCGTTCATCTGCTGAACCGTTCCGGCGACACCGACCAGCGGTTCGCGCCGCCGGTGCCGATCGGGCCAGGGCGGTTGCGCGTGCCCGACGGCGTACAGGAAGTCGAAGCACTCAACGCGGGGGAGCGCCTGCCGGTCGAGGACGGGTGGGTGCAGGTACCGGAACTCGGGTTGTTCGAAGTACTCGTCTGTGCGTGAGGAGAGCGAGATGGATCGACGAGGGTTTCTCAAGGCCGCGCTGGTGGCCGGCGCCGCGACCGGGCTGGCAGGGTGCGGCGGGAGCGGCGGTGGACCGTCCGGCGGAGGCGGCGACGTCACGTTGCGGTACGCGTGGTGGGGCAACAGCATCCGCCAGCAGAACTACACCAAGGCGCTGAAGCAGTTCAGTACGGCGAACCCGTCGATCACGATCGAGCCGGAGTTCGCCGACTACACGGCCTTCCAGGAACGGATGACGACGCAGATCGCGGCGCGCGACGTACCGGACATCTTCTGGATCGCGTCGCCGCAGGTGCTGACGTACAACAAGAGCAAGCTGTACCGGAAGCTGGACGACATCCCGACGCTGAAGTGGGACGACTACAGCAAGGACGAACTGGAGACGTTCAAGCTCGGCGGCCAGCTGAACACGCTGCCGTTCGCGATCTTCACCCCGGTGGTTCGCTACAACGAGACCGTCGCGAAGGCCGACGGCGTCACGATCCCCGCGGAGGGAACGGCCTGGACCTGGGACGGTCTCGCCGAGCTCCTCGTTGCCTACAGCAAGAACAATCCGGGCAAGCGCAAAGGTACGCCGTACCTTCCCGACCACGACCTCACGTTCGAGGCCTGGCTCCGACAGCGTGGTGAGCAGCTGTGGACCGAGGACGGCCAGGTCGGGTTCACCGTGGACGGACTGGGCAGCTGGCTCGACTGGTGGGAGAAGCTGCGCAAGGCCGGCGGTGCGTTGTCGCTCAGCGAGCAGGAGGGGATGGGCCCGGACTGGGCGCAGGTGGGGAAGAAGGTCCTGGTGAACTTCGGCAACTCCAACCACATCATCGACGACGCGAAGATGTTCCCGAAGGAGAAGTTCCGGCTCCGCGCGGCGCCGGTCGCGGCGGACGCGGAGGCCGGTCACAAGTACCTGTACTTCCCGCGGATGGCGATCTACCAGCGGATCGACGACGGCAACCTGGAGGCGGCCGGCAAGGTCCTCGACTACAACGTCAACAACCCCGAGATGCTGAAGACCGTGCGGCTGACGATGGGTGCGCCGACGAACCCGAAGGTCGCCGAGCAGGCGGCGGAGTTCGCGAGTCCGGACGAGAAGGAGATGCTCGCGGTGGTCGCCAAGGAGCGGGCCGCCGAGCGCAAACCGCGGTACGAGGCGCCGCCCGGCTCGAGCACCTGGCGGACCACGATGGGCCGGATCTGCGAGGAGATCGCGCTCGGGAAGACCGCCGTACCGGACGGCGCGAAGAAGCTCGTCGACGAGATCGGCGCCGGGATCAAGCGGGCCGCATGACCAGGACGCGGTTCCACCTCAACCGCCAGGGGCGGGCGGCGCACGTCTTCCTGATCCCCTGGCAGTTGGGGTTCCTGCTGATCACCGCCGTACCGCTGCTGGCCTCGTTGTACCTGGCGTTCACGAAGTACGACATCCTCAACCCGCCGGAGTGGACCGGGCTGGAGAACTTCCAGCGGATGATCCACGACGACCAGTTCTGGGCGTCGGTCAAGGTCACGCTGATCTACGTCCTGGTCTCGGTGCCGCTGCAGCTCGCGTTCGCGCTGCTGCTCGCGCTGATTCTCGACCGCGGACTGAGCGGGCTGGCGTTCTATCGGAGCGCGTTCTACCTGCCGTCGCTGCTCGGGTCGAGCGTGGCGATCGCGATCCTGTGGCGGGAGATCTTCGGCGACGACGGCCTGGTCAACAAGGGGCTGGCGCTGATCGGGATCCACGGCGAGAGCTGGCTGCAGAACCCGCGGACGGCGCTGGCGACACTGATCGTCCTGAATGTGTGGACGTTCGGATCGCCGATGGTGATCTTCCTGGCCGGGCTGCGGCAGATCCCCGACGAGCTGTACGAAGCCGCGCGCGTCGACGGCGCCGGGACCTGGCGACAGTTCACCCATGTGACGATCCCGCTGCTGACACCGATCATCTTCTTCAACCTGATCCTGCAGACGATCGGCGCGTTCCAGACCTTCACCCAGGCGCACATCATCAGCGGCGGCACCGGCGGTCCGGCGAACTCGACGCTGTTCTACACGCTGTACGTCTACCAGCAGGGTTTCGTCGCGTTCGACATGGGCTACGCGTCCGCGCTCGCCTGGGTGCTGATGGTCGCGATCGCCGTCGTCACCGCGCTGCACTTCCTGGTCTCGAAGTATTGGGTCTTCTACGGAGACAGCTGATGAAGAGCTCTGTGCTGAAACACCTCGGTCTGCTGGCCTTCGTCGGGTTCATGATCTATCCGCTCGTCTGGATGGTGGTGAGCGCGTTCAAACCACCCGAGCAGATCCTCACCGAACCCGGCCTGATCCCGCACGACCTGACGTTCCAGAACTTCAAGGACGGCTGGCACGCGCTGAACCGGCCGTTCTCCGCGTTCTTCGTGAACTCGCTGGTCGTCACGCTCGCGTCGATCGCCGGCAACCTGTTCTCCTGCTCGCTGACGGCGTACGCGCTGGCCCGGCTGCAGTTCCGGATGCGGACGGTGTACTTCGCCATCACGCTCGCCTCGGTGATGCTGCCGTTCCACGTGCTCGTCATCCCGCAGTACATCTTCTTCTCGCAGCTCGGGCTGGTGAACACCTACTGGCCGCTGCTGATCCCGAAGTTCCTGGCCACCGACGCGTTCTTCGTGTTCCTGATGGTGCAGTTCATCCGGACGTTGCCCCGCGAGCTCGATCGGGCCGCCTGGATCGACGGCGCCGGCCCGTTCCTGACCTTCTGGTACGTCGTCCTGCCGCTGATGCGACCCGCCTTGGTGACGACCACGATCTTCACGTTCATCTGGACCTGGAACGATTTCTTCGTACCGTTGATCTACCTGACCAGGACGCAGGCGTTCACCGTGCCGGTGGCGCTGAACTCGATGGTCGACTCCGAGACCCAGGATGGAGTGGGAATGCTGTTCGCGATGTCGTTGCTGTCCTTGATCCCGATCCTGATCTTCTTCGCCGTGGCCCAGAAGTACCTGATCCGCGGCATCGCCACCACGGGGCTGAAATGATCGTTGTCGTAGGCAAAGAGAACCCGGCGTACGTCGACGCCGCGGGCGACGTACCGGTGCGGTTCATCGACTCGCTGGAGCATGAGACCTTCGACGGGGTGCACGCGGTGATCGGGCACCTGCCGCCCGACGTGTTGGTCAAGGCGCGGGAGCTGCGGTGGGTGCACAGCCCGTCGGCGGGCGTCGACTCCGATCTGACGCCGGAGATGATCGCGTCGCCGGTCGTCCTCACCTCGAGCGCGGGCAACGGCGGGATCTCGCTCGCCGAGCACTCGATGCTGCTGATGATGATGCTGAACCGCGACGTACCGCGGTGGATGCGCGCGCAGGCCGAGCACCGTTGGGACCACTACCGGCACGGCGAGCTGGCCGGGCGGACCGTCGGTATCTACGGTCTCGGCAACTCGGGGCTCGACCTGGCGCTCAAGGCGAAGGCGTTCCACATGCGCGTCCTCGGCGTACGGCGGCGTCCGGACCAGCCGTCGCCGAACGTCGACGTACTGTGCGATCTCGACCAGCTGCTCGCGGAGTCGGACTTCGTCGTGGTGACGACACCGCGGACGCCGGCCACCACTGGCGTCTTCGACCGCGCCGCGTTCGCCCGGATGAAGCCGACGGCGTACTTCGTCAACATCTCGCGTGGCGGGATCGCGGACGACGAGGCGCTGCTGGAGGCGTTGACATCCGCGCAGATCGCGGGCGCCGGGCTGGACGCGCACGGTGTCGAACCGTTGCCGCCGGACAGCCCGTTCTGGTCGCTGCCGAACGTCGTCGTGACACCACACAACGGCGCCACCAGCGACGGGACGCTGCGGCGTTCGCAGGAGATCGTCGCGGACAACATCCGCCGCTTCGTCGCCGGCGAACCGCTGCACAACGTGGTTGACAAGGCCGCGGGTTATTAGGCACGTACACTTGCCAGACCAGTTTCATCCTGTTGGAGGGGGTGCCGTGCCGACCGAAGCGCGCCTGGAGCTCGGGCCGTCCTCGCTGACCGACGCGCTCTACGCGTCGGTCCGCAAGCGGATCGTGAACGGCGAGATCCCGCAGGGGGAGAAGCTCACCGAAGTACGGCTCGCGACGGAGTACAACGTGGCCCGGCCGACCGCGAAGGCCGCGCTGGAGCGGCTCACCGCGCTCGGCCTGCTGCGGCGGACGGCGCACAAGACCGCGGTGGTCCCGGTGCTCGACCAGGACGAGATCCGGGATCTGTTCTTCAGCCGGATCACGATCGAGAAGGCGGCCGTGTCCGCGCTCGCCGCGACCGGCGCGGTGCCCGCCGAGGCGGCCCGGGCGCAGGTCGCGATCGAGTACGCGGCGCGCGACCACGTGTTCGAGAACCAGGTCGAGGCCGACATCGCGTTTCACACCGCTTTGGTGGCGGCGGTCGGCAGCCGGCGGCTGACCCGGATGCACGAGCTGATCATCGGCGAGGTGCACCTGACGATGGGGCAGTACCAGGCGCATCGGAAAGCCGCGCCGTCGACCGTCGCCGAGGAGCACGCGGCGATCCTGCGGTCGATCGAGGACGGCGACCCGGCGAGCGCGGCCGACCACCTGGCGTACCACCTCGAACAGGCCCAGGGCCGGCTGCTCAGCACCTTGTCCGAGAGGGATTGACGAATCTGCCCCGGGTTGGGAAGGTCGGGGGTGAACGGGCGGGTCTGGGGGAGGATCGCGTCGCCCGTCGGGGGTCCAGCTGCTCTCTGGGGTGGAACAATCGCGCTGCGCTCGTCGGCGACGACCGGTCTGCGCGGTGTGCGCTGCGCGTACGCCGCTCTGCGACAGGCGACACGTTTCGGAGAGCACATCATGGGCGCGATCGAAGACTTCAGGGAACGCACGCGCGGACAGGTCATCACCGTAGGCGATGAGGAGTACGACGCGGCGCGCCGGGTCAACAACTGGATGCACGACAAGCGGCCGCAGGTGATCGTCCGCTGCGAGAACGCCGGCGACGTGATGGCGTCGATCGAGTACGCGCGGACGAACGACCTCGAACTCGCGGTGCGCGGTGGTGGGCACAGCGTGCCCGGGTTCGGCACGGTCGACGACGGACTGGTCATCGACCTGCACGCGCTGCGCAACATCCGGGTCGATCCGCTGACCCGGACGGCACGGGCCGGCGGCGGTGCGACGTGGGGCGACTTCAACGCGGCGACACATGCCTTCGGTCTGGCCACCACCGGTGGGATCATCTCGACCACGGGCATCGGAGGACTGACGCTCGGCGGCGGCATCGGGTACCTCGCGCGCGGCCTCGGGCTGTCCTGCGACAACCTGGTCTCGGCGGACGTGGTGACCGCGGACGGCCGGTTCCTGGTCGCCAGCGAGAAGGACAACGAGGACCTCTTCTGGGCGCTGCGCGGTGGCGGCGGCAACTTCGGTGTGGTGACCGCGCTCGAGTACCGGCTGGCACCGGTGTCGACGGTCTACGCCGGCGCGATGTTCTTCGAGCTGTCCGACGCGGCCGCCGTACTGACCGGGTACCGCGAGCTGATCAAGGACGCGCCGGAGCAGCTCGGCGCGTTCCCGGCGTTCCAGATCGCGCCGCCGCTGCCGTTCATCCCGGAGAACCGGGTCGGTGAGCCGTTCGCGGCGATGGTCGGCTGCTGGGCCGGCGACCTGGACCAGGGCGAGGCGCAGCTCGCGAAGTTCCGCGAGTTCGCGCCGGTCGTCGCGGAGATGGTCGGCCCGATGCCGTACCCGGTGCTGAACTCCCTGTTCGACGACCTGGTACCTCCGGGGCTGCAGCACTACTGGAAGGCGAACTTCGTCACCGAGCTGACCGACGAGGCGATCCAGGCGCACCTGCGGCACGCCGCCGGCCTGCCGGCGGTGAACTCGACCGTGCACATCTACCCGATCAACGGTGCCGTGCACCGGGTCACGCCGGACGCGACCGCGTTCGCCTACCGGGACGCGAACTTCGCCACCGTGATCGCGGGCATGTGGCCGGACCCGGCACAGAACGAGGCCGGTATCGAGTGGGTGCGCTCGTACTACGACGACGTCTCGCCGCTGTCCGAGGCCGGCGGTTACATCAACTTCATGGCCGGCGACGACCAGGGCCGGATCCGCGACAACTACCGGCAGAACTACGACCGGCTCGCCGACACCAAGCGCCGGTACGACCCGGACAACGTGTTCCACCTCAACCAGAACATCATGCCGTAGGCAACGAAAACCCGCGGGCCGGTACGTCGTCGTACACGCCCCCGGGGGTGGGGTGTTTTTTGTGAGGCGGGAGGGGGCCGCCGTTGGGCGACGGTTGCGGGCATTTATTGGGGCTGGCCCCTGCGGTGGGGATTGG
>NZ_JBSHBJ010000029.1:64021-109744 GCF_053611945.1 Kribbella sp. NPDC054772 | reverse complement strand
GCGGGGGGGGGTCCCCCCCGGCGGGCCCCGCGCCCCCCGTCTACAAGACACCCCCCCAGGTGGCCGCCCCCAACCCCGGGGGGGGGGGGGGCCTCGCTGCATTTCAGCGCCCGGCCGAGGGCGACTGTTTCCGGTTCTGCGCCGCCGTCGAGTGGGCGCCGTACGTCCGCTCACCGGCGTCGGTCTGGGTGCTCTGGCCGGCCGGACCGGAGACGCCCTGGGCGGTGGCGGTTTCGTCGATCGCCGGTTGCTCGACACCAGGCACGAGAACCAGACCGTCGTCGCCCTGCGCCACCGTGAACTCGAGATCATCGCCGTCACGTTGACGTACGACGATGCTCTGCTCTCCGGGCTGGAACGGTGCCCCGGGGACCTCGACCGAGATCCCGCCCTGGAACTCCGCATGCCAGCGTTCCGCGCCGGCGTTGTCGGTTCCGTGGTACGAGAAAACCCCGCGGTCGTTGGTGGCCACCTTGTCGCCGGAGCGCAGCCGGAACGGCTCCGCGCCGGCGAGGTCGAGCGGCTCCGGCGCCGGCAAGGGCTCCTCGATCCGGAGCTCGCCGGACTCGTCGCGCACGATGGCCCATTCCTTGGCGTCCGGGCCCTCATCGCCATGCTCGAACAGGTACTGCCGGTCGGGCTGCATCCGTTCGGACGGCTCGCCGCCGTGGGCATTCACCCAGGTCAGCACCGGCCCGCCGTCAGTCTCGAACGCGATGGTGTGCTGCCAGGTGCCCGGCCGCTCCTCATCGCGGCCGAACTGCCAGTACTCCGAGTTCTCCCGGATTTCGATCAGATCGCCCGGGCGCGGAACAAAAGCCTCGGGTTCGCCCACTGGGGCCATGCTTGATCTCCTTAATCTTCACGTCCCCCGTGCTTTCCCGACCGTTCTCACCGTAGTCACGGCGGGGTCCACCGGGTTCCTGCGTTAGATTGCCGTGTGCGTTGGCGGATTGATCTCAGGTACGACGGGGCGGGCTTTCACGGCTGGGCCCGGCAGGACGGTCTCCGCACCGTGCAAGGTGAGCTGGAAGAAGCAGTCCGGGTCGTACTGCGGCTCTCGGAGCCCGTCACCGTCACTTGTGCCGGCCGGACCGACACGGGGGTACACGCCCGTGGTCAGGTCACTCACGTGGACGTGGAAGGCGCTGTGGACCCGCTGAGGCTCCTCAGAGGGCTGAACGGCGTGCTGCCCGAGGACGTGGCTGTCACGGCCGTCACGGCGGCTCCAGACGGTTTTGACGCCCGGTTCTCCGCGCTGGCCCGCCGGTACGTGTACCGCCTGTGCGACGACCCCGCCGGCTGGGACCCGCTGACGCGCGGACATGTCCTCCGCGTCGGCCGGCCGATGGATGTGGACCGGATGAACGCCGCAGCGGCCGGACTGCTCGGTGAGCACGACTTCGCGGCGTTCTGCAAGAAGCGGGAAGGCGCCAGCACAGTGCGGGCGCTTCTGGAGTTCTCCTGGCAGCGGACCGGTGTCGGGCGGTTGGAGGGCACTGTGATCGCAGATGCCTTCTGTCACTCGATGGTGCGGGCTCTGGTGGGATCGATGATCCCGGTGGGCGACGGACGGCGTGATGTCGAGTGGCCGACCGCCGTACTGGCTGGGAAGGTGCGGCACTCGGCGGTGTCGGTGCTGCCGGCGCACGGCCTCACACTGGAGGAAGTGCGGTACCCCGCGGACGATGAGCTGGCCGCACGGGCGTTGCAGGCCCGTCAGGTCAGGGGAGAGGTGCACCAGCGTGGCTGACCACTACTTCTCCGCGGAGCCCGGCTCTGCGGACGTACGCCGTACCGTGGAAGCCCGGATCTGGGGACGCGAGTACACGTTCATTACAGCGACCGGCGTCTTCTCCCGAGACCGCCTGGACATCGGTACGGCGGTGTTCCTGCGCTCGATCGACCCGCCCAAGAGCTCCGGGACCTTCCTCGACCTGGGCACCGGCTACGGCCCGATCGCGTGTGCGCTGGCCGTCGAGGCACCGGACGCGACCGTCTGGGCGGTCGACGTGAACACGCGGGCGCTGGAGCTCACCGCCGAGAACGCCAAGGCGGCCGGTGTCGCGGACCGCGTGCACCCGGCGCTGCCGGACGACGTACCCGACGATCTGCGGTTCGACGCGATCTGGTCGAACCCGGCCATCCACATCGGCAAACCCGAACTGCACAAGATGCTGCTCCGCTGGCTGCAACGCCTCGCTCCCGATGGCGTGGCCTGGTTCGTCGTCGGCAAGAACCTCGGCGGCGACTCCCTCCAGCGCTGGATGACCGAACAGGGCTACCCCTGCGAACGCGTCGCCAGCGCCAAGGGCTTCCGGGTACTCCGCGCCACCAGGTGAGCTAGCTGTACAGCTAGCCGCGGCCGCCGAGGCCGTTGCGGGAGTTCCCGTTGTCGGGCTGGTGCGTCCGTGCGTCGGTCGAGGTCTGGCCAACGGCCTGGCCTGGCCGCAGTGGCGTCTGGCCCGAGGTTGCCGCGGCGAACTGCCGTCGCGTGACGTCGTCGGCCGCACCCTTTCCGCTGAAGGGTTTCCGGGCCTTGTCGACGCTCGCAACGGTCTTCCCGCTCAGCGATTCCCCGCTCGTCTTCAGGCTCCACGCGTGCAGCTTGCCGGCGCCTTTGGCATCGGCCTCGGCGGCGGTACCGACGATGCCGTGCAGGTCGTCGGCGAGGGCTCGGGTGGCGGTGCCGGTCGGGAGACCGTCGGTGTTGGCGAGCGCGAGGGCGGCCGCCTTGTCGAAGCGCTCGGCGGGCGGTGTGGTCAGCAGCCGGGAGGTGACCTCGTGCGGTTCCAGACCGGCGTGCTGTCCGGCGGTCTGCGTGAGGGTTGCCGTCACCTCCGCTACCGCGGAGTGCTGCGGTTCGCCGCCGAGTTGCGGTTCGGAGAACCCGAGCGCCGCGAACAGTTCGCCTTCGTGCTGTCGTACGAAGTCCTGCCGGAGCTGTTCGTCGAAGGCCCGGTCGGCGGCGTTGTCCGGTACCGAACCGGGCGCCTCCGGGTTGCAGAGCTGAGCGGCGTGGGACGCGACGATCCCGACGGCCTCGCGGACCTCGGGAGTCGGCGGCGCGGTGCGGTCCGCGGTCGCGAGGACGTCGATCACCTTCGCCCGGTCGAAGGTCAGCGAGCGATCCGTCCCGGCGTACCCGACCACACCGGCGGCGGGCGGGGCGGTCGATTCCCGCAGTTCGCCGCTCCAGTAGTCCGTCTTGACCTTGAGTTGGAGTGCCATCGCTCCGGCATCGCGGCCTAGGGACGGCGTGGCCCTGCCCTGCGACAGCCCAGACTGTACGGCGGCGACGAGGTCGGCCACCTCCGCGTACCCACGCTGGTTCGTGTGGATCTCGTCCCGGAACCGGCCGACTTGCTCGAACGCGTTGGCGCACCCCTGAGCGACCAGGTTTTGGCCGGTCTCCCGAGTGTTGCGCCCGTCGTCGAGGCTCGCGACGTCGCACCGGTCGAAGGCCAGCCGGAACTCGTGGGCGAGCTCTGTCTTCAACTGCGCCGTATGGTCGGCCGGAGGCTTGCGCGCCGAACCGTCCGGAAGCCGCCGCTGCAGCGGGTCGTGCTCGATCAGCTGATCGGCCAGTACGTCGAAGCGTTGCGCGGGATCGGTGCGGCGCAGCAGCTTGTCGAGCTCGTCCGGCTTCATCCCGAGCCGTTGGCCGAGTCGGCTCGTCAGCTCGCTCGCAGCGCCCTGGAACAACGGATACGGCTCGGGGTCCACCAGCCGCCCGATGCCTGGGGCCATCTGCTCCATCCGCTGCGGATCGAGGATCCGTTCGGTGCTGACCAGGTTCGCGCGGATGCCTGTGTCCAGAGCTTCCGGGGCGAAGTCCAGCGTCGGGTCGCGCGGCAGCACCTTGTCCACGTACGCGTTGCCGAAGTCGATCACAGCGTTGCGCACGGCCTGCGGGTCCGGCCGGACGATATCGCTGGGGTAGTGGGCGTCGTACTGGTTGCCGCCGAGATGCGACATCAGATCGGCTGTCCGGACGTTCAAGGTGATCGAACCGTCGGCGGACGCCTCGGTCGCGCGGCTCGGGTCGTCCCACCTGTACAGCGGTAGGCCGGAGTACCGCTCCCCGAGGATGCCGTCCAGGGCACGGGCCCAGTCCCCAGCCAGGTTGCCGGCCCGGTCGAACCTGCTGTCGATGACCCTGCGCTCGTTCACCATCTGGTGCCGCCTTCGTCCGGTTAGGAGTCTCGAAGCGGTCAGGCTAGTCATCGGCGGGTCGACTGGCGGTCACCCATAATTGGCCCGGTGTTCCGATTGGCTGCAACGGATCGGATCTGATGGGCGTCCTGAGGGGTATGGAGGCAGCCTTGGCGGCAGCGGAGGCACGGTTGGGGCAGGTGGACTTCGAGGTCTGGGTGACCGAGAAGGCCGATGCCCTGTTGCGGTTCGCCTATGTGCTGACCGGGGACGCCAACCTTGCGGAGGACGCCGTACAGGATGCGTTGACGACGGCGTGTGCACGCTGGTCGCGGGTGAGTCGTGCCGATGATCCCGAGGCCTATGTGAAGCGCATGGTGGTGAACGCGCACATCTCCTGGTGGCGGAGGTTCCGGCGACGCGAGGCGCCGGTGGACGACCCGGTCCGCACGGCGAACGCGGTTGGGGACGGTACGGCGTCCCGCGCCGAGGCCGACGCCATCTGGGCGCTCTGCGCGACGCTGCCGGACAAACAGCGAGCAGCCGTCGTACTGCGCTTCTACGAGGAGCTCTCGTACGCCGAGATCGCGCAGCTGCTGCACTGCGCGGAGGCGACCGCCCGGTCGCACGTGCACCGCGCACTGGCGGCTTTGAAGACCACACTGAGCACGGAAGGAGCCGAGGATGCCTGAGCACGACCCTGAGCAGGAGCTCGGCCCGAAGCTCACGTCAGCCCTTCACAATCAGGCCGACACCCAGACCGGCCTCCAGAAGACCCGACTGGCCAGTGAGGCCCGCCGCCGCGTCCACCGGCGCCGGCAAGCCTGGTCAATGGCCGCAGGGGCTGTGCTGGTGGTTGCAGCTGTCGGTGGCGTCTGGGGTCTGCTCGGCGGCGAGTCGCCGGTCGCGACGAGCAAGAGCGACTCCGCCGGTCAGGGTGAGGGCGTGGCTGGTCCCAACCGATCCACACAAGGCGTTGTGTCGCCGAAGGCCGCGGCCGGTTGCCCGGTCGACCACCCGATCCTCAAGGCCAGCGGGCCGCACGACCTACCGGCCGGCACGGGACTCGACCTGAACACACCAGTGACCGGCCTCCGCGCGTGCCGCTACGGCTTCGCCGAAGGTGGCACGGGTCTGCTCGGCCAGGAGTCGTACGACGCCACCGTCGCGCAGCAGATCGTCGACGCGATCAAGGTGCTCCCGGAGCGGAACTCGGCACTGCCCGTCTTCAAGTGCGCACCGCAGACCGCGAAGCCCTCGGAAGCCATCGTGCTCCGCTTCAGCACCGCCTCCGGCGTCCGCGAGATCTGGGTCGAGTACGACGGCTGTGCGGACTCCGGCTTCTTCTCCGGCACCCACCCGTACGGCCTGTTCGCCGCACCGCTGAAACTGTTCATGACCGGCTCGGTCCGCCCCTCCGGCGGTACCTACCTGAACGCGCTGAAGGGCTGGTAGCTCACTCGACTCCGTGGCGTCCTGCTCGTAGAGCTCACCGATCCGCTGCAGTGTCTGCTCCAGTCGCTGTTCCGGGCCTGACCCGATGCAGTCGACAGCATTGCCTCGGCGTACAGCCGTTGCGCCTCCTTGGCCGAGGGTCGTCTACCGAGCCGCTCCACCGGTGTCGCGCGGCGAGGCCGCACGCCAGGGCTGTGTCGGCTGGGTTGCCGCCGCTCCGGCCCCGGCCCCACCACTCCCTCGCCCGGACTGGGCGCCGGTGTCCAGGAACTGCCGCAGGTGTGCTGTCTCCAGATCGATGGACGGCCTGCCGTAGAACGCCTCGATGCGCTGCACCTGCGCGCGCTGCTGCGCCGACATCGGCATCCGCGGCGGGTTGGCGTACGGCATCTGTACCCCCACGGTGTCGGACCCCGGCACCGCCTTGTCCATGCCGATGTCGCGGATGATCGGGTCGGTGAGCCGGGCGGCGTTGCTGTCCGAGAGCCCTTCCCGCACCGCCACGCACTCCTCGGAGAACCTGCCGACGGCGTCGGGTGCGTCTTCGTCGCCTGCCTCGTGCTGGTGGTGGTCGGTCTCGTGGACCACCACCATGGCGCCGATGTGGGCCGCACCTCTCGTCTGGAGGTCCGGGGGCCCGCTCGCGTCGTACGCCTCCATCACGGGGTCGAGCACCTGGTACCGGCTGATCGTCATCGGGCCGTTGTACTCCGCCGACGCCGCGATGCCCGAGTGCTCGTCGTACGGCCGCCTGTTCCAGGTCGATGCTCTGCCGGTCCGGTGCTCGACCGCGGCCACGACCCTCGCGACCCACTGGTACTCGCGGGTGTCCGGCCTGATCTCGAGTCCTCGCAGGCTGGTCGGCACCGGTTGACGATAACGGTTCGCACGGGTCGGGGGAGTGTTGTCAGACTGGGGGGATGGGTCACGTGGATGTCGCCGGTGTCGGGTTCGAGCTGCCGGACGGGCGGGTGTTGCTGGACGACGTCACGTTCCGGGTCGGTGACGGGGCGAAGGTCGCGCTGGTGGGGGCGAACGGATCCGGCAAGACAACGCTGACCAGGATCATCGCGGGTGACCTGAAGCCGCACAGCGGGAGCATCTCGCGGTCCGGTGGGCTCGGGGTGATGCGGCAGTTCGTCGGCTCCGTGCGGGACTCGTCGACCGTGCGGGACCTGCTGCTGGGGGTGGCGCCGGTGGCGATCCAGGAGGCCGCGGCGAAGCTCGACAAGGCCGAGCTGGCGATGATGGAGGCCGACGACGAGAAGACCCAGCTCAAGTACGCGCAGGCGGTGGCGGACTGGGGCGAGGTCGGTGGGTACGACGCCGAGGTGCTCTGGGACGTCTGTACGACGGCCGCGCTCGGCGTACCGTTCGACCGCTGTCGCTGGCGTGAGGTGAAGACGCTGTCCGGTGGTGAGCAGAAGCGTCTCGTGCTGGAGGCGCTGCTGCGGGGACCGGACGAGGTACTGATGCTGGACGAGCCGGACAACTACCTCGACGTACCGGGGAAGCGGTGGCTCGAGGAGCAGTTGCGCGCCACCGACAAGACCGTGCTGTACATCAGTCACGACCGGGAGTTGCTGGCCAACACCGCGACCCGGATCGTCACCGTCGAGCTGGGTGCCGCGGGTAATACCGCGTGGACGCACGGTGGCGGGTTCGCGACCTACCACGAGGCTCGGCGTGACCGGTTCGAGCGGTTCGAGGAGCTGCGCAAGCGCTGGGACGAGGAGCACGCGAAGCTCCGGGCCCAGATGCTGATGTACAAGCAGAAGGCGGCGTACAACTCCGACATGGCGTCGCGCTACCGGGCCGCGCAGACCCGGCTGCGCAAGTTCGAGGAGGCCGGCCCGCCGCAGGCGATCCCGCGCGAGCAGAAGGTCAAGATGCGGCTCACCGGCGGCCGCACCGGCAAGCGGGCCGTCGTCTGCACGGAGCTCGAGCTGACCGGCCTGATGAAGCCGTTCGACCTGGAGGTCTGGTACGGCGAGCGCGTCGCCGTACTGGGGTCCAACGGGTCCGGGAAGTCGCACTTCCTGCGACTGCTCGCCAACGGTGGCTCGGATCCCGATGTGGAGCATCAGCCCGTCGGTGACGTCCAGATCGCGCCGGTGGCGCACACCGGCAACGTGAAGCTCGGTGCGCGGGTGCGGCCCGGTTGGTTCGCGCAGACGCACGAGCACCCGGAGCTGGTCGGCCGGACGCTGCTCGAAATCCTGCACCGCGGTGACGACCACCGGGAGGGCATGGGGCGCGAGCTGGCGTCGCGGAAGCTGGACCGGTACGAGCTGGCGCATGCGGCCGAGCAGACGTTCGACAGCCTGTCGGGTGGTCAGCAGGCCCGTTTCCAGATCCTCCTGCTGGAGCTGTCCGGTGCGACCCTGCTGCTCCTCGACGAGCCCACTGACAACCTGGACGTCGAGTCGGCGGAGGCGCTGGAGGAGGGGCTCGACTCCTTCGACGGCACGGTGCTCGCGGTGACCCACGACCGCTGGTTCGCCCGGGGCTTCGACCGTTTCCTGGTCTTCGGCTCCGACGGCTCGGTCTACGAGCCCGACGAACCGGTCTGGGACGAAGGTCGCGTCGAACGCGCTCGCTGACCTTAGAGTTCTCCCACACCGTGGAGGGGGGAACTCCAATGACAGACGACCTGGCTGCCCGCTGGGCGAACACCGTCGTACCGAGCTGGATCTACCGCTGGCTGATGCCGGCGGCCTGGATCGGCGCGATTGTGGTGTCGATCGTGTCCGACACCGGGGGCGTCCTGTGTTCGCCTGACGACCCGTCGATCTGCGGGCCGGATCCGAGCTTCGCGATCGCGATGGTCGCCTGTTTCGGGTCGCTCCTGCTGCTCTGGTGGCAGCCGGCGGTCGCGGCGGCGTTGGGCGTGCTGTTCCTCCTCCTCGAGCTCCAGTACGACGACGTAGCGGGCGCACGCCTCGCGTGGACCGTGTACGGCGCTCTCTGCGTCGCCCTGCTGGTCGCCATGGTCATCAGTCGCCAAGGGCAACGCAGTCTGACGGAGGACCTGCTGCGCCGTCCGGTCACGCTTCCCGCAGCCGCACCGGTCCGCGTGTCGATCCGGCTGCTCCTTGCCGGTGCTCTGGTGCTGGTTGGTGCTGCTCCACGGCCTTCGCGATCTGGTCCGTCGACGATGCGGTCCTGCTCGGCTTTCTCGTCGCCGAGGTGGACGACGAGGAGACCGACGCCCGGTTGTACGACGCCTTCGACGTACTCGACGAGGACCACGCACCGGCCGCGCTGAAACGGCAGTGGGTGCAGACGTTGCGGCGCTACCGTGGCGACGCGCTGCTGGTCGGTGACTTGGTCGAGGGGAGCTGGCCGTCGATCGTGGTCGGCGATCAGGTGCTCCGCCCGGTCGCTCCGTTCCGCGCGCCGCGCAGGTTGCCGTGGCGAGTGGAGTCGGTGTCCAGCCAGCTCCGTCAGGTCGACGCCGAGGTACCTCGCTACTCGGCTCCTGCCGTGACGGTCGAGCCGGCGCTGGCGATGCCGACGCTGCCCTGGGAAGTCCCGCTGCGGGCCCGCCCGTGGTGGGAACGACCCGCGTTGGTCGCCCTCCCGATCGTCGCGCCGATCGTGGTCGGAGCAGTGGCGATCTTCGGCGACTGGGTCACCGCCGCCGCGATCGCTGTGATCGGGGGCCACGCGCTCCACGCGCTGGGTACCCGGACCTTCTACCGGGTGATCGCGACCGCCGGCGAGGTCCGGATCCGGCACGGCTGGCACGAGCACGCGACGCCTTGGCGATCCGTCGGTTCCGTCGCGATCGACCAGGACCGGCTGAACCTCGAGACCGGTGACGACTGGCACGTCATCGCCGGCATCGAGCCGAACCACCTGATGACGACGGCCTCGGTGTTCGAGACCCTGCGCCTGCGGGGCCGCACCGGCTTACCGCCGGCTGACGTCAACCGTCGGCTTGCGCCCAGCGCGCTGCTCGTCGGCGCCTACGTGCTCGTCTGCGCGCTGATCCTCGTGCTGACCTTCTAGGGCGCCACGCACCAGCCGTCACGGTACGCCGCCCAGTGCTCAGGAGTCGCGGCGAAGTCGACGTACAGCGCCAGACCGAAGTTCTGGCGCTTGGAGTCGCCCAGACCGAGCCGTGCGCCGCGGACCGCCGCGCTGACGGTTTCAGCATCCCCCCAGTGCGCCGCGTTGTTCTCCCAGTACGCCGGAAGCCCCATCAGCAGGTCCGTCGTCGGGGGAGTGACCTCCAGCGCGAGCTTGGTCTGCTTGGCGACGTAACCGCCGTACAAGGACTCCAGCGGCATGGCGGTGTCGTAGGACATGATCGCGATCTGGTTGACACGTTCGGCGACCTGGCGGAAGTAGTCCTGTGACCACCACTTCTCGACCGGGATGAGGTGCAGGTACCAGAGCGGGTCGATCTGCGCCGACGCGACCGACAGCGTCGTACCCAGTGCCCGGGTCTCGTCCAGGACCGCGAGATAGCCCTTGGAGCCCGACTGCACCGGCTCGAAGTCGTAGTGGATGCCCTGGAATCCCTGCTGCAGTACGGCGGACGCCGACGCCACCACACGCTGCCGAACTTGAGCGTCGTCGAGATTCATACCCGGGTTCTTACCCGGCTGTACGACGTCACCGAGCCAGGCCTGCACCCGGACAGCGGGCGCCGCGGCGTGGACCGCGTCGACGAACCACTTGGCCTTCGGTGACACCTTTGCCAGCGGCAACGACCCGTCGTGCTCCAGCGGGCCGGTGTGGACGTACAGGTCGCGGATGCCGGTGCCCTGCAACTGCTTGGCGAGTGCCGTGACGTCGGCCTGCGTCTTCCGGCCGTCGACCCACGCGTGGCCGAGCCACAATGCGTCCTGGTTCCGCGTGCGGGCTGTCGCGGACGGATCACCGGCGTACTGCAGACGCAGGGAGATCGCGTAGGCCGTGACCGGAGCCACCAGGAGCAGCACCACGACCAGGGCGGCGATCGTGAGGCGCCGCTTCACGATCGCGGCTTCAAACCGTCGTAGATCAGGGCGAGCATCCGGTCCCGTAGTTCCGGCTCCAGGTTGGCCGCGGTCGCGCCGCGGGACGCGCCGATCAGCAGCGCGTACACCTCGGGCATCCCAGCGTCCGCCCGGACCGCACCGGACTGCTGCGCCGCGGTGAGGAGGCCGGCGATCGCCTCCCGCATGCCACGCCCCGCCTCGCGTGCGCTCTCGCCGGCCGCCACGCCCGCCGCGGTCAGTGCCTCGCCGATCGCCAGCTTCGACGCGGACTCCGACACCACCTGGGTGAAGAACGCGTAGAACGCCGCCCCCGGATCGGCGCTGCCGGTCAGCTCCAGCGCACGGTCGCGCAGCCGCTCCAGCCGTAGCGTCAGGACCGCCTCGAGCAGGTCGGTCTTGGTCGGGAAGTGCCGGAACACCGTCGCGATCCCGACCCCCGCCAGCTTCGCCACGTCGTCGGTGGACGCCAACGGCGACCGCCCGAAGACGTCATCCGCCGCGGTCATGATCCTGGCCCGGTTGTCCCGTGCGTCGGCTCGCACCCCAACTCCCCTCCGTCGATCTCAGCCTAGAAGACGCCCGGACCGGCCAACCAGTTGTAAACGAAGTCAAGACTCCATATATTCGATAGTCATCACTCCGTTTAACTCCGAGGTGGGGAATCGTCATGACTCCTGAAGAGGTCTTCCGCAAGCTCGTCCACGGTGTCGCCGACCGGGACTTCGCGCTGCTGCCGGAGCTGTACGCCGAGCAGACCGACGTACGGCACCCGATGAACCCGTACGGCGACCATCCGCTGCTCAGCCGGGACGCGCTCCGCGAGCACTTCGGCGGCGTCGGGCCGCAGGTCACCGAGGTGGTGAAGTTCCAGCCGGACAACATCCGGGTCCACCGGACGGCCGACCCGGAGGTGATCGTCGCCGAGTTCGAGTACGCCGGCACGACCCTGGCGACCGGTGAGCCGTTCCGGACCCCGGCAATCTTCGTCCTCCGGGTCCGCGACGGGCTGATCGTCGAGTCGCGCGACTACATCGACCACCTGGCGATGATCCGGGCCCGCGGACAGGTCGACCAGCTCGTCGCGCACCTGACGGAACCGGCAGGCACCCCGGCCGCGTCGTAGTCGGCAGAGGCGCCGAACGGCCCCGGACCGCGACCCAGATCGTCCGCCCGGGGCCGTTTCCAATCCTCAGGTGATCACGCCGCCCTTGGCGCGGCAGGTGTCGCGGATGTGCCAGAAGTTCGCGAGGTACTCGTCGTGCACGGTGCGGCCCATCACCCGGACCATCGACTCGTCAGCCTGCCGAAGTGCGGAGTACGAGAAGTTGTGGCTGCCGGTGAAGACTCGCGGCACGATGTCGTCGTCGTACCCGCCGTCGATCAGCAGGTACTTCGAATGCACGCGGATGTCGATGCCCGGGGCAAGGTTGTAGTTGCACTTGGTGATCTGCACCGGGGCGGACTTCAACGCCGACATCACCGCGTCGTTGGCGTTCGTGAGGACGACGTCCACCCAGCACCCGTCCTTGCGCAGTTGGGCCAGTCGTTGCGCGATCGCCGGCCGGTTGAAGTCCCACATCGCGACCCGGACGTCGGTCTGGTGGTGTGAGCCGTCGGGTTCGGTGTACGTGCAGCGCACCGAGCCGAGCGAGTTGTAGACGGTGTCCGTCGCCGGGTCGTCGAACGGCTGGCCGGCCCGTTCCTGCCGCGGGAAGAAGAAGACGCGGTAGTCCGTCCCGCTGCCGGAATCCTTGTAATAGTTGTTGTTCCCGGCCGGCACGGAACGGTAGGAACGCAGGTCGGCGAAGTACGTCCGGTAGGCGCCGTACGTCTTCGGGTCCGAGTAGGTGAGGGCGTTGTTGTACGCCTCGTTCTGGTCCCAGATGCCGAGGTTCGCCGACGCCTGGTAGACCACCGAGCCCACCTCGGTCCCGTTGCTCTGCTTGATCTTCGAGAACGTGAAGAACTTGTTGTGGTTGTACGGCGTGACGGGCCCGTCCGACCACTGCTTCACCCGGGTGGCGATGCAGCCGCGGATCGTCCCGGCCGGTGACTTGTCCGCACAGTCCACGACGTACGACGGCTTGTCGTCGGCCGATCCCAGTGCGGTGCGGAGCCGTTTCGTGGCGGCCGTCGTGGCGGACTTCTGGTCGACGATCAGTTTGATCAGCACGCCGCGGTCGTGGGCGGCGATCAACCGGTCGACGATGTCCGGATCGGTCGCGGTGTCGGCGGTATCCGGTGGATCGAAACCGAAGAACGATCCCTGGATCTCTTCACCGGCCGGGACCCGGTCGATGAGTCCGGCCAGCTGGACCTGGATGGTGTTCTGCTGCGTGGTCGACCCGGCCGGATCGTTGAACACCGCGTGCCCGATGACCGGATCCGGTACGCCGGCCGCGGCCGGAGCAACCGTCGACGCGGCCAGCAGCACGAGCGGCGCGAGCAGGGCATGAAGCATCAGGACCTCCTGTGGGGCGATCAGAAGGATGTTCACTACTCAAGCCATACTGCCGGAAATTTTCCTCCGAGAACAGCAACGGCCCCCGGCCGGATGGTCGGGGGCCGTTCGCGGATCAGGTCAGCGGTCGCCCATCGGGACGTACTGGACGCCGCGCTCGCCGGTGTAGATCTGCTTCGGCCGGGCGATCTTCTGGTCGCCGTCGCCGAGCATCTCCAGCCACTGCGCCAGCCAGCCGGAGGTCCGCGGGATCGCGAACAGCACGGTGAACATCTCCGGCGGGAACTGCAGCGCCTCGTAGATCAGGCCCGAGTAGAAGTCGACGTTCGGGTAGAGCTTGCGGGAGACGAAGTACTCGTCCTCCAGCGCGATCTTCTCCAGCTCGACGGCGATCTTCAGCAGCGGGTTGATCCCGGTCACCTCGAAGACGTCGTCGGCGGCCTTCTTGATGATCTTCGCCCGCGGATCGTAGTTCTTGTAGACCCGGTGGCCGAAGCCCATCAGCCGCTCTTCGCCGTTCTTCACGCCCTCGATGAACGACGGCACGTTCTCGATGCCGCCGATCCGGCGGAGCATCTTCAGCACCGCCTCGTTGGCGCCGCCGTGCAGCGGGCCGTAGAGGGCACCGATCCCGCCGGCCACCGCGGTGTACGGGTCGACCTGGGTCGAGCCGATCGCGCGGACCGCGTTCGTGGACGCGTTCTGCTCGTGGTCGGCGTGCAGGATGAACAGGATCTCCAGCGCGCGCACCAGCCGGTCGTCGGCGGCGTACTTCGGCTCGCTCATCTTGAACAGCATCGACAGGAAGTTCGCCGTGTAGCTGAGCTCGTTGTCCGGGTACACGTACGGCTTGCCCTGGGCGTGGCGGAACGCGAACGCGCCGAGCGTCGGCATCTTCGCGATCAGCCGCCGGATCTGCAGCGCCCGGGACTCCTCGTCGAAGATGTCGCGGGACTCCGGGTAGAACGTGGACAGCCCACCGACCGAGGCGAGCAGCATGCCCATCGGGTGCGCGTCGTACCGGAAGCCCTGCATGAACGTCTTCAGGTTCTCGTGCACGAACGTGTGATACGTCACGTCGTGCGCCCAGGCCTCGTACTCGGCCTTGTTCGGCAGCTTGCCGTTCACCAGGAGGTAGGCCACCTCGAGGTAGTTCGACTGCTCGGCGAGCTGCTCGATCGGGTAGCCGCGGTACTCCAGGATGCCCTTGTCGCCGTCGATGAAGGTGACGGAGGAGCGGCAGGACGCGGTGTTGACGAAGCCGGGGTCGTAGGTGGCCAGGCCACCGTCGCCGTCGGATGCGCTGATCTGCTTGAGGTCTGCGGCACGGATGGTGCCATCGGTGATGGCAAGGTCGAAGTCCTTGCCGGTCCGGTTGTCCCGGACGGTGAGCGACTGTTCGGTCACGATGCCCTCTTCGGAAGCTGGCGTCATCGCCTGGATGAATGAGGGTAGATCAGCCGGCGGGACGCGGGTCTGGACTGCAATCTTCACCGCTAAACTAGTGCGGTCCCCAGCTGCTTCCAAGCCGGGGTCCCCTCGGCGTGTGGGCTCACTTTGACCCGTACGTGCTACCGCCGGTATTCTGGGCTGCTGTTGTGCGTTCCAGGTCGATGCCGTGTCGGCTGACCGCTCGCCGACGTCCAGTTTGTTCAATCTCTGAGAAACGAAGGTCAACGACCGTGCGCACGTACAGCCCGAAGCCTGCTGACGTCACTCGTGAGTGGCACGTGATCGACGCCACCGACGTCACGCTCGGTCGGCTCGCCGTCCAGATCGCCACGCTGCTGCGTGGCAAGCACAAGCCGACGTTCGCGCCGCATGTCGACGGCGGAGACTTCGTCGTCGTCGTGAACGCCTCCAAGGTGGCCCTGTCCGGCACCAAGCGCACCGACAAGCTGGCGTACCGCCACTCGGGTCACCCGGGCGGTCTGACCGCGACGCCGATCGGTGAGATTCTCGACAAGGACCCGCGCAAGGCCGTCGAGAAGGCCGTCTGGGGCATGCTGCCGAAGAACCGCCTGAGCCGGAAGCTGCTCACCAAGCTGAAGGTGTACGCCGGTCCGGAGCACCCGCACACGGCACAGCAGCCGAAGCCGTTCGAGATCACCCAGATCGCTCAGTAAGCGATCGACGAGCCAGGTAAACGAGGATTCACAGCGTGAGCGACATCACCACCGAGACCGAGACGATCGACTCCGAGGTCCCTATCGACACCGAGGGCCCGGTCGCCTACACCTCCGAGACCAACCCGGCTCCGGAGCAGCGCGCCGAGACGGGGCGGGTCGCGGTCATCAACCCGGCCGGCGCCACTGGTCGCCGCAAGGAGGCCGTCGCCCGCGTGCGGATCGTCCCGGGCACCGGCAAGTGGAAGATCAACGGGAAGGACCTCGACGTCTACTTCCCGAACAAGGTCCACCAGCAGCACGTGAACGAGCCGTTCGTCGTCGCGGGCCTCGAGGGCTCGTACGACGTGATCGCCCGGATCAACGGTGGCGGCATCACCGGCCAGGCCGGTGCGCTGCAGCTCGGTGTGGCCCGCTGCCTGAACGCGGCGGACCTCGAGGCCAACCGCCCGGGTCTGAAGAAGGCCGGTCTGCTCACCCGCGACGCGCGGATCAAGGAGCGTAAGAAGGCCGGTCTCAAGAAGGCCCGTAAGGCGCCTCAGTACAGCAAGCGCTGATCACCTGATGGGGCGTTTGTTCGGCACGGACGGAGTCCGTGGCCTGGCGAACGTGGACCTGACCGCGGAGCTGGCGCTCGACCTCTCGGTCGCGGCAGCTCACGTACTCGGCGAGGCCGGTGCCTTCGAAGGGCACCGGCCACGCGCCGTTGTGGGCCGGGATCCTCGTGCCAGTGGTGAGTTCCTGGAAGCCGCCGTCGTGGCCGGTCTGGCCAGCGCCGGCGTCGACGTCGTCCGGCTCGGCGTACTGCCGACCCCGGCCGTCGCGTACCTGACCGGCTCGACCGGCGCCGACCTCGGCGTGATGCTGTCCGCCAGCCACAACCCGATGCCGGACAACGGCATCAAGTTCCTGGCCCGCGGCGGGATCAAGCTCGACGACGTGATCGAGGACGCCATCGAGGCCCGGATGGGCGAGGAGTGGCAGCGCCCGACCGGCGCGGCCGTCGGGCGGGTGACCGACGACGGGCAGGGGTTCGAGACCTACGTCTCGCACCTGGTCCGCTCCGCGCCGAACCGGTTCGACGGGTTGAAGGTCGTCATCGACTGCGCGAACGGTGCCGCCTCGCAGACCGCTCCGGAGGCGTTGCGCCGGCTCGGTGCCGAGGTGATCACGGTCGCCGCCGCACCCGACGGCCTGAACATCAACCTGAACTGCGGTTCGACCCACATCGAGGGTCTGCAGCGTGAGGTGATCGGCCACCGCGCCGACGTCGGCATCGCGCTCGACGGTGACGCGGACCGCTGCCTGGCGGTGGACGCGAACGGCGAGCTCGTCGACGGCGACCAGATCCTCGCGGTGCTGGCGCTGGCGATGCGGGACAGCGGCCGGTTGTCCAACGACACCGTGGTCGCGACCGTGATGAGCAACCTGGGCTTCGTGCAGGCGATGGTCCGCGAGCGGATCGCGGTCGAGCAGACCAAGGTCGGCGACCGGTACGTGCTGGAGGCCATGAAGGCCGGCGGCCACAAGCTCGGCGGTGAGCAGTCCGGGCACGTGATCCTGTCCGACCACGCCACCACCGGCGACGGCACGCTGACCGCGGTCAACCTGCTGGCCCGGGTGGCCCAGACGGGCAAGAGCCTGGCCGACCTGGCCGGTGCGATGACCCGCCTGCCGCAGGTCCTGGTCAACGTGAAGAACGTGGACAAGAACCGCGCGGGCACCGACCCGACGGTCCAGTCCGCGGTCGCCGAAGCCACCAACCGCCTCGGCGACACCGGCCGCGTGTTGCTGCGCCCGTCCGGCACCGAGCCGCTCGTCCGCGTGATGGTCGAAGCCGAGTCCTCGGACACGGCCGACGAGATCGCCCACTCGCTGGCCGACGTGGTTGCTTCCTCACTGAAGCTCTGACACCAACAAGTACGCCGGAGACCCACCAGGGCTCTCCGGCGTACTCGCGTCTCAGGGTCTGAGTTGCGCCAAGCGGCGTTCCGGGGCCGGCGCGGCCTCGGCGAGGAGCTGGGTGTATTCGTGCTGGGGGTTGAGGATCACGTCGTCGGCGGGGCCGTGTTCTACGACGGCGCCGTGGTAGAGCACCATGATCTCGTCGCTGAAGTGGCGGGCGGTGGCCAGGTCGTGGGTGATGTAGAGGACTCCGAGGTTCTCCTCGCGCTGCAGGGTCGCGAGCAGGTTGAGGACGCCGAGACGGATCGAGACGTCGAGCATCGAGACCGGTTCGTCGGCGACCAGGATCGCGGGCTCGGGCGCCAGCGCGCGGGCGATCGCGACGCGCTGCCGCTGACCACCTGACAGCTCGTGCGGCTTGCGGTGCACGAAGTCCTCGTCCAGCCGGACGCGCCGCAGCAGCTCCTGGACGCGGTCCGCGACCTGCGCGCGGGTGAACCCCGGGTGGTGCAGCTGCACCGGCCGGGCCAGGTGATGACCGATCGAGTGGTACGGGTTCAACGACGCGAACGGGTCCTGGAACACCATCTGCACGGCCTTCCGGTACGCCGCGGCGCGCGCACCGTGATACCGCATCGGCTCGCCGTCCACCAGGATCGCACCGGAGGTCGGCCGCTCGAGCTGCATCAGCAACTTGGCGATCGTCGACTTGCCCGACCCGGACTGGCCGACGAGCGCGATGGTGCGGCCCGGCGTCAGTTCGAAGCTGACCCGGTCGACGGCACGCAGCCGCGTACTGCGGAGCCCGTTGCGCAGGCGGTACTCCTTGACCACGTCGCGCATCTCCAGGACGCTCATCCGGCCTCCCTCTCCACGGCCTCGACGGTCTGTTCGGTCTCGTCCAGCGCGATGCCGCCGCTGCGCACGAAGCTTCCCCGATCGCCGGTCAGACTGGGGAACGACGACAGCAGGCGCCGGGTGTACGGGTGCTGCGGCTTCGTGTAGAGCGTCAGCGCGTCGTCCAGCTCGACGATCAGGCCGGCCCGCATGACCGCGATCCGGTCGCTGATCTCGAGCAGCAGCGGCAGGTCGTGGGTGATGAAGACGACGGCGAATCCCAGCTCCGACCGGAGCCGGGTGATCTCCCGGAGGATCTCCCGCTGGACGACGACGTCCAGCGCGGTGGTCGGCTCGTCCATGATCAGCACCTGCGGCTCGAGTGCGAGCGCCATCGCGATCATCACCCGTTGCCGCATCCCGCCGGACAGTTCGTGCGGGTAGGCGCGGAGCCGGTCGCGGTCGACGCCGACGCGTTCGAGCAGTCCGGCGCAGCGTTCGCGGCGCTCGGCCTTACCCAGTTCGGGCCGGTGCGTGAGGAACACGTCGTCGAGCTGCTCGGAGATCCGCAGTACCGGATTGAGGGAGTTCATCGCGCCCTGGAAGACCATCGCGATCTTGTCCCAGCGGAACGCGCGCAGGTCTTCTCCGGTCAGGCTCGACAGGTCGACGTCGTACCCCTCGCGGGACGAGAAGACGACGCGGCCGCCGGTGATCCGGGCCGGTGGTTTGAGCAGCTGGGTGATGCCGTACGCGAGGGTCGACTTCCCGCAGCCGCTCTCCCCGGCCAGGCCGAGGATCTCGCCGCGTTGCAGGGTGAGCGTGACGTCGCGGACGGCATGCACGGTCGTCTCGGCGAGGTAGTCGATACTCAGGTTCTCGATACTCAGCACAGGATTCACGACTGCACGCTCCACTTGTTGCGTTCGGCACGGGTCTGCGAGCGCAGCTTGGGGTTGATGATCTCGTCGATCGAGAAGTTGATCAGCGACAGTGCCGCGCCGAACAGCGCGATCGCCAGGCCCGGCGGTGCGAACCACCACCAGGCGCCGAGCCGGAGCGCGAGCCCGTTCTGGGCGTAGAACAGCATCGTGCCCCAGGTGAACGACCCGGACGCTCCGAGACCGAGGAACGACAGCCCCGCCTCGCCGAGGATCGCGAAGATCACCGCGAACACCACCTGGGAGGCGAGCAGCGGGATCAGGTTCGGCAGGATCTCGACGAGCAGGATCCGCCAGCGCTTCTCGCCGCTGATCCGGGCGGCGAGCACGTAGTCGCGACCGCGCACGCTGAGGGTGAACCCGCGCAGCACGCGGGCGGACCCGGCCCAGCTGGTGATCGCCAGTACGGCGGCCACCAGCCAGATCGACTTGTTCGGTACGTAGCTGGAGATCACGATCACCAGCGGCAGACCGGGGATGACCAGCATGATGTTGGTGAGCAGCGAGAACGCCTCGTCCACCCAGCCGCCGACGAACGCGCCGACGACACCGAAGAACGCGGACAGCAGCAGCGTGATCGCGCCGACCACGACGCCGATGATCAGTGAGCCGCGGGTCGCGTAGGCGAGCTGGGCGAAGACGTCCTGACCGCTCTGTGTGGTGCCGAGCACGAAGCCGTGGCCCGGCCCGGCCAGCCCGATGTCCCGGACCGTCGACGGGTTGCCGACGAGCAGCGGACCGAGCACACCGAACAGCACGATCAGTCCGGCGAGGGCCAGACCGACGGCGAGCTTGAGGGTCATCGGCGGCAGCTTGCGCCGCGCCGGTGCGATCGGCGACGGGCCGTCCGCGGTGGCTGCTTGCGCGGCCCCTTCAGTGGTGATTGCCATTCAGGTTCACCTCTCCTAGGACCGCGCGCGGGTGCGGGGATCGATGACGCCGTACAGGAGGTCGACGAGCAGGTTGGCGCCGAGGACGGCCAGGGTGATGATCAGGAAGACGCCCTGCATCAGCGCGTAGTCGTTGTTGCCGACGGCAAGCAACAGTGCGGAGCCGATCCCGGGATAGGTGAAGACGGCCTCGGTCACGATCGAACCGGCGACCACGAAACCGAGCGAGATCGCGAACCCCGAGATCGACGGCAGTACGGCGTTCCGGGCCACGTAGCGGGAGCGGATCCGGCGCGGGGTGAGACCCTTCGCCTCGGCGGTGACGACGAAGTCCTCGGACAGCGTCGACACCATCATGTTGCGCATCCCGAGCATCCAGCCGCCGATCGACGAGACCACGATGGTCAGCGCCGGCAGCGTGCCGTGATAGACGACCGACCGCGCGAACGGCAGGTTCCACCCGGGCGTCACCGAGTAGACGTCGTACCCGCCGTTGAGCGGGAAGACCGGCCAGCTGCTGCCGAGCAGGAAGAGCAGCAGCAGCGCGCCCATAATGTCGGCCCCCGCCGGATCCTGGGTGGGGTGGGGATACGGGGTGTCCACCCCCTCCGGCGCCCCCCCCCGGGGGGCGCGGCCCATCAGGACCCCGACCGCGAACGAGATCACGGTCGCGATGCCGATCAGGCCGACGGTCCAGGGCAGGGTCTGACCGATGACTTGCGACACCGGCATCGGGAAGTACGCGATCGACGTACCGAGGTTGCCGGAGGCGAGTTGGTGCAGGTACGTCGTGTACTGGTGCCACAGCGACGCGTCGGTGTCCGTCCCGAGTAGCGCCTGGATCGCCGCCCGGGTCGTCGGTGTGACCGGGCCCTTGGTCGCCAGCTTCGACAGCATCAGGTCGACCGGGTTCCCCGGCATCAGCCGGGGAATCAGGAAGTTCAGGGTCAGCGCCGCCCAGAGGGCGGCGACGTAGAAGGCGAGCTTCCGCAGCAGATAGCGCACGGCCGGCCCGCGCTCAGTTGGCGGGCTTGATCGTCTTGAGCACGATCCCGGCGTCCCACGCCTTCCAGGCCGCGGGCAGCACGTAGGTGTCGTCCTTGGTCGGCCAGCCGGTCGCGCGCGAGGTGTTGAACTCGGTCAGCATCGAGTTCACGTAGACCGGGATGTAGGGCAGCTGCTCCGCGATCACGGTCTGGATCTTGGCGTACTGCGCCTTCTGTACGGCCTTGTCCGTCGTACCGGCCGCGGTCGTGAGGGCCGCGTCGACCGTCGGGTCGGAGAACCGGGACTGGTTGCCGGCGCTGGCGGACTTGCCGACCGGCGCCGTGTTCGCGGTCGCAAGCTTGCTGTCGTAGGTGAAGTACGGGTTCGTCGACGCGCCCAGGCCGACGGAGTCGAGCGACAGCTGGAACTTGCCGTTGGTCTGCGCAGCGTTCCACTCGTTCCACGAGACCTGGCTCGGCTTGAGCTCGATGCCGACCGCAGACAGCTGCTGCTTCAGGGTGTCGTTGATCAGGATGTAGTCGCTCCAGCCGGTGACGGTCTGAACCGTCAGCGAGAGGCGCTTGCCGGCCTTGGCCCGGACGCCGTCACTGCCCTTCGTCCAGCCCGCCGCGTCGAGGAGCTTGTTCGCCTCGTCGGCGTCGGCGCTCTGCGGAAGCTTTCCGGAGCCGGCGTCGGCCATCCAGTCGTCGTCACGGCCGGGCAGCAGCAGGGTCGGCGAGCCGACACCCGCGACACCGCCACCGGCCAGCTTGCCGAGCTGTTCGCGGTTCATCGCCAGGTAGATCGCCTTGCGGACCGCCGGGTCGGTCTGCGGCCCGGTGCAGCCGAGGCCCGAGTTGGAGCACGTCACGATCACGGTCGTCATCGCGGGGGTGTTGACGTACGTCAGGTCCTTGTTGGTCTTCATGATGTTGTCGATCCCGGGCAGGTACGCGCTCGCCCAGTCGACCTTGCCCGCGACCAGGGCCGCACTGGCGGCGTCCGCCGACTGGACCGGCAGGTAGCGGACCTCCTTGATGGCCGGCTTGCCCGTCTCCCAGTACTGGTCGTTCTTCGTCAGCACGTAGCTCTGCGGCGTGAACGACTTCAGCTTGAACGGGCCGGTGCCGACCGGGTTCTCGTTCAGGTTCGTCGTCGGGTCCTTGATGTCCTTCCAGATGTGCTCCGGCACGATCGCCTGGTTGGCGAGTACGGCGGGCTCCTGCATCAGGGACTTGGACTTGAAGGTGAGCACGGCGGTGTCGTCCGCGGTGGCCTTGGCCGTGGCGGCGAGACCCGACGGGTTCAGGGCGGGCGTCGTCGCGACCAGGTTGAACGTGTAGGCCACGTCCTTGGCGGTGAACGGCTGGCCGTCGTTCCACTTCACGCCCTGGCGGAGCTTGATGGTGAGCTCGGTGCCGGCCGGGTTCCAGGAGTACCCGGTGGCCAGCACCGGCGTCGGCTCGGACTGCTTCGCGAAGTTGTACCAGTACAGCGGCTCGTAGATGACGCCCAGCGTCGGCTGCAGCGCCGTCGAGCTGAACGGGTTGAAGTTCTTGGCGGTGATGTCGCCGGCCGCGACCGTGATGGAGGCGTCCTTCGCGGCGGCCTGGGTGCCGCCGGTGGCGGCGCCGGAGCAGGCGCCGAGCAGCAGGGCGGTCGTGGTCGCCGCGGCCGCGGCGCTCACCAGGCGCCGCACCCTCGTACGGTTCGTGGGATTCCGGAGCATAGATCGGTCCTTTCCGGGATGGTCCGCACCAACGCGGTCCTTGGAACGCGTCACCCGGCACCCGGCCAGGGAAGCTGGCGGTAACTTAGTTGGACTAATAAACTGGGCGCAAGGGCTGACGAGGGTAACGATTCGACAGCGGAGGGTGCGAAGTCCTCCGCGGAGTCCTACGCCGAGACGGCGCGGTCGGAGCGCAACATCAGCAGTGCGGCGCCGATCGCGGCGGCGTCGTGACCGCGTTCGTCGAGGACCACCTCGGGGGCCACGCTGCGCCCGAAGGCGGAGCTCATGATCCGTTCCTGCAGGATCGGCAGGTAGATCGTCCCGGCGACGGCGAAGGCCGGTCCGGTCAGCACGAGCAGCTGGACGTCGTACATGTTGGTGATCGTCTGGGCGCCGAGCGCCAGCCACGCGGCGGAGTCGCGGATGATCGCCTCGGCGCGGGAGTCCCCGGTCAGCGCGAGCCGCGCGATCGCGGCGAACGCCGCCACCCCGGTACGCCGGTCCGCGCCGAGGTCGAGCCCCGCCGCACGGGCCTTGGCGACGACCGTGGCGGGACCGGCGACCGCCTCCAGGCAGCCGGTGCTGCCGCACCAGCATTGCGGACCGCCGATCTGGACGCAGATGTGCCCGACCTCGCCGGCGTTGCCGTGCGCGCCCTGGTAGACGTTGCCGTTCAGCCGCAGGCCCGAGCCGATCCCCTCGCTCATGAACAGCGCGGCCATCACCGACACGTCGTGGCTGGTGGTGAGCCGGGTGCCCGCGGCGGCCGCGGTCGCGTCGTTCTCCAGCAGTGTCGGCAGGCCGAGGCACTCCTCGAGGCGGCGGTGGATCGGGAAGCCGACCCACTGCGTCATCGACGGCGGCGCCGAGGTCACTCCGCGGTTGCGGATCAGTGGTCCGGGGCAGACGAAGCCGACGCCGAGGACCAACGAGGAGTCGACGCCGGAACGCTCGATCAGCTCGGTGGTCTCGGCCGCGATCCGTCGCACGACCGTCTCCGGGTCGCTCTCCTCACCCGGACCGTGCCGGCGCCAGCGGGCCACCACGCTGCCGGCGTAGTCGACCAGCACGTAGGTCAGGCTGTCGTTGCTGAGATGGACGCCGACGACGTACCGGGCCGCGGCCCTGATCTGCAGCATCGTGCGCGGCTTGCCGCCGGTGGACGTGCCGCGGCCGGCCTCGGCGACCAGGCCGTCGTCGATCAGCCGGCGGACGAGCGCGGTCACCGACGGCGCGGTGAGGCCGGTGATCTGGGTCAGCTCGACCCGGCTGAGTGTCCCTGCCGAGCGGATGCTGTCCACAATGAGGGCGCGACTGTTCGTCGGCGCCGGGTCGTACCCCGGGGACGGCGACGGGTCGCTGACCTGCTGCATCGGGACATCCGCAATCTGTCGGGTTAGTTAGGTCTGTGAATATAGTGGGCACGGTGGCCTTGGAGGGCAGTGTATGCGGGAGCGAATCGCCGGTCTGGTGCTGGCACGGCCCGGACGGTTGCTCGGGATGGAACCCTTCATGGCCGATGTCGTGCAGGGCATCGAGGAGGTCTTCGCCGGACGGCACTGCAGCCTGCTGATCGAGTTCGCGGCCGATATCGCCGGAGAGATCGAGATCTGGCGGCGCTGGGTGGCCAACGACCACGTCGACGGCATCGTGCTGGTGGACCTCCGGACCACGGATCCGCGGCTGGCCGAGGCTGAGCGCCTGAAGGTGCCGACCGTGCTGCTGGGCGGACCGGAGCTGCAGGCGCCGATCACCAACGTGCTGGTCGACAACGCCGAGGGCGCCCGCGCGGCCGTCCGGGCGCTCGCGGACCTCGGGCACCACGACATCGCCCGGATCAGCGGTCCGCGCGACATGCTGCACTGCCAGGCGCGCGACGACGCGTTCCTGCGGACGTGTGCCGAGCGCGAGGTGCACGGCCGGGTCATCGAGGGCGACTACTCCGAGGACGCCGGGCGGGAGGCGACGCGGCAGTTGCTCACCGGCGGCCAGGTGCCGACCGCGATCGTCTACGACAACGACCTGATGGCGATCGGCGGCCTCGCCGTGGCGAAGGAGCTCGGGGTCGAGATCCCGGAACGGCTGTCGGTCATCGCCTGGGACGACACGGCAGTGGCCCGGCTCGCCCATCCGCCGCTGAGCGTGGTGACCGTCGACGTGCACGGTCTCGGTACGGTCGTCGGCGAGGCGATCCTCGCGGTCATGGACGGCGGCGACGTGACGACGTACCACGTGCCGAAGCCGACGATCCGGCTCGCGCAGTCGACTGCGGTGAACCTGCAGCAGAACGGAAGGTAGCGCCGGAGGTGAGCACCGAGCATCGGGAGCTGGAGCTCTTCCTGCATCTGGCGCGCACCTTGAACTACGGGCGCACCAGTTTGGAGTGTCATGTGAGCGCGGCGACGCTGACCCGGACCATCCAGCGGTTGGAGACCCGGGTCGGCGGACAGCTGCTCGATCGTGGGCCGCGGGGCGTCGTGCTGACGGCTGAGGGGCGGCGGTTCACGACGTACGCCGAGCAGGCGCTGGAGTTGTGGGCGGACTATCGCGCCGGGTCCGCCGAGCCGGGTGGGCTGAGCGGGGAGCTGCGGATCTTCGCGACCGTCACCGCGTGCCAGACCTTGGTGCCCGAGCTGCTCGCGCCGTTGCGGGCGGCGCATCCGCAGATCCGGCTGGACATCCGCACGGGTGATGCCGCCGCCGCGCTGGCGCGTCTCGACGAGGGTGAGGTGGACGCGGCGGTCGCCGGCATCCCACGTCGCCTGCCGCAGAGCATGGTCACGCGCACCGTCGCCGTCACGGATCTCGTCCTGGTGCGAGCCCGCTCGGGCGATGCCGAGATGCCGTACGTCGTACCCGCCCGCGGGCTCGTCCGCGAGGCGGCGTACCGCTGGTTCCGGAAGACCGGGGTGAAGCCGGCGATCGCCGCGGAACCCACCGGTCACGAGGCGCTGCTCGCCCTGGTGGCGTTGGGATGTGGGACCGGTGTCGTGCCGCGGCTGGTTCTCGAATCGTCGGCGGTGCGCGATCAGCTCGTCGAGGTGCCGGCCGATCTGGACCCGCTGACTATCGGTCTTTGCGTGCGCCGCGCCGACTTGCACCGCCCGCTGGTCGCCGCTTTGTGGAACCTGACGAGCGGGGCGGACCGACAGTAGCGCCCGGGAAGAGCTTGGCGGGGACCAGTTGCGGCGGCAGCGGGTCGTCGCCCTCGAGTTGGCGCAGCAATGCCTCGGTACCCAGCTGGCCGAGTTCGGGGCCGGGGGTGCGCATCATGGTGAGCTCGGGTTCGGTCATGGCCGCGGTCTCGGGGACCATCAGCAGGGACAGGACCGACAGGTCGCCCGGAACGTCGTGGCCGGCGCGCTTGAGGCCTGAGACGACACCGAGCGCGGCGTACTCGTTCAGGACCAGGACCGCTGTCGTCTCGGGATGCTCGGCCAGCAACTGATCCGCGGCGGCCTTGCCGGCCTGGGTGGTGTCGGAGCAGGGCAGGATCACCACCGGAAGCCCGTACGACGCGGCGACGCGGCGGTACGCATCCTCGGTCCGGACCCAGGGGCCGTACGCGTGGAACCGCGGATCGTTCAGATCCCCGGAGATCAACGCGAGCTGACGATGCCCGTGGTCGTACAGGTGCTTGACCGCGTCCTCGACCGTCGTGTCGAAGTCGATGTCCACATGCGACAACCCGTCGAGCTCCGTCGTCCGGCCGATCAACGCGAACGGTGTGCCCGACTCCCGCAGTACGTCGACGCGCGGGTCGTCCAGCTGCACCTCCATCAGGACGACGCCGTCGACCAGGCCCTGTCCGAGCAGCTCACGCAGCTCGACTCCGTCGTTCCCGACCGGCCAGAGCACCAGGTGGTAGTCCTGTTTGCGGGCCGCTTCGGCCGCGCTGGTGAAGAACTCCGCGGTCGACATCCCGAACCGGTGCTCGAGCGCCGGGTACGCCATCGCGACGATGTGGGTACGCCGGCTCGCCAGCGCCCGGGCGACGACGTTCCGCCGGTACCCGAGCTCGGCCATCGCCTGCTCGATCCGCGCTCTGGTGCCGGCCGTCACGGGTTTCGTGTCGTTCAGCAGGAACGAGACGGTCGCGATCGAAACCCCCGCGCGCTGAGCGACGTCACGCATCGTGACCATCGATCGACCCCCTCTTGACGACGCTGAACTCTTGACAGCGATGTGACCTAGGGAACATAGTCCTTCAACGCCTCAGTTAAGCGGTTTACCGCCCCAATCACAAGTGCAGCCCACTTCTCTTCGTCCATCGGTTAAACGCTTTAAAAGGAGTCCGATGTCATGATCAGCAAGCGGATCGCCGCCGCGCTGGCGGGTGCGACGACGGTGTCGCTCCTGCTGGTTGCCTGCGGCAACAACGGCGGCGGTCAGTCGTCCTCGTCGTCCGGCGACAGCGTCAAGAGCCTCACGGTCCTCGACTACTACAACAACGACCCGGACAAGTCCCTGGTGCAGAAGGGTCTCGACTCCTGCGCGTCGAAGCTCGGCATCACCATCCAGCGGGAGACGGTGCCTGGTGACACCTTGATCCAGAAGGTGCTGCAGCAGGCCTCGTCGAAGACGCTGCCCGACGTCCTGATGCTCGACAACCCCGACGTCCAGCAGATCGCCGCGACCGGTGCGCTCGCGCCGCTGAACGACCTGGGCCTGAGCAGCGACGGCGTCATCAAGGGCATGACCGACGCGACGTCGTACGACGGCAAACTCTACGGGCTGGCGCCGGTGACGAACACGATCGCGTTGTTCTACAACACCCAGATGCTCAAGGAGGCCGGCGTCCAGCCGCCGAAGACCTGGGACGAGCTGAAGGCCGCGGCCAAGAAGCTGACCAAGCCCGGCCGGTACGGGATGGCGTTCAACGCGAACGCGACGTACGAGGGGTCGTGGCAGTTCCTGCCGGCGATGTGGACCAACGGTGGTGACGAGACCGACCTGAACAGCCCGCAGGTCTCCGAAGCCCTGCAGCTGTGGGTGGATCTGGTGAAGTCGGGGTCCGCGTCGAAGAGCGTCATCAACTGGACGCAGGGCGATGTGAAGGACCAGTTCGTGGCCGGCAAGGCCGCGATGATGATCAACGGCCCGTGGCAGATCCCGGCGCTGCAGAAGACGCCGAACGTGAAGTGGGACGTGGTCACGTTCCCGCTGAACAAGCCGGACCAGACGCCGGTCGCGCCGCTCGGCGGCGAGGCCTGGACGGTGCCGCTGAACAAGGACCAGGCCAAACAGCAGAAGGCCGCGGACTTCGTGAAGTGCCTGAACTCGGACGAGAACGAGCTGGCCTGGGCGAAGGCCCGGTTCACGATCCCGACCAAGACCGCCCTGCTCGACGAGTACGTCAAGGAGGTGCCGTCGATGAAGGCGTTCACCGAGCAGGTGAAGACCGCCCGGGCCCGGACCGGCAAGCTCGGCGACAAGTGGCCGGACGCCGCGAAGGTGATCTACCAGGCCATCCAGCTGGCGCTGACCGGTAAGGCCTCGGCCCAGGACGCCTTCAAGCAGGCCTCCGGCGGCTGATCGGCATGGTGACGCTCACACGAACGACGGTGGCCGGCCGCGCGCGGGTGCGCGGCCGGTACCACCGGGGTGAAAACCTCACCAAGGTGCTGTTCGTCCTGCCGGCCGCGGTGGCGATGATCGCGCTGTTCGGCTACCCGGTGGTGAAGAACCTGCTGATGAGCCTGCAGGACTACGGGCTGCGGACGTTCTTCACGGGGGACGCACCGTGGGTCGGACTGAAGAACTACAGCACGGTGGTGACCGACAACCTGTTCTCGGACGCGATGCTGAACACGGCGCTGTTCACGGTCGGGTCGATCGCGTTCCAGTTCGCCATCGGACTCGGGCTCGCGCTGTTTTTCCGAAACCGTTTTCCGCTCAGCGGCGTGCTGCGTTCGCTGCTCCTGCTGCCGTGGCTGCTGCCGCTGATCGTGTCCAGCGCGACCTGGCGGTCGATCCTCGAGCAGGACAGCGGCATCCTGAACCGGACGCTGATGGGCCTGCACCTGATCGGTGATCCGGTGCCGTGGCTGAACTCGCCGTCGGTGGCGCTGATCGCGGTGATCGGCGTGAACATCTGGATCGGAATCCCGTTCAACGTGACCCTGCTGTACGCCGGGCTCGCGGAGATCCCCGAAGAGCTCTACGAAGCCGGGCAGCTGGACGGCGCCACCGGCTGGCGGGCCTTCCGGTACATCACCTGGCCGAACCTGCGCTCGGTCGCGAGCGTGCTGCTGATGCTCGGGGTCGTCTACACGATCAAGGTGCTGGATATCATCCTCGGCCTCACCGGCGGAGGGCCGGCGAACGCGACCCAGACGCTGGCGACCCAGTCGTACGAGAAGTCGTTCGTGGACTTCCGGTTCGGCCAGGGCGCGGCCCTCAGCAACATCCTGATCGCGATCTCGTTCGTGTTCGCGATCTTCTACCTGCGCGGCACCCGGCGTGCCGTCGACGAGTAGGGCGGTTGCGGCCATGCACGTGCTCAGGCGACTTCCGCGACAAGTTCTAACGGCGTCTACGGATCAGGACAAAGGTGAACAGCGCCAGCGTGACAACGAACGCGAGCAGGCCGAACGGGAACACCGCCATCGAGTCGTAAAACTCCGCATCGGGCTCACCGTCGCAGTCGCAGGGTGTGAAGTGGTCGACGACGACCCAGGTCACAAAACCCACGATGGCGGCGCCGATCGGAACGAAACAGCCGAAGAGGAGACACGCATCGGCTCTGGACCGGGGTTCATCAGCCGTCCAATCGCTTCCCATCGGACGAGGTTACGTGACCTCGCCCGGTGCCGCTGGACTCGTCGGCAGAGCAGAGAAGGGAGGACACGATGCGACGTACGGCGTACACCGTGATCGGTGTGCTGATCCTGTGCGTGATGCTGTTCCCGGTCTACTGGATGGTGAACGCGTCGCTGCAGCCGTCCGGAAACACGCTGACGGCGGGTTTCCTGCCACTGCATCCAACGTTTTCCGGCTACCGCCGCGCGCTCGACGAGCAGGGCGGGAATCTCGTCACCAGCATGATCATCGCGGCCGGAACGGTCGTGCTCAGTCTGGCGATCGCGACCCCGGCCGCGTACGCGCTCTCGCAGTTCCGGTCCCGGTGGGTGTCGGTCGGGCTGCTGGCGATCCTGATCTCGCAGATGATCCCGGGGATCGTGATCGCGAACGCGCTCTACACGGCGTACGAACGGATCGGGTTGCTGAACTCGGTCCCGGGGCTGATCCTGGCGAACTGCAGCAGCGGCATCCCGTTCGCGATCCTGATCCTGCGGTCGTTCATGCTCTCGCTGCCGCCGTCGCTGGTGGAGGCGGCGCGGGTGGACGGCGCCGGGTTGTTCCGGGCGTTCATCGCGATCGTGCTGCCGATCAGCAAGAACTCGCTGATCACCGCGGGGCTGTTCAGTTTCCTGTTCTCCTGGAGCGACTTCCTGTTCGCGCTGACGCTGACCACCAAGGGCGGCGTCCGGCCGGTGACGCTGGGGATCTACCAGTACCTCGGCACGCAGGTGCAGAACTGGAACGCGGTGATGGCGACCGCGGTGCTCTCGGCGGTCCCGGCCATCGTGCTGCTGATCGCCGCACAGAAGTACATCGCCGCCGGTGCCATCGGCGGAGCCGTCAAATAACCCTTCCAGCTAAGGAAAAACTATGACGATTCGTGTACTCGTCTGGGGCGAGAACCGCCACGAGCAGGTCGAGCCGCACGTCCGGGAGATCTACCCCGACGGCATGCACGCCACGATCGCGGCCGGCATCGCCGAGAACCTTCCCGACGCCAAGGTGTCCACCACGACCCTCGACGAACCCGAGCACGGCCTGACCGAGGACGTGCTCACGAACACCGACGTACTGGTCTGGTGGGGCCACGCCGCGCATGGCGAGGTCGACGACAAGGTGGTCGAGCGCGTGTACCAGCACGTGCTGTCGGGTATGGGGCTGGTCGTGCTGCACTCCGGACACTGGTCGAAGATCTTCGGCAAGTTGATGGGTACGTCGTGCACCCTGCGCTGGCGCAGCGAGCGGGACCGCGAGCTGGTCTGGACGGTGAACCCGACGCACCCGATCGCCCAGGGTGTCCCGCACCCGATCGAGATCGAGCAGCAGGAGATGTACGGCGAGTTCTTCGACATCCCGGTGCCGGACGAACTGATCTTCGTGTCCTCGTTCTCCGGCGGGGAGGTATTCCGTTCCGGCTGCACGTTCCGCCGTGGGCACGGAAAGATCTTCTACTTCTCGCCGGGCGACCAGGACTTCCCGGTCTACCACCACAAGGACGTCCGTAAGGTGATCGCGAACGGGGTCGCGTGGGTGCGCACCGACCTGCCCGAGCGAAAGGTACCGACGTTGCTGCGTTACGAGACCGACGACTTCTTCAACGGACACGGGTACACCGGACCTATCGAGGAGCCTGCCGATGCCTGAACCCTTGCGACTGCTGCAGGCCGGAGCCGGTGGCATGGGCCGCGCCTGGTTGCGCACCATCGCCGCCAACCCCGACGTCGTCCTGGCCGGGCTCGTCGACCTGGACGTCGACGTGGCCCGGGCCGCGGCCGACGAGCACGGGTTCACCGACGTCCCGGTCGCCGCGTCGATCGACGAGCTGGCCGGCCAGGCCGACGCGCTGATCGACGTGACCGTCCCGCAGGCGCACCCGACGGTCAGCGTGCGGGCGCTGCAGCTCGGGCTCCCGGTGCTGTGCGAGAAGCCGCTGGCCGAGACGGTCCGGGAATGCCTCGGGATGGTCGCGGCCTCCGAGGTCACCGGCAAGCTGCTGATGGTCTCGCAGTCCCGCCGGTACTTCCGGGCGATCGCGGCGCTCGAGCGGCAGCTCGCCGAGCTCGGACCGATCGGGACGCTGACGTGTGAGTTCTACAAGGCGCCGCACTTCAGCGGGTTCCGCGAGCGGATGGCGGAGCCGCTGCTGGTGGACATGGCGATCCACCAGTTCGACCTGTCCCGCAAGCTGATCGGCTCCGAGCCGGTGTCGGTGTACTGCGATTCGTACAACCCGTCCTGGAGCTGGTTCGACGGCAACGCGGCCGCGTCCGCGGTCTTCACGTACGTCGACGGCACCCGCTTCGCCTTCACCGGCAGCTGGTGCGCGGACGGCCTGGAGACGTCCTGGAACGGCCGCTGGCGGGCCAGCACTCCCGGCGGTACGGCGACCTGGGACGGCGACAACGCACCGGTCGCGGAGTCGGCGTCCGGCGAGTCCCTGGCTTCGGTCCTCGGCGATGAACCGGAGGAGATCGCCGGCTCGCTGGTCGAGTTCGTCGACGCGGTCCGGTCGTCGACGGTGCCGCAGTCCGAGGTGCACTCCAACGTGATCAGCATCGCGATGGTGGAGGCCGCCGTACGCTCCGCGAACACCGGCGTACCGGTGCGGATCGCCGATGTGATCACCGACGCGTACGACGAGGCGCTGGCGACGATCGAGGACCCGGCGCTGCACGCGGCGCTGAAGGCCTGGCCCACTCCCCTGAAGGCGGTCGGTCTGCAGGACTGAGTCTTTCAGCTCCTGCAACGGGGCGGTGCGTACATTGCGCTTGCTGCAATGTGGGTACCGCCCTTTGACTTGAGGCATGGAGAGTTCGGTGTTTCGGGTCGAGAGCATGAGTGTGCCGGGTGGCACGGAGTCGATCGTGCGGGGTGGGCGGGACCTGTTCCCGTCGCTGCCGGCGGCGCTGCACGGGGTGGAGCGCATCGGCGTCCTCGGATGGGGGCCGCAAGGACGGGCGCAGGCGCTGAACCTGCGCGACTCGCTGGCTGGCAGTGGCATCACCGTCGCGGTGGGCCTGCGGCCGGGGTCGAAGTCCGCGGCGGACGCACGGGCCAAGGGGTTCAGCGAGGCGGACGGGACGCTGGGGGACTGGCTCGAGGTCGCGGCCGCGTCCGACCTGGTCATCCTGCTGATCGCCGACGCCGCGCTGGCCGCGCACCACGAGGAGATCTTCGCGCGGCTCAAGCCCGGCGCGACCATTGGCCTGTCCCACGGTTTCCTGCTCGGTCACCTGACTGCGACCGGCGGTGACTTCCCGGCCGGGCATCCGGTGATCGCCGTGTGCCCGAAGGGGATGGGCGATTCGGTACGGCGCCTGTACCAGCAGGGCGCGACGGTCAACGGGGCCGGGATCAACGCGAGTATCGCGGTGCACGCCGATCCGGACGGGCACGCCACGGATCGCGCGCTGGCGTGGTCGATCGGCCTCGGCTCGCCGTACACGTTCGCGACCACGCTGGGCGACGAGTACCGCTCGGACATCGTCGGTGAACGGGCGATCCTGCTCGGTGCCGTGCACGGTCTGGTGGAGGCGCTCTACCGGCACTTCCGGATCGACGGTGCGGACCCGGTGACGGCGTACGAGCGGTCGACCGAGGCGATCACCGGGCCGATCGCGCGGACGATCTCGGACGACGGGATCGTGGCGGTGCGGGCGGCGACCGGTGACGTGGACCTGTTCGACCGCGCGTACTCCGCGGCGTACGGACCGGCCCGGGACCTGGTCGCGGAGATCTACGACGAGGTTGCCGACGGCACCGAACTGCGGAGCGTGATCCTGGCCGAGCAGCGGCTCGCGACCCGCCCGATGACCGAGATCGGCGGCAGTGAGATGTGGTCGCACAGCGCGGAGGTGCGGGCCCGTCGCGGTACGGCGCCGGCGGTGCTCGATCCGGTGACCGCGGGGCTGTTCGTGGCCACGATGATGGCGCAGGTCGACGAGTTCGCCGAGCGCGGGCACGCGTGGTCGGAGATCGTCAACGAGTCGGTCATCGAGGCGGTCGACTCGCTGCTCCCGTACATGCACGCCCGCGACGTCGCCTACATGGTCGACAACTGCTCCCGCACCGCGCGCCTCGGCACCCGTCGCTGGGGCCCGCGGTTCCAGGCGGCGTACGAGCAGATCGCCCTGCCGCACCTCGACAGCCCGGCCGATCCCGAACTGCTGAAGAGCTTCCTGGAGAACCCCGCCCACGAAGCACTCGCCGCCGCAGCCGAGCTCCGCCCCTCGGTCGACATCTCCGTCACCTCGTGAGGATCGGCAGCTCGACAGGACATGTCGGCGGATCCGGTGGGTGGTGAGAACCGGCTGAGCGTGGCGACGACGGGTAGTAGACGTATACGTACTGTCGAGATGCCGGACTTGCGGGAGTTGTCCGTCTAGCCTGGCGGGCATGAATTCTCAGATGACGCGGTCGCGGTTGGTGCCGATGCTGCCGCGGGACCCGCACGAGCCCGGCCGGACCGCGTCGTCGCTGGAGTTGTTCTTCGACCTGGTGTTCGTGGTGGCGGTGAGCGTCGCCGCGGCGCAGTTGCATCACGCGCTGTCCGAGGGGCACGTCGTCGAGGGCCTGCGGTCCTTCGCGATGGTGTTCTTCGCGATCTGGTGGGCGTGGATGAACTTCACCTGGTTCGCCACGTCCTTCGCGACCGACGACTGGCTCTACCGGCTGCTCACGATCGTCCAGATGAGCGGCGTCCTGGTGCTGGCGGCCGGCATCGAGAAGGTGTTCACCGAGCACGACTTCACCGTCGCCATCCTCGCGTACGTCGTCATGCGGGTGGCGATGATCGCGCAATGGTTGCGGGCGTCCCACTCGGCCGGGTCGAGCCGGCGGGCCACGCAGTTCTACGCCGGCGGGATCGCGATCGTCCAGGTGTTGTGGCTGGTGCTGCTGCTCCTGCCCGAGGCGATCCAGACACCTGTGCTGGTGCTGCTCGTGGCCGCCGAGCTCGCCGTACCGGTGATCGCCGAGCAGCGCGGGATGACGCCGTGGCACCCGCACCACATCACCGAGCGGTACAGCCTGTTCACGCTGATCCTGCTCGGTGAGAGCCTGCTCGCGTCCGCGAACGCGATCATCGAGGCGGTCCACGAGCACGAGGAGCTCGGCCCGTTGATCTCGCTCTCGGTGCTGACGCTGGTCGTCACGGCCGCGCTGTGGTGGATCTACTTCTGGCCGCCGCACCACACCGCGATCACGTCACTGTGGCGCTCGCTGCGGTACGGGTACGTGCACTACTTCGTGTTCGCCGCGGCCGGTGCGTTCTCGGCCGGGATCGAGGTGCAGATCGACCGGATCACCCATCACACCGAGCTGAGCGAGGTCGCCGCGTCCTTCACGGTGACGATCCCGATCGCGGTCTTCGTGCTCGGCATCTGGTGGATCGCGTTGCGCGACAACGCCGATCGCGTGGTGAACGCCGTCGTACCCGTGGGCGCGGTGCTGGTGTTGCTGGATCCGCTGATCCCGGTGCCGTTCGCGCTCACCGCCGTCTTCATGGCGGGGATCGTCGTCACGCTGGTCCTGCGTCCGCCGGTGCCGCGCGGCTAGGGGTTGCCGAGCTCCGCGAGGGCGGTGGCGACGCGGCCGTGGGCGGCGTCCAGGGCGGCGCGGGCCTCGGCGATCGGGGTTCCGGTGAGGAGATGGACCAGGGCGGGCTTCAGCTCGCCGTCGGAGGCGGCCAGCGCGGTCTCGCAGGCGGCCTCGTCGGCGCCGGTGGCCTCGCCGAGGATCCGGAGCATCCGGCCGCGGAGCTTCTTGTTGGTGGCGACCAGGTCGACCATCAGGTTGGACCAGGTGCGGCCGAGCTTGATCATCAGCGTCGTGGAGAACGCGTTCAGGATCATCTTCTGCGCGCTGCCGGCCTTCAGCCGGGTCGAGCCCGCGATCACCTCCGGGCCGGTGTCGGCGGCGATCACGATGTCGGCCAGCGGCGCCAGTGGGGCGTCGGGGTTCGACGTGACCAGAACGGTGGTCGCGCCGGCCGCGCGGGCGGCCTTCAAGGCGCCGGCGACGTACGGCGTGCTTCCGGAAGCGGCGAGGCCGACGACGAGATCCTGATCGGTCACGGCGGCCGCATCCGTGGCGCCGCCCTGCTCGGAGTCCTCGACGTTCTCGACCGCGCGCAGCAGCGCCTCCATGCCGCCGGCGTGGTGGGCGACCACCAGCCCCTCCGGCACGTGGAACGTGGGCAGCAGCTCGGCGGCGTCCAGCACCGCCAGGCGCCCTGATGTCCCGGCGCCGAAGTAATGCACCCGGCCGCCGCCACGGACCGCCTCGACGGCGGCGTCGACGGCCTTGGTCAGCTCCGGGATCACGGCTCCGACGGCGCCCGCGACCCGGGCGTCCTCGTTGTTGACCATCTGGAGGATCTCGGACGTGCCCACCGCATCGATGGCGAGCGTCCTCGGGTTGCGCTGCTCGGTCGGTGAGGTCACAGGATTGATGTTAGTTTTCTACTGAAGGATTTTCAATTCCGTTCATCCTTGACTAAACGGTTGACGTCACTCGGATCCTTTGAGCCGGTGCCCGCGGACCGAGGTAGCGGTCTCCTCGAGCGCCTTCCGGGCGTCCGGCAGCACCTGCTGCGCGACTCCGATGAAGAGGCAGTCGATCACCGTCAGTTGCGCGATCCGGCTGGACATCGCCCCGGAGCGGTACGTCGTCTCGCGGGCGGCCGTTGTGAGCACCAGGTCGGCCGTCTTGGCCAGCGGCGAGCGCGGGAAGTTGGTCACCGCGACCGTGGTGGCGCCGTGCTTGGCGGCCTCCTCGAGCGCTTCGACGACCTCGACCGTCGTGCCGGTGTGCGAGATGCCGATCGCCACGTCGCCGTCGCCGAGGAGGGCCGCGCTGGGCAGCGCGACGTGCACGTCGTTCCAGGCGAACGCGACGCGGCGGATCCGGTGCAGCTTCTGCTGCAGGTCCATCGCGACAAACGCGCTGGCGCCGAAGCCGTACAGGTCGACCCGCGGCGCCTTCACGACCGCTTCGACGACCTTGGCCAGCGTCGCCACGTCGACCTGCTGCGCGGTCTCGCGGACCGCCCGCTCGTCGGCGAACGCGACCTTGCCGACCACGTCGGCCAGCGAGTCACCGGGCTCGATGTCGCCGCCGACCTCCGGACGGACACTCTCCTGCGCCGACTGGGCCGCCAGCTGCAGGCGGAGCTGCGGATAGCCGGGGACGCCGATCTGCTTGCAGAACCGGATGACCGTGGTCTCCGAGGTGGACGCCACCTCGGCCAGTTCGGAGATCGTCATCGCCGCCACTCCGCCCGGGTCCGCGAGGACCGCGTTCGCCACCCGCTGCTCGGCCGGCGCCAGCGCGGGCATCACCGCGCGGACCCGGACCAGCAGCGGCCCCGTGGGTTCTGGAGAGGTTGTTGAATTCATGACAGCCACGGTACGGCGCCCATGCACGAGATGGGATCACCGACGCGAAAGTCTCCAACCTGTTGCGGTAAATGATTCCGGAGTGTGTTCACCGTCGAGAAGAACACCGTTCGCACTCGTGATCTTCACACCGTCGACGTACACGCCCCTGCCCTGGTAGAGCGGGTCGCTCGTGTACCGCCAGCGGACGATCCGCTGGCCGGCGCCCAGTTCCGCGGTCACCTGGTGCCAGTGCCGGTCACCCGAACCGCTGATCGAACCGTCGGTGTCGACCATCGATCCCCGGTCCCGCACCGTGAACGGCACCTTGGTCCACGTCGATCCGTCCGTGGAGGTCTCCAGGTACAGCAGGTCCGTGTCCTCGGTGTCGACGAACAGGTCGAACGCGAGCTTCGCGCCGCCCAGCGGTACGACGACCTTCGTGGACAGCGTGCTGGTCGCGTTGTCCGTCGTACCGGAGAACCAGGAGTCCTTGCCGTGTCGTGGGCCGACGCCGAGGGCCAGCGCGAGGCCTTGGGCGACCGCGCGGCGGGCCGGGTTGTTGCTGCCCCAGTTCCTGCTCGGGTGCACGCGGTTGGTGAGCAGGATCGCGAACGAGCGGGAATCGAAGTCGATCACGATCGACGTGCCGGTGTAGCCGGTGTGGCCGGCGGTGCGGGGGCCGGACAGGCCGCCCATGTACCAGCGCTGGTTGAGCTCGAAGCCCAGTCCGTGGTCGTTGCCCGGGAAACCCTGGTTGAAGTTCGTGATCATCGCGGTGACCGAGGATTCCTTGAGGATCCGGGCGCCGCGGTAGCTGCCGCCGTTCAGGAAGGTCTGCGCCAGCACCGCCATGTCGTCGGCCGTGCTGAACACGCCCGCGTGTCCGGCGACGCCACCGAGTGACCAGGCGTTCTCGTCGTGGACCGAGCCCCACACCATCCCGCGCGGGGGCGAGCTCTGGAACTCCGTGGCGGCGATCCGCGGCTTCTTCTTCGGGTCCGGGTTGTAGCCGGTGTCGCGCATCTGCAGCGGTTTGGTGATCCCGTCGGCGACCAGCTTGTCGAGCGGCTTGCCGGTCACCCGGTGCGCGAGCTCGCCGAGCGCGATCAGGTTCAGGTCGCTGTAGAGGTACTTCGTTCCCGGCGGGTCCTGCAGTTTCGCGGTCAGCGCGAGGTGCAGCCGTTCCTCGGGGGTCTTGCCGGTGCTCCACAACGGGAGCCAGGACGGAAATCCACTGGTGTGCGTGAGGGCCTGCCGGACGGTGACGGTTTCCTTGCCGTTTTCCGCGAACTCCGGGATGTACGTCGCGATCGGCGCGTCCAGGTCGACCTTGCTCTTCTCGACCAGCTGCAGCACGACGATCGACGTGAACAGCTTGGACACCGAGGCCATGTCGAAGATCGTGTCGGTGCGCATCGGGATCTGCTCGTTCGCCGGCAGCTCGGTGCCCTGACCGTCGGCGTACTTGACCGCCTGGCCGGTGGCCGTCCGGGTGACGATGTTCCCGTCGTGACCGAGCAGCGTGACGGCACCGGCGTACAGCGGTTTCGCCGTACCGCTCGGTTGCGTCCAGGCGGCGACCTGGGACAGCGCGGCGTCGATCGGCGCCGGGTCCAGGCCGGCCTTCGCCGGGGTCGCGTCGCGCAGCAGCGTGGTCTTCGGCGCGTACCCGGCGTACGGGTGGTCGAACCGGCCGGAATTGTTGCTGCCAGCAACGGCAGGGGTTGCCATCGTGAGTATCACCGCTGAAGTCGTCGTGATCGCGGCCCACCGTTTCATCGGTGAGCTCCCTTGTAGAGCAGGTACTTCGCCCGCCGGGCCGTCCAGGCGTCCGTCTCGGACTTCCAGGCTGCCACGATCTCTTCGGCGGTCGCATCGGCCGAAAGCAGGGTCCGGAACCGATCGGATCCGGTCAGCAGATCGATCCACCGGCCGGGTGGGGTCTCCGCCCGCCAGGTGAACTCCGGGTAGAGCTTACGGGCCTCGACGATCATGTGCGTCGCGGCCGTGATCGCCTCGACCCGGTGCGGGTCGGTGATCTGGACCTGGACGCCGCCGCACAGCACGTTGGCGTTCTTGCTGATGGTCGGCGTGAAGTACGCCTCGCGGAACGCGATTCCGGGGATTTCCTTGGCCTGCAGCGCCTCCGTCCACCGGTAGTCGACGTACGGCGCTCCGATCAGCTCGAACGGTCGTGTCGTACCGCGGCCCTCGGACATGTTGGTCGCCTCGAACAGACACAGGCCCGGGTACAGCAGCGCGGTGTCCGGGGTGGGCATGTTCGGGCTCGGCATCACCCAGGAAACCCCGGTGTCGGCGGCCAGCTGGTCGCGCTTCCAGTTCTTCGCCTCGATCACGGTCAGTTGCTTCAGCCGGCCGCCGTTCGGCTCCAGCGGCAGGTACTCCGCGTCGAACATCCGGGCCAGCTCACCGACGGTCATGCCGTGCTGCTGGAGGATCTCCTTCTTGCCGACGCCGGAGGTGAAACCGGGTTTGAGCATCGGGCCGCGGGCGTAGCCGCCGACCGGGTTCGGCCGGTCCAGGACGACGAACCGCGCGCCGGTGCGGACCGCGGCGAGCATCGCCTCGAACATCGTCCAGATGTAGGTGTAGAACCGTGCGCCGACGTCCTGGATGTCGAAGACAACGGTTTCCACCCCGGACTTCGCGTACAGGGCGGCGAGCTTGTCCGCGTTCGCGCCGTACGCGTCGTACACCATGATCCCGGTGCGCGGATCGACGTGGTCGCCCTCCGAGCCACCGGCCTGCGCGCTGCCGCGGAAACCGTGTTCGGGACCGAACACGGCGACGATGTCCACCTTCCCGGACGCGTGCATGGTGTCCACGACGTGCTGGAAGTCGGACAGGATGCCGGTCGGGTTGCTGATCACGCCGACCTTCTGACCGGCCAGCGCCCGCCAGCCGTCGGCGGCCAGCACCTCGGCTCCGGTCAGGACCGGTCGGCTGGACACCGCCGTACCGTCGGGCACCGCCTGCGCGGCGGGTACGTCGAGCAGTGGGGCGGCGGCGAGGGCGCCGGCGCCGGCGAGCAGATTGCGTCGCTTCATGAGGTCTCCTCGGGGCAGGGGCTTGGAGGCGTGACAGGACGGGTCACGGGCGGAAAGAGAGATGGGCGATCATCGGCCGGTGGTCGCTGGCGGCCTGCGCGACCGGGACCTCGGCGGGCACCTCGGCGTGCAGGACGTGCAAACCGGAGCCGACGGTCACGAAGTCGATCCGCTTGTCGGCGGCGACCGCGGGGTAGGTGTCCGGACCGCCGGTCGTCGAACCGGCCGCCGTCCAGGAGTCCGAGAGCTTGCGCCACAGGCCCGCGAGCTCGGGTGCGCCGGCCTCCGCGTTGAAGTCGCCGACGAGGATCTGTAGGTCCTGCCTACGGTCGGCGGCGAGCATCTTCACGGTGTCGGCGACCTGAGCCTGGCGGACCGACGGATCGGCACGGTAGTCCAGGTGCGTGCAGTACACGTGCAGCCGCCGCCCGCGGACGTCCAGCTCCGCCTCGAGGAACCCGGGCGCCGGAGCCGGTACCGGGTTCGGGTCCTGCGTCGAGAGCCGCGTGATCGAGTGGTTCTCGGTGCGGACCAGCGGGAAGCGGGAGAGCAGGCCGACGCCGTACTGGCGCCGCGGCTGACCGGCCGCCGGCGGGTCGAAATCGTAGATCGGGGCGAACGCCGGGTGCATGCCGAGTTTGGCGCCGAGTTCGGCGAGGGTGTCCAGCCACTGGCTGCGGTCGCCCCAATGCACGTCGACTTCCTGCAGGCCGATGATGTCCGCGTCCAGCGCCTTCAGCGCCTGCGCGGTGCGGTCGAGGTCGAAGACGTTGTCTTCCCCGGCGCCGGCGTGAATGTTGTACGACGCAACGGTCAGCGAGGTCTGCCGGGCGTCGAAGGTCAGGCCGTGGCCGAACGGGTACAGGACCGGAGCCGGGTCCGGACTGTTCGGGTCCGGCTTGGCCGGGATCTCCACCGGGAGCTTGCCGGTCGGGGCGATCTCGCCGTACAGCACCTTCGCGAGGGCCGCCATCGACGGTGCGGTGGAGCCGTACGTGACGAGCGTGGTCGGCGCCGGCCCGAAGTACGCGACGTCGTACGGGTCGCGGACCGGGACGACGATCACCGGGCGACCGGTGCCGAGTAGTCCGTTGACGAGCTTCTGCTGTTTGGCCAGCTTGTCGGTGACCTCGGTGTCCCAGGCTTTGTTGGTGAGGACAACGGTGAGGTCGGCCTGGGCGGTCGCGGCGAGGGCGTCGGCGATCTTGGCGTCGGTCGGCGTGGTGCCGGTGTCCTTCACGATCGTCGTCGCGCCATGGGTCTGCAGGGCGGTCGCGAGCGCGGCCGGGCCGTACCCGGTGACCAGGATCGTGCGTGGCGCGGGGGAGAGCGGCAGCAGTCCGGCATCGTTGCGCAGCAGCGTCGTACTGCGGTCCGCGATCAGCTGGGCCTCGGCGTAGTTGGCCGGCGTACCGACGATCTGCGCGACCCGGGACACGTCGACGTACGGCCGGTCGACCAGGCCGCCCGCGTGCTTCAGCGCGAGGATGCGGGTGACGCTCTCGTCGATCCGGGCTTCGCTGATCCGGCCGCCGCGGACCGCGGCGAGGACCGAGTTGTAGGCGAGCCCGGGATCGACCGGCATCAGCAGCTGGTCGACGCCGGCCTCGATCGCGCGCAGCGGGATCTCCGCGTCGCCGTACTTGTCCCGGACGCCCTGCATGCCGAGTGAGTCGGTGATCACGACGCCGTCGAACCGGAGCTGCTCGCGCAGGATCCCGGTCAGGATCGGCCGGCTCAACGTCGCCGGGTCGCCGGACGGATCGAGCGCGGGTACGACGATGTGCGCGGTCATGATCGACTGGATGCCGGCCCGGATCGCGGCCTGGAACGGGGGCAGGTCGATGCGGGTCCACTCGTCGCGGGTGTGCCCGATGACCGGGATGCCGGTGTGGCTGTCGGTGGCGGTGTCGCCGTGTCCGGGGAAGTGTTTCGCGGTCGACACGATCCCGCCGTCGCGCTGGTAGCCCTTCACCTGCCCGGCGACGAGTTCGGCGACCAGCGCCGGGTCGGACGAGACCGAGCGGACCCCGATCACTGGGTTCAGCGGATTCACGTTGACGTCGGCGTCCGGGGCGAAGTCGGTGGTGATACCAAGGGACTTCAGCTCCCGTCCGGCGATCGCACCGGCCGCGCGGGCGAACGCCGCCGACCGGGTCGCGCCGAGCGCCATGCCACCCGGGAACTGCGTCGCGGGCGGTCCGACCCGGACGACCGAGCCGTACTCCTGGTCGGTGCCGATCTGCAGCGGGATCCCGTTGTTCGCGATCGCGGCGGCCTGCAGACCGTTGGACAGGCCCGCGATCTGCTGCGGGTTGCGGACCGAGTCGGTCCAGGTGAAGTAGATGACGCCGCCGAGGTTGTACTTGCGCACCACTTCGGCCGGCGTCGCGACGCCGTACAGGCTGGTGTTGCGGGCGTCGGCGGTGTCGGCGGCGGGGCCGTAGGCGTAGCAGACGAACAGCTGGCCGACCTTCTGTTCCAGCGTCATCCGCCGCAGGGTCTCGCGGACCCAGCGGTCGGTGCCGGCCTGGGTCTGGGCGTTCGCGGTCGTCGTCGTGGCAACCGTCGATCCTGCGACGGCGGCCGCCGCGAGTCCGAGGGTCTGGCGTCGGGTCAGTTCCATGGGTGTCACCAACTCCTTGCGGGCGGGCAGGGGCGAGCGCCAAAGTAAGTGAATTACAGATACTTCCCCGAGACGCGAAAGTTACCCACGCGCGCACGGTGGGTCAAGAGTCGATGACACGTAGTGGACCGCCCTGCTCGATCCGCGCTCCGACCGGCGCCGCAAGGGCGACAAGGCCACCCGTGCACGGCAGGTAGGTCACCTCGAGCTCGGGCGCGGATGCTACGACTCCGCCGCCGATCGGAACCTCCCGCCGAAGCCCTCGCAACCCGACCCCGAGCGCCTTCCCGACTGCTTCCTTGGCCGTCCAGAGGTGTAGGAAGGCGTCCAGCTGATCGGGCCGGCTGTTCATCCATGCCGACTCGGACGCGGTGAACCAGCGGTTCGCGAGCGGGACGATGTCCCGGGGCTCACGTTCTTCGAGGTCGATCCCGAGCGGACCGTCGTACGACGCGGCGACGGCGATCAGGTGGTGGGTCCGGGACACGCTCACCGCCAGCCCGGGGATCTCCGGCCGACCGCTCTCGTCATGGTCGAGAGTCGGGTCGTCGACCATCGTTCCCGCCAGTTCGAGCAACAGCTCGTGGGCGTTTCCAGCCGGCGCGAGCCACACATGCACGGAAACACCCACCGCATGAAGGTAGCCCAGGTCCCGTCACGGGGAGTCTTGTCGACAAATTGCCTCAGGGAACTGGTCCTCTCGATGGAGCCGGAACTGGATCTGTAGGGCGTACCGGTATGTCTCTAACTTCGAAGTATGACCACCGCGTGCGAAGTCCAGGTAGCTGCTGCCGAGCGTTTGCTGACCGGCCAGTTCGGCCGGCTGCTGGTGATGGTTTTCGGATCCGGGCTGAGCATGTACCTGCTCACCTCCGTGGTCCCGCTCTACCTGGCCGCCAACGGATCCGGCGGGGTCGGCGTCGGTCTGTCGACCGCCGCGATGATGTTCTCCGCGGTCGCCGTCGAACTGCTGGTACCGCGGATGCTCGCCCGCTGGGGCTACCAGGTCGTCCTGGGTCTCGGTCTGATCCTCCTCGGTGCACCGTCGCTGGTCCTGCTCGCCACCGCGAGCCTCCCGGTCGTGCTGGCCGTCTGCATCGTCCGGGGCGCCGGCCTGGCGATCCTCGTCGTCGGCGCGGTCGCCCTGGTCGCCGACCTGACCCCGGCCGCCCGCCGCGGCGAGGCGCTCGGCGTGTACGGCGTGGCGGTCGGCGTGCCCGCGGTGATCGGTCTCCCGCTCGGCGTCTATCTGACTCACGTGATCGGCTTCGGCGCGCTGTTCGTCCTGGCCGCCGTCGCCTCGCTCGCCGGTCTCGTCACGCTGATCGGGCTGCCCGCCGCGGTGCGCACCGAGGGGCAGCACGTCCAGGTACTCGGCGGCGTCCGGCGCAGTGGTCTGCTGATGCCGACTCTGGTGTTCGCCGCGGTGACCGTCGCGGCTGGGATCAGCGTGACTTTCCTGCCGCTCGGGGTTGCCGGGGGCAAGCAGTCGATGGTCGCGACAGCCCTGCTGCTGCAGGCGATCGCTGCACCCGCCGCGCGCTGGCTCGCCGGTCGGTACGCCGACCGCATCGGCCCCGCGAAACTGCTCGCACCCGCGCTGCTCTTCGCCGTCGTCGGCGCCGGCTCGCTGGTTTTCCTGCCTAGCGCCGTCGCGATCCTGATCGGCTCGACCTGCTTCGGTATCGGGTTCGGCGCCGCGCAGAACCTCACGCTGACGCTGATGTACAACCGCGTCGACCGCTCCCGCTACGGCCAGGTCAGCGCGCTCTGGAACCTCGCGTACGACGGCGGTTGGGGAGCCGGCGCGCTGATCTTCGGGGCGGTCGTCGGCGGGGTCGGCTTCCCGGTGGCGTTCGCGCTGACCGCGGCGGTCGTGGCCGTGGCCGTCGTACCGGCGATCAGGGCGTCCCGCTGAGCGGCGTGGTCAGAGCTTGCGCAGCCTGACCCAGCGGACGGCGTGGTCGGCGCCCTTGCGGAGCACGAGCGTGGCGCGGGAGCGGGTGGGCAGGATGTTCTCGCGGAGGTTCGGGCCGTTGATGCCGTCCCAGAGCGATTCGGCCTTCGAGATCGCCTGCTCGCGGCTCAGCTCGCCGTACCGGACGAAGTACGACTCCGGGTTCCGGAAGGCCGTCTCCCAGAGTTTGAGGAAGCGGGCGACGTACCAGGAGCGGATGTCGTCGGCGGCGGCGTCGACGTACACCGAGAAGTCGAAGAAGTCGCTGACCGCGAGGCCGCTCTTGCCGTCCGCGTGCCGGGGCGCCGGCTGCAGGACGTTCAGCCCCTCGAGCAGCAGGATGTCGGGCTGCTCGACGGTCGTCCGGACGTCGGCCATCCGGTCGTAGTGCAGGTGCGAGTAGACCGGCGCCTCGACGGTGTCCATCCCGGACTTCACCTCGACCACGAAGCGCAGCAGGGACTTGCGGTCGTACGACTCCGGGAACCCTTTGCGCTGCATCAGGCTCCGGCGCTCGAGCTCGGCGTTCGGCCAGAGGAAGCCGTCGGTGGTGACCAGCGCGACCCGCGGGTGCTCGGGCCAGCGGGCCAGCAGTTCGCGGAGCAGGCGCGCGGTCGTGGACTTGCCGACGGCAACCGATCCGCCGATGCCGATCACGAACGGCGTGCGGGTGGCGGCCGGTTTGCCGAGGAAACTCTCGGTGTCGGCGTGCAGGGCGCGGGCGTGCCGGACGTACAGCGACAGGATCCGGGACAGCGGGAGGTAGACCTCGCGGACCTCGTCCATGTCGATCTCGTCCCCGAGACCGCGCAACCGCTCCACCTCGTCCGCCGTCAGCGGGGAGACGGTGGTCTCGGCCAGTTGGGCCCAGGTGGCCCGGTCGAGCTCGGTATAGGGAGTCACCTCCCGCGACGGCTGCAGCATGTGGCCCATTCTTCCCACCGGCGCGGGAAGCACCCACATCAGGCGGACGTGGGCTTCGTCTCAGCTACGGTACGGTCTCGAAACTTTCGGTCACCGTCCGGTGACCGAGCGGGTGTGCGAGGATCACGACCCGATGATCGATTCCGCCTGGCTCGGTACTCAACGGCTGCCCGAAGTGACCGTGCACGCGTCGGGGGCGCTGGCCCAAACGATCCGGGCCGAGCTCCGGCAGACGCGCCGCTTCCGCACCGACGTACAAGTTGCCGTGTGCACCTTGACCCGGGTCCGCGAGACCCCGCTGTGGCGGGAAGTCGAGGCCGCCGTCCCCGAGCACGGGCTCGGCGTCGAGGGGTTCGTGGTGGTGCGACGGGGCAACGATCTCGTGGTGGGGGGGGGGGGGGGGGGGGGCGGGGGGGGGGGGGAGCGGTAAGTGAATCGGGTCAATGAGGGGATAGTAGGGGGCGGGAGCCGCAGCAAACGCACCG
>NZ_JBSHBJ010000029.1:52492-64011 GCF_053611945.1 Kribbella sp. NPDC054772 | reverse complement strand
CCCGAGGGGGGGGTAGGCCCGGCCGCCCGCCCCCCCCCCCGCGCGCGGCCTGGTGGCGTCGGGGGGGGTGCCCGTGGCAACCCTACCCGGGGTGCCGCCGCGGGCCCCCCACGGATTGCTGTACGGCTACTTCTACGTGCTCCGGTACTTCGAGTGGATGAGCGGCGACTTCACCGTCGTCGAGCAGCCGGCGGTCCCGATCCGGATGCTGGACCACTGGGACGAGGTGTCCGGCACGGTCCGGCGCGGGTACTCGGGTGGATCGATCTTCTTCCGCGACGGTCAGGCGGTGGAGGACCTGACGAGGGTCCGGTCGTACGCGCGGCTGCTGGCGTCGATCGGGATCAACGCGGTCGCACTCGCCACCGCCGAACTGCCCGACGTGGCCCGGTTGGCCGGAGTTTTCCGGGAGTACGGGATCGCGGTCAGTCTGGCGATCGAGTTCACCGACGACCCGCGCGACGAACGCGTCGCCCGCTGGTGGGCCGCGACGATCGCCCGGGTGTACGAGGTCGTCCCCGATCTCGGTGGACTCGTGGTGCGGGCGGGCGCGGACGCCGAGGGAGCGAACCTGCTCGGGCGCGCGGTGGCGCCGTACGGCGGAACGGTTTTCTGGCGAGTTTCCGGCGCGGAGTCGCCGCTGGACTGGCGGGACCGCCGGGCGGATCGCGCGCGGGCGGCGTACGACCAGTTCATCCCGCTGGACGGACGGTTCGAGGAAAACGTCGTACTGCAGGTTCCGCACGGGCCGTCGGAGTTCCAGGTCCGGGAGCCGGTCGCGCCGCTGCTCGGGGAACTGCAGGAAACCGTTTTCGGGCTGGAGTTGCAGGTCACGCAGGAATATTCCGGACAGCAACGGGACCTGTGCTACCTCGGGCCGTGGTGGCGGGAGATCCTGCAGTTCGACACCACCGGCGGCGCGGGGGCGACGGTTGCCGACCGCATCGGTGCGGTCGTTGCCGTGTCCAACGTCGGCGACGACCCGAACTGGACCGGCCACAAGCTTGCGCAGAGCAACCTCTACGCGGTCGGCCGGCTGGCCTGGGACCCGGCCGCGGACCCGGTCAGCCTGCTGCACGAATGGGCCGCGGCGACGTTCGCGATGGACGATCGGACGCGGAGCGAGCTGGTGACGATCATGTCCGGTTCGTGGCGGACGTACGAGCAGTACACCGCGCCGCTCGGCGTCGGGTTCATGGTGACGCCGGAGACGCACTACGGGCCGAGCGTCAACGGGTACGAGTACTCGGCCTTGGGCACGCACCACTTCGCGGACCGGGACGGTGTCGGCGTGGACCGGACGGTGAAGACCGGATCGGGATTCACCGGGCAGTACCCGGAACCGCTCGCCAGTCTGTACGAGGACGTCCACAGCTGCCCGGACGAGTTGCTGCTGTTCTTCCACCACGTGCCCTACGACCATCGGCTGCAGAGCGGGACGACGGTCCTGCAACACATCTACGACACGCACTTCCAGGGGTACGCCGAGGTCGAGGCGATGGCCGCGCGGTGGCGCGTGATCGCCGAGCGTTTCGTGCCGGTGGTCCGCGACAACATCACGGACCGGTTCGAGACGCAGCTCGCGAACGCCCGGGAGTGGCGCGACCAGGTGAACACGTTCTTCTTCCGACTCAGCGGCGTACCGGACAACCAGGGCCGCACGATCCACCGGTAACCTGGTTCGAAAGTTTCGAGACGGGAGGCGTCGTGGGCGAGCGGCCGACCATTGCGAAAATTGCGGAGCAGGCCGGGGTGTCGGTGCCGACCGTGTCCAAGGTGCTGAACGGGCGCGCGGACGTGGCCGAGGCGACCCGGGCGCGGATCGAGGGCCTGATCCAGGAGCACGGGTACCGGCGGCGCAGCGCGGGGACGACGGCCAGCCCGATGATCGACCTGGTGTTCAACCAGCTCGGCGGCGAGTGGGCGATGGAGCTGATCCGCGGCGTCGAGGAGGTCGTCCGCGCGGCGGGCGTCGAACTGGTGCTGTCCGAGTGCGGCGGCGCGTTGCGGCCGCGGCAGGAGTGGATCGAGTCGGTGCTGAACCGGCGGCCGCTCGGCGTGATCATGGTGTTCTCCGACCTGGATACCGAGCAGCGGGCGCAGCTGGAGGCGCGGCGGATCCCGTTCGTGGTCGTCGATCCGGTCGGCGACGTTGGCGACGACGTACCGTCGATCGGCTCGGCGAACTGGAACGGCGGGCGGATGGCGACCACCCATTTGCGGAACCTCGGCCATCAGCGGATCGGGATGATCGGCGGGCCGATGGACACGTTGTGCTCGCGGCAGCGCGTCGATGGGTACTCCGACGCGCTGCGCTCGACCGGGGCCGAGGCCGACCCGGCGCTGATCCGCTGGGGCGACTTCTCGGTCGGCGGCGGGTACCGCGAGGCACTCGTGCTGCTCCGCCAACCCAGCCCGCCGACCGCGATCTTCGCGGGCAGCGACATGCAGGCGCTGGGCGTCTACCAGGCCGCCCGCGAACTGGGCCTCGACGTACCTCGCGATCTCTCCGTGGTCGGGTACGACGATCTGCCCGTCGCGCAGTGGGTCACGCCGGCGCTGACGACCGTCCACCAACCGCTGCACCAGATGGCCGAGCTCGCGGCCCGCGTCGTACTCGATCTCTCCCGTGGCGAGACACCGACCGCGCTCCGGCTGGACCTGGCCGTCGACATGAGGGTTCGCCGGTCCACCGGGCCGGCCTAGGACCGCGAGACGGGATCGGGCTCGGCGATCGCGGTCTCACGGGCGTGGTCGACATCGCCGTGGGTCGCGGTCAGGTAGGCGACGAGGACGGCGAACAGCAGGAGTCCGACCAGCGTGACCGGGCCGATGCCCCAGCCGACGCCGCCGTCGTGGGTGCCCTTGCCGAGCCAGTCGGCGATCGACGCGCCGAGCGGCCGGGTCAGCACGTACGACGACCAGAAGGCCACCGTGACGTTGAGGCCGAGCCGCCACAGGCCGAGCGGCACCACGATCAGGACGGCGAAGAGCACGATCGACCAGGTGAAGCCGAGGCCGAAGTCGATCGCGGTGGCGTCGCCGACGGCGGTACCGAGGCCGAAGGTCAGCAGCACGACACCCCAGTAGAACCGTTCGCGCCGGGCCGTGGTGATCGAGTGCACCGAGATGGTGCCTTCGCTGCGCCGCCACCAGGTCAGGAGGCCGCACAGCAGGACGAGATAGACGATGGAGTCGAACCAGTACGGCGTACCGAGGGCGACGTGCGGTCCGTCGGCGATCATCGTGCCGAAGAGCGCGACGCCGAGCACGGTGATCCAGTAGCGCACCGGGTGGTAGGTGGTGGCCTTCAGCTGCTGGTAGAGGGCGGTGAAGAACGTGCCGATCCCGACGACAGCGGCCAGTGGGATGCTGAGGCTGCCGAGGTAGTCCGACGCGGTCTCGCCGATGCCGGTCGTCAGCAGCTTGACGACCCAGAACATGACGAAGACCGCGGGGACCTTCGGGGCCGGGAACACTCGTGTATGCATGGTGCGCGAGGGTAGAGAGCCGAAGCTGAGAGGGACCTGATCGGCGTGCGGTGCTCCGGCGGCGGCTAGGGTGAGGGACATGATCGTCGGCGTGGGTATCGATGTGGTCGACGTGGATCGGTTCATGCGGACGCTGGAGCGGACGCCCGGACTGCGGGACCGGGTGTTCACCGCGGTGGAGGCGGTCAAACCGCCGGCCTCGCTGGCGGCGCGGTTCGCGGCCAAGGAAGCGTTGGCGAAGGCGCTCGGGGCGCCGGCCGGCATGCACTGGCACGACGCCGAGGTGCAGACCGACGAGACCGGTCGGCCGTGGCTCGAGATCACCGGGACGGTCGCGACCCAGGCGGCGAAGCTCGGCGTACAGAGCCTGCATCTGTCGCTGAGTCACGACGCCGGTATCGCATCCGCAGTGGTCGTCCTGGAGGGCTGAACATGCGCAGCGCGCACACCGTCGAGCAGGTCCGGGCCGCCGAGGCCGAACTGATGGCGAAGCTCCCGGACGGCACGCTGATGCAACGCGCCGCGACCGGCCTTGCGGTTGCCATCAGCAACTTCCTGGGCCGCGCGTACGGGGCCCGCGTGGTGCTCCTGATCGGCTCCGGCGACAACGGCGGTGACGCCCTGTACGCCGGCGCGAACCTGGCCCGCCGCGGCGCGCAAGTCACCGCGGTGCTCCTCTCGACCAAGGTGCACGAGGCAGGGCTCGAGGCGCTCGTCGCGGCAGGTGGCCGGGTCGGCTCTCCGGACGAGATCCGCACCGCCGACGTGGTCGTCGACGGGATCGTCGGGATCGGCGGTCGCCCAGGTCTCCGGCCGGACGCGCTCGCCGCGGTGCAGGTCGCCGAGCAGTACGGCGTACCGATTGTGGCTGTGGACACGCCGTCTGGGGTCGACGTAGACACCGGCGAGACGCCCGAGCCGCACGTCCGCGCCGCGTTCACCGTCACGTTCGGCACCCACAAGATCTGCCACTTCATCGACCCCGCCGCGAGCGCGTGTGGGCCGGTGCACCTCGTCGACATCGGCCTCGACCTGCCGCCGGCGCCGGTGCAGGCGCTGCAGGCCCGCGACGTGCGGGCGCTCTACCCGGTGCCGCACGCCGACTCCGACAAGTACTCGCGCGGGGTTCTCGGGCTGATGGTCGGCTCCACGCAGTACCCGGGTGCGGCCGTCATCGCCACCGCCGGCGCGCTGGCCGGACCGGTCGGGATGGTGCGGTACGTCGGTCCGGATGCGGTCGCGAACGCGGTACGGGAAGCCCACCCGGAGATCGTCGGCGCCGGCCGGGTGCAGGCGTGGACGATCGGCTCCGGGCTCGGCGATGAGCTCGACGTACCGCGGATCCGCGAACTGCTGGACGCCGAAGAGCCGGTCGTACTGGACGCCGACGGCCTGAAGGCACTCGACGAATCCGGCGACCATGTCAACGTTCTGGCCACGCCGCACGCGGGTGAACTCAGCCGCTTGCTCGGGGTTGACCGCGCGACCGTCGAGGCCGACCGGCTGAAGCACGCGCGCCTCGCGGCCGAGCGTTTCGACGTCACGGTCTTGCTCAAGGGGTCGACGACTGTTGTTGCCGCTCCCGACGGCGAGGTCCGGGTGAACACGAACGCTACGCCGTGGTTGGCGACGGCGGGGTCCGGAGACGTTCTTGCGGGCCTGTGCGGTTCGCTGCTGGCCGGCGGCCTGTCGCCGCTGGACGCGGCCGCCGTCGGTGCTTACTTACACGCCGCCGCAGCCAACCTCGCGGCTGATGGTGCGCCAGTAACCTCCATGAATGTCGCCCACGCTCTGCCAAGGGCGACCCGCTCGATCTTGAGCTGACGCTGTTGGGGACAACGGCGAGGAGATCGCCTGCGACCTCGAAGGTGCGCCGGCTCCCCGAGATCCCCGCGCCGCGTGGCACGAGCCGCTCGACAAGCACCAGTCGCCGGCACCACGAGTCATGCGAGACCCCGCGTCGCCACGAGTCGGCGTCGCCACGAGCTCGCTTGATAGTCATGTGCCCGCGTAACCGCCGGTCGGTCGAGGAGCGCGGTAGCGCGCAAGGTCCGGCGCTAGCCGGGTGGGATGCACCGGCGCTAGCCGGGGGGGGTGCGCGTGGTGGTGCGTTGAGGAGCGGAGCGACGAAGTAGCGCCGCGGAGCACGCGGGGGCGACCGCAGTACCTGAGGCGCGCGGTACGTGTTGCGGGGTGGAGCGTGCGGACGTAGGACTGGAGAGTTGCTGGTGCCTCCACCGCCTTTGGAGTGTGCACGTGAAGCGATTCGTGGGGTTCGTGGTGCTTGTCCTGCTCGCGGTGCTGCCGGTTCCGGCGGTCGCGAGGACGACGTCGTACGTGGCTGATCGGCAGACGAAGATCGACGTGATGGGGGAGTGGGCGCATCCCGATGACGACACGAGCTTCATCGGGCCGTGTGGTGTCTGGCATCAGCTGTACGGCGTGAAGTGCGGCGTGATCATGGTGACCCGGGGGGAGGGCGGCGGCAACGCGGCCGGTACCGAGCTCGGCCCTGATCTCGGGCTCCGAAGGGAGAACGAGGACCGCGTCGCGCACTACCGCTCGGGCACGGTCGACATCTTCAACCTCGACCGCGTGGACTTCTTCTACAACCAGAGCGCGCCGCTGACGCAGTACTTCTGGGATGAACAGGAGACGCTGCGCCGGGTGACGCGGGTGATCCGCGAGACGCAGCCGGAGGTCTACATCGGCTTCACCCCGACGCTCGCCGCCGGCCACGGTAACCACCAGCAGGCCGGCCGGCTGATCTGGGAAGGCGTCATCGCCGCCGCCGACCCCACGATGTTCCCGGAGCAGCTGAAGGGCCCGCACGCGCTCAGCACCTGGCAGGTCAAGAAGGTCTTCTCCGGCGGCGCCACTGCAGGAACCGGTGGTACGACGACCGCCGCGAACTGCACCACCGGCTTCTCCCCGACGGGTCTCGACACTGTCGCGGGCGTGTGGACCGGCTACAACTCGCCGTACAGCTGGCCGGCCGGCAACTCGCAGGGGCAGACCGCCGGTACGCCGAAGATCTGGCAGCAGGTCTCGGACGAGGGCCGCGCGGCGTACCCGACGCAGAGCCGCGTGATGTACAAGGGCACGTCCGCCCCGGCCTGCCCACGCTTCGGTATGACGGAATCGTTCGTACCGTTCCAGCCGAACAACAACGCATTGGCGGGCCGTGACAACGCGATCCTGTTCGGCGCGACCAGACCGGATCCGGGCGGGCTGCCGCTCGGCACGCTCGAATACCTGACGTTCTCCCGCTTCTACAACGTCGCAGGCGAACCCTTCCAAGCAACCTTGCACCTCCGCGGGAAACTTGCCAAAGGCAACGTAGCGCTGACCGTCCCGCCCGGTTGGACGACCGATGGCCCGAAGCCGGTCCGCGCCGGTTCCGCCGCCGACGTCACCTTCACCGTCACCCCGGCCGCCAACGCCCCGGTCGACCAGAACGCGAAGGTCTCCGCGCTCTACACCACCGACCACGCCTCGGGGTACACCGACAACGTCGTCCGCATCGTCGCCGCCGCCGAGGGACGCTTCCAGCGGTGGGGCAACTGGCACGAGTACGACGAGTGGCTGCAGAACACCGCACCGCAGGCCAACCGCCTCGGCCGCTCACAAGCGATCCAGTCCATGGGCATCGGCCAGAGCATCGACGTACCCGTGGTGGTTCACAACTGGTCGGCGAAGCAGCAGACCGGCGCGGTGTCGCTGGACGTGCCCGCCAACTTCACGGTCGACGCGGCGAGCAAGCCGTACGTGCTGCAGCCCGGCGCGGACGCCACCGTCACGTTCAAGCTGACCAACACCGACACGACATTGCCGGCCCAGCAGAACGTCTCGATCCCGATCCGCACCGCGACCGGCAGCGAGACTCTCACCCTCACGCTTGTCCCGACCACCGTCATCCCGCAGGCCACGCCGGTCGTCGACGGCAAGGCCGAACCCGGTGAGTACCCGGGCGCCACGCTCGACCTCGGCCGGATCTGGCAGGGCGCGAGCACCTGCACAGGCGTCGACGACTGCGGCGTTTCGTCAACGGGAGAAGGCAGTACGGCGAAGGTCAGCTGGTCCGACGACGCGCTCTACTTCTTCATCCACGTCCGCGACGACTACCAGTCGTACGCCGTGACGCCGGCTGAATGTGTCGGTCACTGGCAGGCCGACTCGGTCGAGATCCTGCTCGACCCGCGCGGCACCGCGTCGCAGGACCTCAAGGACACCGCGAACACGTTCAAGCTCGGGATCTTCCCGTTCTCCCAGAGCGGAGGACCGTGCTGGGAACGCGACGCGGACAACCACCAGGGCTACTCGAGCGGCGCCCTCGACACCGGCAACGCGTCGGGCGTCCAGGTCGCGTCGACCGCGCAGTGGGTCGGCAGCAACTCGACGACGGTCCCGCACGCGTACGCCGGTGGCGGGTACGACCTCGAGGTGAAGATCCCGCTCGCCGACCTGCCGTCCGCCGTCGACCCGTCGCGGCTCGGCCTGAACATCACGCCGTACGACAACGACGACACGTCGGCCGCCGGTACGACGACGTTGCGGCATATCGACATGAGTACTCGGCTCGGGTGGTCGGCGCTCGGGTCCGTGCAGTCCGACCCGTACCGCTGGGGGCTCGCCACGCTCCCCGGATACACCCCGCCGGCGGACCGTCCGACTACCCCGGCACCGCCCGACGTGTCGAACCCGAACCTGAACGGCGCGCTGTCTCCGCAGACGATTGCACAGTCTGCGCGGAACGGCGTACCGATCTCGGGCCGGGTGCCGAGTGACGACCTGAAGATCCTGTCGTCGGCGCTGCGCGGAAACGCAGTACAGCTGGTCACGTCGTCGAAGGGATCCGGTACGGCGCGGGCGTTCCTGACCAGTGGTGAGCTCGGCGCGATCCCGGTGTGGACGACGTCGTGTACGTCCGATCCGGCGCCGGACTACGGCTTCACGCCGTGCGCCGTCACCGATGGCGCGACGCCACCGTGGTCACCGGACATGAGCGGTCATCTGGTGAAGCAGGCCACGCAACAGGTCACGCGCGGCGTGCAGAACTGGACGATCCCGTTGACCGCGGCGCAGCGCCAACAGCTCCGGGACCGCGGGCACCTGTTGGTGTCCTACGAGACCACGGAGAACGAGGTCCAGGCCTTCGACATCCGGATCGCGTAGTCGGCCGCCTCCCGGACCTGCTCGCTCGGGTGCTCCAGCGCTCGCTGCAGCAGGTCCGTGGTGGCGGCCTGCGGCACGGCGCCACCTGTTGCCATCAGCAACGGAACCAGCAGGTACGGATCCGCCTCGAGCCCGTGCTGCACCTGGTTGGCCAGCATCGTCTCGGTCCAGGTCAGGGTGTGCCGGTTGACGGCCTCGGTGATCAACGCGGCCCGGTCCGGGGACCGAGTGCGGAGGAAGAGCGCCTTCGCGCGCACGTCGGCGCACTCCACCTCGATGATCTGCTCGGTGCCGGCCGCGAAGACGATGCCGAGGTCGCCGGTGCCGACGCGTTCGAAGCTGGTGCCGGTCGCCAGGGCGATCGCGGCCAGTAAGTCGTTGTCCAACCAGTCGTCCGGGCGGATGACCAGACCTGTCCAGTGCTGCCCGCTAGCGGGCTGCTCGCTCACTTGCCTCAGCGTATCGCGGTGAAGTCCAAGCCGCCGCCCGTGGAACGAAGCTTCAGTGTCGAGCCGTCGACCTGATAGCTCACCTGGCCATGCAATCCCTTCAGCAGCGTGGATTCCAGCTTCGCGGCGTCGCCGGCGCAGGCCCGGCGGGTGGTGGCGAGTTCGCCGAAAGTGAGCTTGCCGGTGGACCGCGCGACCACGCCCTGGAACTCGTTGCAGCCGGTGGACCCGGTGACGCGCTCGCCGTTCAGCGTCAGCCAGGCCTTCTCGGAGTCGGCCTGGTGCGACGCGACCTCGCCGGTGATGACCGTGGACAGCGCCCACTTGGTGCCATCGAGGGCAACATCGGGTACGGCGGTCTGCTGGTCGGTGAGCGCGATCGTCGTACTACCCGCAGTGAGGGCGAGTTTGTCGCCGGTGAGCTGCCACGTCGGCGTTGCCTGGATGATTTTGGCCAGCCAGGAGTCCTGACCTTGCTGCGGACCGGGGCAGCCCATCGCGGTGCTGGCGAGCTCGCCGTCGAGGGTGAGCTTGCCGCCGGCTGTCGAGACCTTCGACTGCATCGAGTTGCAGCCGACGTCCGCGACCAGGCGGCCGTCCGCGGTGAACTGCAGCCGGACCCGGGTCTTCGGCGCCAGCGGTCGCGGTTTCCCGTCCTCGGTGACCGCGGTCGAGAGGTACGTCCGCCCGGCCAGGGACGGCTCGCTGCCGGTGTCCTGTCCGGCGCTGTCCTTTCCAGCGCTCTGGCCGCACGCGGTCAGCGTCAACTGGGCCAGCAACAGGCCGGCCGCGGCGCGGGCGATCATCCGTTTGTTCACACTCTCAGGACGCCGCGGAGAGCGCTCGCGTTGCAGGTGCACGGACAGTTAAATTGGGACCCGGGGTTGGCAGCGCTGATCACGGTTCGATAACGTCACCGCCGTACGCGAGAGCGAACAGCACGACAAGGCCACTGACCTGGCCCCTCTGGGGATCCAATCGAACAGTTGAGGGCCGCACGCGAGTTCTGGGGCAGCAGTGCGGCCCGTCGAGCAAACTAAGGAACTCTCCGCATGCCCCCCACCCGAACTGCCCGGAGTCGCGTGATCCTCCCAGCGGCCCTCCTCGCGGTCGCCGGACTGGTCGCGGTTCCGATCGCCGTGCACGCGTCCAAGGACTCGTCCTTGGCGACCGCGAATGCCGCGGACAGCACGACGACTGCCCTCCCGAGCGTCGGACGCGTGGAATCCTGCGTCCTGGATTCGTCCTCCAGCTGTACGGTCCAGCACGGCTTCGGCCAGAAGCCGACCGCGATCACCGCGACCGCGGCCGGTCCCGCGATCCTGTCCATCGACCCGAGCCGCACCACCGACCAGAGCTACCGGTTGCGCGCCCTGCGGTACGACGGCCTGAAGTACGCCGCCGGCACGAAGCTGACCTACACCGTCCACTACGACTTCGCCGCCGCCCCGGGACAGCCGACGACCTCCCCGTCCGGTACGCCGACGACGTCGACCCCGACCAAGCCGCCGACGTCCGCCCCGACCTCGACGCCGACGCAGACCACCACGACCACCAAGCCCCCGACCACGGCCCCGACTTCTGCCCCGACGTCGGCGCCGACCTCCGCACCGACGTCGACCACCACGTCGCCGACCTCGACGACGAGCCCGAGCAAGACCTGCACGAACCCGTCGTTCACCACCACATCGACGAACAACTCCGGTGACGGCCGGACCTTCGGTGCGTACTACGTCCACAACAACATGTGGAACAACAGCAACGGCACCTACAGCCTGAGCGCCTGCAACTACGACAACTGGTTCCTCGACGTCACCCAGCCCCTGCCGGGTGACCGTGGTGTCCAGGCGTACCCGAACGTCCACAAGGACTACAACAACGTGCCGCTGTCGAAGGTCCAGTCGGCGAAGTTCGCGGCGACGACGCCCGCGAACTGCTCCGCGTGCATCTACAACGTGGCGTTCGACATCTGGATCGGTGACGGTCTGAACAACGAGCTGATGATCTGGACCGACAACAAGAACCAGACCCCGGCCGGCAACAAGGTCGGCACCGTCACCTTCGGTGGCTTCACCTACGACGTCTGGCACGAGAACGGCTACACGGCCTACGTGTCCCAGAAGACGCAGAAGTCCGGCACGATGCCGCTGGCGAGCTTCTTCAACGACATGTCGACCCGGGGCTGGGCCCCGAAGGCCACCACCTGGCAGGTCGACTACGGCGTCGAGGTCGTCTCCACCGGCAACACCAAGCAGCGCTTCGACTTCACCGACTTCTCCATCCAGGAGAACTGAGGCGCCGCACGCTCTCGCGACACCGGCGGGGGGCCCGCGGGCGCCGCGGGGGGGCCGCGGCGCGGGCGTGGTGTGTGTAGACGCCGAGCTGGGTAGAGAAAAAACAGAGA
>NZ_JBSHBJ010000029.1:37845-52482 GCF_053611945.1 Kribbella sp. NPDC054772 | reverse complement strand
CCACTACCCCGACTCCTCCTCCCCCCACACCTGCGCCGCGCCACCCTACCGCCCCCCCGCCGCCCCCCGGTTTCCCGCGGCGGCCGCCGCGCGTTTAGGGTTTCTGTCGTGACCGGACTGGTGATCTTCGACAACGACGGCGTACTGGTGGACTCCGAGCGGCTGGCGAACTCGATCTTGGCGGAGTTGCTGACCGAGGCGGGGCTGCCGTACACGTTCGACGAGGCGGTGCGGGACTTCATGGGCGGCTCGATGGCCTCGATGCGGCAGAAGGCCGAGGCGCAGCTGGGCCGCCCGCTGCCGGCCGATCTCGAGGACCGGTACCACGAGCGGTTGTTCGCCGGGTTCGAGCGGCTCCAGGCGATCGCCGGCGTCGAGGCTGTCCTCGATCACCTGGACGCCCGCGGCGTCACCTACTGCCTGGCCTCGTCCGGCACTCACCGGCGGATCCGTACGGCGCTCACCGCGGTCGGCTTCCTGTCCCGGTTCGAGGGGCGGATCTTCAGCGCCGAGGACGTCGCGCACGGCAAGCCCGCGCCGGACCTGTTCCTGCACGCGGCCGCCGCCCTGGACGTGAAGCCGGTCGACTGCCTGGTGATCGAGGACAGCCCGCTCGGGGTCGCCGCCGCGGTCGCCGCCGGGATGAAGGTCTTCGGGTACGCCGGCATGACGGACCCCGCGAAACTTTCCGATGCGAACACGGTTTTCCACGACATGACGGCCCTCGCTGACCTCATCGACGGCGCCTGAGACACTGGATGGACCATGCCTACCCCTCAGTCACCCCCCGTCCGCGCTGAAGCGATCGTCGATCTGGATGCGATCCGCCACAACGTGACCACGCTGCGTGCCCGCGCTGAGGGTGCGCAGATGATGACGGTGGTGAAGGCCGACGGGTACGGGCACGGGATGGTCCCGGTCGCCCGGGCCGCCCGGGAGGCCGGTGCCGACTGGATCGGGGCCGCGGTGCTCGAGGAGGCGCTGGCGCTGCGTGCGGCCGGTGACACCGGGCCGATCTTCTGCTGGCTGACCACACCCGGCGAGCCGCTGACCGACGCGATCGAGGCCGGTATCGACCTGTCCGCCGGCGCGCCCTGGGAGATCGACGAGCTGGCGGCCGGCGTGACCGACCGGCCGGCGCGGGTGCACCTCAAGATCGACACCGGGATGTCCCGCGGAGGCGCCGTACCGGAGGAGTGGCCGGCGTTGATCAGGGCCGCCCTGCGCGAACAGACGGCCGGGCGGATCGAGATCAAGGGCATCTGGTCGCACCTGGCGTCCTCGGACGAGCCGAAGAGCCCGGTGAACGAGAGCCAGTTGGCGACGTTCACCGAGGCGATCGAGGTGGCGGAGTCGTTCGGGATCGACGCCGAGTTCAAGCACCTGGCGAACTCCGGTGCCACGCTGGCGCTGCCGGAGACGCATTTCAACCTGGTCCGCCCGGGCGTCGCGACGTACGGACTCTCGCCGTTCGGGCACGCGTTGCCGTCGGCGGAGCTCGGGCTGCGGCCCGCGATGACGCTGAAGGCGCGGCTCGCGATGGTGAAGCGGGTGCCGGCCGGCGCAGGCGTCTCCTACGGCCTGACCTGGACGGCCCCACGACCGTCGACACTCGGCCTGGTCCCGCTCGGGTACGGCGACGGTCTGCCGCGGCACGCCTCGAACGGCGGCCCGGTCCAGGCCGCTGGCGCGCGGCGGGCGATCGTTGGCCGGATCTGCATGGACCAGTGCGTGGTCAACCTCGAGGACGACCAGGCGACCGCCGGCGACGAGGTCGTGCTGTTCGGCCCGGGGACGTCCGGTGAGCCGACCGCCGACGACTGGGCCGACGCCGCGGGCACCATCAACTACGAGATCGTCACCCGTCTGGGCGCCCGCATTCCGCGCCGGTACGTCGACAGCGCGGCGGGCCCGAGCACCCGACACGAAGGGTAGACCGGCGTGTCCAAAGCAGGGCGGACCGCGGGCCTGATCGGTGCCGCGGTCGGAGTGCTGGCCGCGGGCGCGGCGGCCGGAGTGGCGGTCGAGCGTCAGCTGATCGGCCGGCGTGCGGGTCAGCGCAAGCAGCTCGAGGCCGAACCGTTCGGCTCGGTGCACGGTACGCCGTACGTGTTCACCGCCGACGACGGTATCGAGCTGTACGTCGAGGTTGACGAACTCAAGCGGTCCCGGCGACCGGCACCGCCGCCGCCGAAGCGCCGGCTCAGCCGGAAGCTTCCCGTGCCGCCCGAAGACCTGACGGTGATCTTCGCGCACGGTTACGGGCTGAACATGGACGCCTGGCACTTCGAGCGCCGGGACATGGCCGGGATCGGCACGATGGTGTTCTACGACCACCGCTCGCACGGGCGCTCCGGCCGGTCGCCGCAGGAGAACGTCAGCATCGACCAGCTCGGGAGGGACCTGTACGGGATCCTCGAGCGGTTCGCGCCGACCGGCCCGGTGATCCTGATCGGGCACTCGATGGGCGGCATGACAATCATGGCGCTGGCCGAACAGCACCCGGAACTCTTCGGGGACCGCGTGATCGGCGTCGGCCTGTGCTCGACCAGCGCGGGCGGTCTGGACCGGGTCCCGATCGTGTTCCCGGGCAAGATCGGGATGTGGGCGCGGGCGCTCGCGACGCCGACGGTCGCGGCGCTGGCCCGGATCCCGGAGGTGGTCGAGCGCAGCCGGAAGGCCGGTTCGGACCTGAGCTACTTGCTGACCCGGAAGTACTCGTTCGGGTCCGAGGTGCCGCCGGCGTTCACCGAGTTCGTCAACGAGATGATCGCGGCGACGCCGATCGAGGTGATCGCGGAGTTCTACCCGATCTTCGCGCTGCACGACAAGTACTCGGCCCTGGAGCCGCTGCAGAAGGTGGAGTGCGTGGTCATCGGTGGCGACAAGGACGCGCTGACCCCGTTCGACCACGCCGAGGAGATCGTCCGGCGGGTGCCCGGCGCCGAACTCGTCGAGGTCAAGAACTGCGGTCACCTGGGCCTGATCGAGCACCACCGTGAATTCACCGCGGCCCTCCTTGGCATGATCGAGCGAGCCGAACAATCCCTGGGACCCTCATGACCGACCTGCACGTCGTAGACGCAACTGCTGAGCACGTTGACGAGATCGTCACGGCGATCCATCACGCCTTCTCCGCCCGCCGGGTCCTCGACCCGCCCTCGACCGCGCTGTCCGAGAACGCGACCACGGTCGCGGCCGCCGTCGCGGAGCACGGTGGGTTGCTGGTCCGGATCGACGGCAAGCCCGCGGGGGCGATGCTGTTCGAGCAGGCCGGAGACGTACTGAACCTGCGCCGCGTCTCGGTGGACCCGCGGTACCAAGGCCGCGGTGTCGCCTCCGCGATGGTCGGCTGCGCCGAGGAGGTCGCCGTACGGCGTGGGCTCGCGCGGGTGAACCTGATCGCGCGGGTCGAGTTGCCGGACACGGTGGAGTTCTGGCGGCGGCGCGGTTACTCGATCGTCGAGCAGCAGGGCGCGAACCTGATCTACGCGAAGGCGATGCCGGTCGAGCTGACGGTGCCGACGGCCGACGACATGCAGGCGATCGGTGAGGAGCTGGCCGGTCAGCTGCGCGCGGGCGACGTACTCGTGCTGTCCGGTGACCTCGGGGCCGGGAAGACCACGTTCACCCAGGGCCTCGGCGTTGGGCTCAAGGTGCGGGGTGCGATCACGTCGCCGACCTTCGTGATCTCGCGGGTGCATCCGTCGCTGGTCGACGGGCCGCCGCTGGTCCACGTGGACGCGTACCGCATCGGCGGGTTCGCGGAACTGGACGACCTCGACCTCGACGCCAGCCTGGAGGACGCGGTCACCGTCGTCGAGTGGGGTCACGGGCTGGCCGAGGCGCTGGCGCCGGACCGGCTGGACGTCGTGGTGACCCGCGGCGACGACGACACCGACGAGACCCGCGCGCTGCGGATCACCCCTGTCGGCCCGCGCTGGGCAGCGTCCGGCGTCCGGGTATCGGTACTGGAGAAGAACTGACATGCTGCTTGCCTTCGACACCTCGAGTGCCGCCGTCACCGTCGCGCTGGCCACGCCGGCCGGTGAGATCGTCGCCTCGTCGACGACCGTGGATGCGCTGCGGCACGGCGAACTGCTCGCCCCGGCGATCGAGTCCGCGCTGAAGACCGCCGGCGTCACGCCACGCGACCTGACCGGGATCGCGGTCGGCGTCGGACCCGGCCCGTTCACCGGGCTGCGGGTCGGCCTGGTGACCGCCCGGACGATGGGTGAGGTGCTGGGGATCGAGGTCTCCGGTGTCTGCAGCCTCGACGTCCTGGCCCGGCAGTCGGCGATGACGCTGCCCGTCGCGGTCGCGACGGACGCGCGGCGCAAGGAGATCTACTGGGCGCTGTACGACGGCCCGGCCGCGGACGGCAGCCGCCGACGGCTCGAAGGTCCCGCGGTCGACAAGCCGGCCGAGGTCGCCCACGTGCTGTCCGGTCTGCCGGTGATCGGCCGCGGAGCGGTCCTGTACGCCGACGTGCTCGGCGTGACCACCGTCGACGTCACGGAGTACCCGTCGGCCGAGGTATTGGCGACGGGTGTGGCGACGAAGACGCTCGAGGTGGTCGCACCCGAGCCGCTGTACCTGCGCCGGCCGGACGTCACGCTGTCCGGCGGGCCGAAGAGCGTGCTGTGAGACCTGCCATCCGGGCAGCGGTGCCGGCCGACCAGCCCGCGCTCGTCGCCCTGGACGAGGTGTGCTTCGGGCCGGGCGCCTGGAGTACGGTCGCCTGGGCCGACGAGTTCGAGCGGCTGTCCGAGGACCGCGTGATCCTGGTGGCGGACGAGGGCGAGCCCGTCGGGTACGTCGTCCTGCTGCTGCCCCCGGTCGCCGAGGACGTCGTCGAGGTACTGCGGATCGCGGTCACCCCGGCGGAACGGCGGACCGGGATCGGTGGGCAGCTGATGACGGCGGCGCTGGCCCGGTGCGCCGGCCGGACGGTGTTGCTGGAAGTTGCGGCGAGCAACGAATCGGCGATCGGGCTGTACCGGGGATTCGGTTTCGAACAGATCAGCCGGCGACGTGGGTACTACGGCGCCGGCGAGGACGCGGTGATCATGCGGTGGCGGGAGACAGTATGAGTGCGAATGAGCCCCTGATCCTGGGGATCGAGACGTCGTGTGACGAGACCGGCGTCGGGATCGTGCGCGGGCAGACGCTGCTCGCCGACGCGATCGCGTCCAGTGTCGAGGAGCACGCCCGGTTCGGCGGGGTCGTGCCCGAGGTGGCCAGCCGGGCGCACCTGGAGGCGATGGTTCCGACCATCCGCCGCGCGTGCGAGACGGCCGGCATCAAACCGACCGACGTGGACGCGGTCGCGGTGACCAGCGGCCCGGGACTGGCCGGCGCGCTCCTGGTCGGTGTCGCCGCCGCGAAGGGTCTGGCGCTGTCGCTGGACAAGCCGATCTACGGCGTGAATCACCTGGCGGCGCACGTCGCGGTGGACACCCTGGAGCACGGTGACCTGCCGAAGGGCTGTGTCGCGATGCTGGTGTCCGGCGGGCACTCGTCGCTGCTCGCGGTCGAGGACATCACCGACGGCGTCGTACCGATGGGGAGCACGATCGACGACGCGGCCGGGGAGGCGTTCGACAAGGTGGCCCGGGTGCTCGGGCTGCCGTTCCCGGGTGGGCCGTGGATCGACAAGGCGGCGCGGGACGGTGGCGACCGGCTGTACGTGAAGTTCCCGCGTGGGCTGACGTCGCAGCGGGACCTCGAGCGGCACCGGTTCGACTTCTCGTTCTCCGGGTTGAAGACCGCGGTCGCGCGCTGGGTCGAGGCGAAGCGGCGCGACGGCGAGGACGTGCCGGTGAACCACGTCGCGGCGGCCTTCCAAGAGGCGGTCTGCGACGTACTGACCCGGAAGGCGATCGACGCGTGCAAGGAGCGCGGGTTCGAGCACCTGCTGATCGGCGGCGGTGTCGCGGCGAACTCGCGGTTGCGCGCGATGGCCGAGGAGCGGGCCACGGCGGCGGGGATCGCCGTACGGGTGCCGCGGCCGGGGTTGTGCACGGACAACGGGGCGATGGTCGCGGCGCTCGGTTCGGAGCTCGTCCGGGCCGGACGGGCGCCGTCACCGCTGGATCTGCCGGCCGACTCGTCGATGCCGGTCACGGAGGTCCTGAACAAGTGAGGTGGACCGGTCCCGACGGCTTCGAGGCCGATGACGACGCGACCCGTATCGACGCGGCCGTGGTGCAGGGCCTCTTGAGTACGTCGTACTGGGCGCAGGGGATCCCGCAGGACGTGGTGGACCGCGCGATCGCGGGTTCGCTGAACCTCGGGGTGTACGACGCGGACGGTGCGATGGTCGCGTACGCGCGGATGGTGACGGACCGGGCCACGTTCGCCTGGCTGGCCGATGTGTTCGTGCTGGAGTCGCATCGCGGGCACGGTCTGGGGCGGTTCGTGGTGTCGACCTTGCTGGAGCACCCGGACCTGAAGGGTCTGCGGCAGGTCCTGCTGGCGACCGCCGATGCGCACGAGCTCTACCGTTCGTACGGTTTCACCGAGACGCCGCCGGGCCGGATGATGGCGATCCGCCAGGATCCGACCGAGCTGTACGTGCAGCCGTGATGCGCCCGGGTGTCGACCTCGTCCGGCACCCGGCCGGTGCGACCGATCTCGTGCTGCTCGCGCACGGCGGTGAGGAGCACTCCCACGCCGACCCGCACCTGTGGCGGCCGGCGTTGCTCCGGATGTGGCCGTTCGCGCTGGCCGCGCGGTCGGCGCGACCGGACGTGGCGATCGGGCTGCTGAGGTATCGGTTCCGCGGCTGGAACGACGACGGTGATGCCGCCACCGATCTGCGAGCCGTCTTGGACGCGCTCCCGTCGGTGGTCTCGCGCGTCTTCCTGATCGGGCACTCGATGGGTGGACGAGCCGTTGTTGCCGCCGGCGACCATCCTCGGGTGGCGGGAGTGCTCGCGCTGGCTCCGTGGCTGCCGCGCGACGAACCGCTGGTCGCGCTGCGTCCACCGGTCACGTTCGTGCACGGCACCGACGACACGATGACCGACCCGGCTGGAACCACGGCGTACGCCGCTCGGCTGCGGGCGGCCGGCGTGGCGGTGACGACGTACCTGCTCGAGGGCGAGGGACACGCGATGCTGCGGCGGCCGAAGGACTGGGACCGGCTGGTGGCCGACTTCGTCCGCGAAACCCCGGCCGGTGGTGGCAGCCAGCGGCTGCCCGAGACCGGCGCCGCTCACGGTGCGTCCGGGGTGGGAAGCATCGCGATGGCACGGTTCCGGTTGCCAGTGCGGGAACGGTTCCGGGTGGCCGACGAGGTCGCGACTCGATAGGACAGGCGCCGACGCGCGCTGCTTGTTAGGCTGCGCCGACTCCGTGCGGGAGGTGGCCGGTCGATGCGTACTTCGGACAGCGAGCCGACGAGCGGCATTCTCGCGCCCCGCTTCGTCGGCCGGGACCGCGAACTGGCCATGGTCCGGGACGCGTTGGACACCCCCGAGCCGGTGGTTCTGCTGGTCGAGGGCGAGGCCGGGATCGGCAAGACCCGGCTGGTTCAGGAGGTCCTGCGGGGCGTCGAGCGGACCACGCTGCTGGTCACATGTCCGCCGTACAGCCAGCCGTTCACGTTGGCCGCGGTGGTGGACGCGGTGCGGGCGGCGGTCGACGACGTCCGGCGGTTGTCGCTGAGCCCGCTGACCGGGGCCTTGCGGTCGGTGTTCCCGGAGTGGATCGGTCATCTGCCGCCGAGCCCGGAGCCGCTGGACGATCCGGCCGCCGCACGGCACCGGTTGTTCCGCGCGCTGGGCGAGTTGATCGACGCGCTCGGGATCTCGTTGCTGGTCGTCGAGGACGCGCAGTGGGCCGACCCGGCGAGTGTCGATCTGCTGCTGTACCTGCAGACCCGGCCGGCCGCGTCCCTGTCGTTGGTGATCACCTGCCGGACTCCCGACGTACCGCGGCTGCGGATCGTGCCGGGCGCGGTGCGGGTCCGGCTCGACGGCTTGAGCGTCGGCGAGACCGCGACGCTGGTGTCGTCGATGCTCGCGGAACCGCCTGTTTCCAAGGCGTTCGCGGGCTTCCTGCGAACGCGGACCGACGGCGTACCGCTGGCGCTGGAGGAGACCGTCCGCCTGCTGCACGCCCGCGCCGACCTGACCCGTCGCGACGGCGCCTGGGTACGGCGACAGCTCGACCAGATCACCGTCCCGGCCCGGATCCGCGACGGCGTACTCGAACGGTTCGCGCATCTCGAGCGACCGGCCCAGGCGGTACTGCGGGCCACGGCCGTCGTCGGCGAACCGGTCGACGTCGACGGTCTGGTCGCGATCACAGGGCTGGCCCAGGGGCCGGCGTACGACGGGGTGTCGGCGGCACTCGCCGTCCAGCTGCTCGAGGAACGCGGGACCGGGGTCGCGTTCCGGCACGCGCTCGTCCGGCAGGCGGTGTACGACGAGATTCCCGCGCACGAACGGCGCGCCGCGCACCGGGCGGCGGGGGAACTGCTGGAGTCGCGGGGCCGGGCCGCGCAACTGGCCGAGCACTTCAAGGCGGCCCGCGAGCTCCCGCGCTGGCGCCGGTACGCCGAGCAGGCGGCCGATGCGGCGCTCGCGGCCGGGGACGAGACCACGTCCGTCGGGTACCTGTTCGACCTCGCGCTCGAGGCGGAACTGGACGGTGCCGAACTGGCGCGGATCGCGGCGAAGATCACCTACAGCGCGGTCGTGGGGGAGCAGCGGTACGACGCGTTGATCCAAGCGTTGCGAGCCGCGCTCGACGAGTGTCCTGACGAGGCCCGTGGCGCGTTGCGGTTCCAGCTCGCGCGGGCGTTGAGCAACTCCGGCGACTTCGCCGGGTCGCGGCGGGAGCTCGAACTCGCCGTACCGGATCTGGCGCAGGACCGGACCACGTCGATGCGGGCGATGTTGATGCTCGGCGTACCGCACGGGACGCGGTGGCCGGCGTCACGGCACCTGGGCTGGCTGCGGCGGGCGCGCGAGTTGGTGCGCCTGGACGATCCGGCCGAAGGCACGCGGTTCCTCGTCGACCACACGGTCGGGTTGCTGGGGCTCGGCGAGCCGTCCGGGTGGGATCAGCTCGACCAGCTCCCGGACGAGGTGACCGATCCGCGGCAGCGCGATGACCTTGCCCGAGGCAACATCAACTTGAGCGACGTGGCGCTGTTGTGGGGTCGGTACCGGGAAGCGCGCACGATGCTGGATCGCGCCGCCGAGCTGGCCGAGGGGCGCGGCTACGTGCGGATGACGGACCTGATCGCCTTGAACCAGGCCCGGCTCGACTGGCACACCGGCGCCTGGGACGGGCTGGCCGAACGAGCCGCCGCGCTGGCCGACAACGAGGACATCCAGGCGAACACCAGGGTCGAGGCGCTGCTCGTCGCGCTCTGGCTCGACCACGCGGCGGGGCACGAGATGACCCGGCTCGACGAGGCGGTCCGGGGCGTCTGGCAGTTCGCACCGACGTCACTGACGGCGGAAGTCGCAGCATTGGCCGCGATCGGGCCGCTCGCCGACGGCCGGCCGGACGAAGCGGTACGCCTCACCGATCCGGCGATGGAGATCATCCACACCAAACAGTCCTGGCTGTGGGCGAACGAGCTGGTGCCCGTCCGGGTCGCCGCGCTGGCTGCGGTCGGCCGGCTCGACGACGCGACCGAGCTGACGGCTGACTTCCGGCGCGGAGTACCGGCCGAGCGTTCGCTGAGCTCACCCGCCGCGGTCGCCACCTGTACGGCGTCGGTCACGGCGGCATCCGGTGACTTCGAACGCGCGCGTACGGCGTACCGCGAGGCCGCCCGAGCGTGGGAACAACTGCCGCGCCCGTACGCCGCTCTGCTGGTCCAGGAGCAGGCCGGACGCTGCGACCTCGTCGCTGGCCGGACCGCCGACGGGTTGGCCTTGCTGACCGCGACCTTCGACGGACTCGCGGCGTTGGGTGCGCGTGCCGACGCGACCCGGATCCTGCAGGTGCTGACGGAGCACGGCGTCAAACGCAGCCGACCCTGGTGGGGCGGCCGCAAGGGGTACGGCGATCAGCTCTCGCCCCGTGAACTCGAAGTCGTCCGTCTGGTCGCGGAAGGCCGTTCGAACCGCGAGGTGGCCGAGGCGCTGTTCCGCTCGCCGCACACCGTCTCGTCCCAGCTGTCGTCGGCGCTCCGCAAACTCGGGCTGAGCTCGCGCCAGGAGATCCCGGCGGCCGCGCGAGAGGCGGGACTGCTGTAGTTCAGATTGGTGCGGTGTTGGGTCGAGATTGGTTCGGTCCGAGCCCCCACCGGACGGTCCGCCTGGGTTGACTGCTGGCATGCGTGATCCACAGAAGCCGCGGGCGTCCACGGACGAAGGATCCGAGCCGGCCGCGGCCGATGCCTCCGACGAGCAGCCCGAGCCCGACGTGCCGGCCGGCACCGACGACTACGAGCCGCTCTGACCGCCCACTCGACCAGGGAGTTCCCCCGCCCATGAACAGATCAGCCGAGTTCCGCCGAAGTCGTGCGTTCCTGCTTTTCCTGCTCGTCATCACCCTCACCCTGGCGCTGGTCCAGGTACCGTCGGCGCAGGCCCGGACCGACGCCGGCCCGGCACCGATCCGTCCGGACAAGATCGCCAAGTCCCTGCAGCAGAAGTTCACTGCCGACAGCACCGGTCCGCAGGACTTCTGGATCAAGTTCGACTCCGCCGCCGACACCTCGGCGGCCTCCGGTATCCGCGACTGGACCGAGCGCGGCACGTACGTCGTCGATCGGCTCAGCAGAGCGTCCAAGGACGCGCAGGCCGGAGCCCGGGCCATCCTGGACAAGGCCCACGTGGACTACACGTCGTACTGGGTGTCCAACGCGATCCGCGTGCACAACGGTGACTTCACGCTGGCGCAGACGCTGAGCGCCGCGCCGTCGGTGCAGAGCATCTTCGCGCCGGTGTCGTACAAGCAGGCCGAGCCGGTGCAGACGAAGGCTGCTGCGGCCGCCACCGGGCCCGAGTGGGGCGTGCGGAACATCAAGGCCGACCAGGTCTGGCAGAAGTACGGCGCCCGCGGCGACGGCATCACCATCGCCAGCATCGACACCGGCACCGAGCTGAGCCACCCGGCGCTCGTCGAGCAGTACCGCGGTACGAACGCGGACGGCTCGTTCAGCAACGACTACAACTGGCTCGACACGTCCGGAGCCTCGCAGTACCCGACGGACCACCAAGGCCACGGCACCCACACGATGGGCACGATGGTCGGTGACGACGGCGGCGTGAACCAGCCGGGTGTCGCGCCCGGCGCACGCTGGATCGAGGCGAACGGCTGCTGCGCGTCGGACGAGACGCTGCTGCAGGCGTCGCAGTGGATGCTGGCGCCGACCAAGCAGGACGGCAGCGCGCCGGACCCGTCGAAGCGGCCGAACATCGTCAACAACTCCTGGGGTTCCACCGAGCCGACCACCGAGCCGTTCCTCGAGGACATCCAGCAGGCGTGGGCGGACTCGGGCATCTTCGGTGTCTGGAGCAACGGCAACAACGGACCTGGCTGCAACACCGCCGGCAGTCCGGGCAGCCGGACCGTGAACTACTCCGTCGGTGCCTACAGCGAGGACGGCACGATCGCGAGCTTCTCCAGCCGCGGCCCCGGCCAGGACGGCGAGGTCAAGCCGAACATCTCCGCACCCGGTGACCTGGTCCGCTCCAGCTACCTGAACGGCCGCTACGCGGTCATGAGCGGTACGTCGATGGCGGCACCGCACGTCGCGGGAGCCGTTGCTCTGCTGCTGTCGGCGCACCCGGAGCTGATCGGAGACGTCGCGCGGATCCGGCAGCTGCTCGACCAGACCGCGCAGGACGCCGACGACACCACCTGTGGCGGCACCGCGGCCGACAACAACGTGTACGGCGAGGGCCGCCTGGACGCGCTCGCCCTGGTCGAGGCGGTCGACGCGGGCGCATCCGGCGCCATCGCCGGCAAGGTCACGAGCAGCACCGGTACGGCGGTCTCCGGCGCGGCCGTGGCGCTGGCCGGATCGGCCGGTCAGCGCTCGACCCGTACCGATGCTGATGGCAACTACTCGGTCGCGAACCTCCCGGTCGGCAGCTACACCGCGACGATCACCGCGTTCGGCTACAAGGCGGGTACGGCGACCATCGTGGTGACGGCCGACCAGACGACGACCACCGATGTCCAGTTGGCCGACACCGACGGATTCACGGTGTCCGGGTCGATCGCGGACCAGACGACCGGCGGGCCGCTCGCCGGTACGGTCACGATCGTCGGGACGAAGTACGTCGCGACCGCGGACGCGAAGGGTCGGTACACGCTGAAGGGCGTGCCCGGGCCGCGCAGCTACACGGTGAAGATCGACGACGGCGGCCGGTGTGCGGTGCCGGTGTACCGCACGATTCAGGTGGCTGCGAACACGACGGTTCCGGGCGTCGAGCTCGGGCGGCGGTCCGACCAGCCGATGAGCGCGGACGGCTGGTGGGGCGGGAGCTACGGCTACACCTGTGGCCTGGAGCCGACGAACTGGATCGAGGGTTCGCAGGAGGTCACCAAGCCGCAGGTCTATGACTCGACGGCCGTCAAGCTGCCGTTCCGGTTCACGTACTTCGGGAAGGCGTACGACACGGCGTACATGGCTCCCGGCGGGATCGCGCAGGTCGGGTTCTGGACCACGCCGTTCAACTCTGACGCCTACCCGTACGACGAGTTCGGGTACAACACCGTGAACTACGGGCTGACCCCGCGGCTCGGTGCGAACTTCGACGACGGGCAGGCGCAACTGTTCACCCGCACCAGCGGGACCGCGCCGAACCGGACCTTCACGATGGAGTTCCGGAACTACTCGGTGATCGGCCAGGACATTCACTTCAGCTACGAGGTGACCTTGCACGAACGCGGCGACATCGTGTTCGCGTACCGCGGTCTCGACCCGGCCGACCCGCTGCAGACCGGCCTGCAGACGATCGTGCAGATCAGCGACCACAGTCCGGACGGGCGCGCCGCCGACCGCACCGAGTTCACGTACTCGAACTGGGAGCCGGTGCTGTCCAGTGAGCGGCAGATCCACTTCAGCCTGCCTGCGAACGGTTTCGTCAACGGCACGGTCGTGGACAAGGCCGGCAAGCCGGTGCCGAACGCGAATGTCGACCTGCGCGACCAGAACGGTTGGCTCGCCCAACGGGTCATGACCGATGCCCAAGGCAAGTACCGGTTCCAGCTGATGACCGGTCGGCAGTACAAGCTGTCGGTGCTGGCCAAGCCGGGGTACGACGCGGTGCCGGACCAGGCCGTGAAGTTGACGACCGATCGGCAGGAGCTGGCGCTGCGGACGACGTTGTCGAGCGGTGTGATCAACGTGCCCTCCACGGTCTCGCCGCGAGCGGGCAAGCCGGTCGAGGTTGCGCTGCGCAACGACGGCGACGGTCCGCTGAACTGGCGGGCGCGGCTGTCGGCCCCTGGTACTGCCGGGGCGACGCCGGGCACCGAGCTGTCGAAGATCCTGTTCGGCAAGGCGACGAACGCGGTCGAGGAGGTCGACGGGCAGTACTGGGTCACGGACCTGCTCGGGCAGAGCATCGTCCAGGTGACCGCGGGCGGTGACCCGACCGGTGCGGTGATCCCGATGGCTCCGATCGCCAAGGCCGTCGGGGCGGGTGACGCACTGACGGTCGCGACCGACCTCGCCTGGGTGCCGGACCGGTCGATGCTGTGCATGACGCTGTACCGGGTGACCACGGACATCGCCTGCGTCAACCCGGCGGCGCCGGCGAACGTGTCGCTGATGCGGACCGGCTACCGTGCGGAGGTGCAGCTGGTCGGGCTCGCGTACGACGCGGACCAGGACCGGTTCTTCACCACGGCGCAGAACCAGATCGGTGGGTTCCAGGCGCAGATCCGGACGCTGACCGGCTTCGGGCACGCCGATCCGGGCGAGCTGCTCGCCAGCTGCATGTATCCGCGGCAGGCTTCGGGGCTCGGCTTCAACCCGGTGTCGCAGTCGCTCTGGTCGCACACCGAGGAGTTCGGCGACGGGCTCGGGCACAACCAGTCCGTCTACCGGCAGATCGACCCGGCGACCTGCGCGGAGCAGTCGTCGATGACGATTCCGGAGTACTCCATCGCTGGCGGTCCCGGGACCTCGGTGGATCTCGACCCGCAGGGCAACCTGATCACGACGTTCTTCGCCAGCACCAGCGTGATGACGGTGGCCACGCCCGACCCGATCACACCGCAGCCGCGGTGGGCTTCCGTGCCGGTGGACTCCGGCACGCTGGCGAAGCGGGGGCGGACGACGATCCCGGTCGACGTGACCTGGCCGGACGGGGTGTCACAGCTGACGCTGACGATCCGTGGGAACGGAGGTGCGCAGCCGGCCCGGACGGTGACAGTTCAGCGTCCTAAGTGAGGTGATCGCGGTGGGTGCGTGGCTGGTCGACGGCTGCGCACCCACTGCGGGGTGACAAAGGCCCGGGGGTGACGCGCACCGCTTGCTCCCCAGGCGAACGGTCAGCGGCCAACCGGTTCCACGCTTCAGGCTGCCGAACCGAGATGAACGGTGCACTGCAGTTTTGTGAACGGACGTGAGTGTGGCGGTGGGGTCGGGGGGGGTCGGGCGCGGTCGCTCTCACTACAACAACAGAGCCCACCCACTCGCACCGAGAG
>NZ_JBSHBJ010000029.1:0-37835 GCF_053611945.1 Kribbella sp. NPDC054772 | reverse complement strand
TGTATTTTTGTGAACGCACTGTAGTGTCGTGTGTCGGAGGTAGCCCGCGCCCCAAAACACAGCCAGACCCCCCCACGCAGGACACTAGTGGCGGGTCTCCGGGGAGCGCAGCAACGGACGCAGCACCTCGCCCGTCGGCAAGTCACCCGGAGACCCGCACGCGAGATCGATCATATGTTCGAATACAGGTCGAGCGCAAGTCCGGATTGCTCGGCCCGGTGCCGGCCGGGTGTGGTGCCGACGACGGCCGCGAAGGCTGTGATGAAGCCGCTCGGGTTCGCCCAGCCGCAGGCGTGTGCGACGTACGTCGTGTCGTGGCCGCCGGCGAGCAGGACGAGAGCATGGTAGATCCGGAGCTGGGTGCGCCACTCGTAGAAGGTCATGCCGAGTTCGTTGCGGAACAGTCTGCTGAGCGTGCGCGCCCCGGCGCCGGCGCTGCGGCCGAGCTCTGCCAACGGGGTGTTGTCGGCAGGGTTCTCGTGCAGCAGGTTCGCGATGGTGCGCAGGCGGTCGTCCTGCGGCTCCGGGAGTTGGAGCGGCTGCTCCGTCGCTTCATGCAGCTCGTCGACGAGGACGCGTTGCAGGCGGGCTCGGGCTTGGTCGTCGAGGTGGCGGCTGGTCAGGGCGAGCAGGACCTCCCGCGCAAGGCCGGAGGCCAGGAAGACCGCGGGGTGGTTCGGGACTCGTCTGGCCAGCGCGGCCGACAGGAAGACGATGCGCATGTCGGTCTCGCCGTGGGCGCGGTGGTGATGCACGGAGCCGGCCGGGGTCCACGCGATCCGGTTCGCGGGGACGATCGATGTGCCTTCGTCGGTGTGCACGGTCAGGACGCCGCGGGCGGCGTACACGAGGTGTCCTTCGTCGTGGGTGTGCACGGAGCTCGTGCCGCCCGACGTCCAGCGGTGAGCCCCGGCGGACGGGAACAGCTCGGACCGGACGGGTTGGCGGCCAACGGGCATAGCTTGGCATTCTATCGGTGGTCGGCCAGGCGGTACTCGACGCACTGTGGACGCATGAATGCGACGATGCGTGCCGCGGTCTGTGCCCGCGCAGGTGGTCCCGAGGTGCTGGAGATTCGCGAGTTGCCGGTGCCGGCGGTTCGGGACGGCTGGAGTCTGGTGCGGGTGCGAGCGGCCGGGCTGAACCGGTCGGAGTTGCGGACCCGGCAGGGGCACTCGCCGACCGTGACGTTTCCGCGGGTGCTCGGCATCGAATGCGTCGGAGTCGTGGCGGTGTCGACCGATCCCGCCGTACCGGAAGGGGCGACGGTCGCGGCGGTGATGGGGGAGATGGGACGGCAGTACGACGGGGGTTATGCGGAGTACGCGTTGTTGCCGAACGCATCGTTGATGCCGCTCGACAGCACCTTGGCGTGGGACGTGCTGGCCGCGCTGCCGGAGACGTACCTGACTGCGTTCGGGGCGCTCGAGGCGGTGGGGATCGAGGCGGGCGGCCGGCTGCTGATCCGCGGCGGGACGTCGTCGGTGGGGATGGCTGCCGCGTCGATCGCGCGTGGGTACGGCGTTGCGACCGCGGTGACGACACGGCGGCCCGACAAGGCCGGTGCGCTGACGGCGGACCACGTGGTGATCGACGACGGTGGACCGTTGGCGCTGCCGTGGCCGGACGGGCCGTCGTACGTGCTGGATCTGGTCGGGGCGCGGACGGCGGTGGAGTCGTTGCGTCTCGTCGCTCCGGGCGGGACGGTGTGCGTCGCGGGTTCGCTCAGCGGGTGGCTGATCGAGAACTTCGAGCCGATCGCGATGATCCCGAGCGGTACGCGGCTGACCGCGTTCCACAGCGAGACGATGAAGGGCCGGACGGACGTGCTGCAGCGGATCGTCGGTGAGGTCGAGGCTGGGGTCTACGCACCCAATGTGGACCGCGTGTTCGACCTGGAGGACATCGTCGCGGCGCATCGGTCCATGGAGAACGACGAGGCGACGGGGAAGCTGGTCGTCAGGATGTGATGCGGCGGCACGAGTAGGCGACAGCGTCCCGGCCGATCCGCGTGATGATCAACGTCGCGGACGCCGAGCCCTTCGGCGCGAGCTTCTTGCGCAGCTGGGCCGGATCGACGTCCACGCCGCGCTTCTTGATCTCCAGCGTGCCGATGCCCTGACTGCGCACCCAGGAACGCAACGCCTTCTCCTTGTAGGGCAGCTCCTCCAGCACCTCGTACGCCGAGCTGAGCGGCGTCGGGACGTACTTCGCCGCGGTGACGTAGGCAATGCGCGGATCCAGAAGCCAGCCGTCCACCGCGGCGGCCACTGCGGTGACCAGACCGGCCCGAACGACCGCACCGTCGGGTTCGTAGATGTACTGACCGACCGGCCCGACTTCAGCGTCCGGCGCTTTGGAGACGCTGGCCTGGCTCGGCAGCAGAGTGGCGCGCCGTGTGGTGCCGGTGGAGAGCGCGCCGGACCACAGCGCGGCCTCCTTCACCTCACCGGAGTCACTGACCCACTCCGCCTCGACACCGTCGGGGATCGCGTCGTGCGGAATCCCCGGTGCGACCTTCACGCAAGCAGTCCGCTCCAGCAGCCCAGTCACGAACGACCAGGGTGGCGAGTAGGCGTTGTGATCGAACACGCGCCGCCCGTCCGCCCGCCGCGCCGGGTCCGCGAACACCACGTCGTACGGCGTGAGGTCGGTCGACTCCGCCTCGCCGATCAGCACGTCACCCGGGAGACCGAGGGCGGTCAGGTTGGCGCGAGCAGTGGCTGCGGTCTCGGGGTCACGTTCGACGCCCGTCACGCGCAGACCGGCGCGTGCGGCGCTGATGAGGTCACCGCCGATCCCACAGCCCAGGTCGACCACGCCGGCGCCCGGGAGCGTGGCTGCGATCCGTGCGGCGCGGTGGGTGCCGACAGCGGTCCGGGTGGCCTGCTCGAGGCCGTCGGGGGTGAAGTACATGCGCTGCGCGTCCGGACCGAACTTGGCGACGGCGCGGTGGCGTAAGGCGGCTTGCGTGACCGCAGTCGTGACCAGCGTTGCGTCGTACCGGCGTCTGAGCTTCTCGACGAGCTGGAGCTCACGACCGGGCTGGTAGTCCGCACAGGCTGTGGCGAGGACCTCGGCGCCCGGTCCGTCGAGCAGTGCGGTGACAGTCACTCGGACAACTTTAGAGGGGGCTGGAACAGCTCCTGCTCCAGCTGCGGCCGGCCATCGAGTAGAGGCGCCAGTTCATGGCTGAGCGAGTCTTCGGGCCGTAGATGCCGTCGACCACCAGGTGGTGCCGGCGCTGGACCAGCTTGATCGCGGCCTGGGTCTTGGTGCCGTAGAGCCCGTCGACGGCCAGCTTGGTGCCGTAGCAGAAGTTGAGGTTGCGCTGGAGCACCTGGATCGCGGTCTCGGGGTCGCCGTACCGGTTGGAGCCGCGGTAGGGGTTGTCGCCGTACATCAGGTTGCAGGTGGTGCTGGCGCTGGCGTAGATCGACGGCATCGGGATGCCCCAGCTGCGGTTCACCGGGACCAGCCGCGCGGCCCGGCACTGCGGGAGCGCGGCCGCGGCCTTCAGTTCGGCGGCGGTCGCATTACGGGACTCCTCGGGCTGGTCGGCGGCCTTGGCGTCCTTCGCGGCCTTCGAGCCCGGTGCCGTTGCGGGCGCGCCGGCCGCCGGGGAGTCGGATTTCGAGGCGTTGGCGGCGACCGCTCCGACCGCCACCGCGCCGACCGCGGCGAGGAGTGCGACGGTGCGGCCGGACAGCTTCGGTAGCTTCGGCAGCTTGAACGCCATGGCTCCTCCTGGGGGCCGTCCCTGAGACCGCTCTGAGAGAACGGTCGCATGCCGGCCGGTGTTTGACCACATTCCGTACCGGGGCGGTCACCCAAGAAATCCGTTCGTCTTCGAGAATTCCTTTGGCACTCGAGTTGACCGAGTGCTAATCGCGGCCTAGATTCGGTGTTGGCACTCTCCTAGTGAGGGTGCCAGCGGTCCGGCCCTTGACCCCCGCGACGGCAGGGGAGCGCGACCACATGGGAATTAGACAAGCGAATTCGACCGTGGAGGTCAGCAAGTGTCGGTCACGATCAAGCCGCTCGAGGACCGCGTCCTCGTCGCGCCGCTCGAAGCCGAGCAGACCACGAAGTCCGGCCTGGTGATCCCGGACACCGCCAAGGAGAAGCCGCAGGAGGGCGAGATCCTCGCTGTCGGCCCGGGCCGGATCGACGACAACGGCAACCGCGTCCCGCTGGACGTCGCCGTCGGCGACAAGGTCATCTACTCGAAGTACGGCGGCACCGAGGTCAAGTACGACGGTCAGGACTACCTGATCCTGGGCGCCCGCGACATCCTCGCCGTCGTCAGCAAGTGACGAACCACCGTTCCTGACCGACACCGCCCCGGAGCCCACTGGCGCCGGGGCGGAGTGGGTTCCTGCCGGGCCGTCCCGGCCGGGAACGGCGTTCGTTCGGCACCTGCAACGTAGACATTCAGAAAAGGACTGGTTTTCTTCATGCCGAAGATCCTCGAGTTCGACGAGAACGCGCGGCGCGCCCTGGAGCGCGGCGTCGACAAGCTCGCGAACACGGTGAAGGTGACGCTGGGCCCGAAGGGCCGCTACGTCGTCCTGGACAAGAAGTGGGGCGCCCCGACCATCACCAACGACGGTGTCACCGTCGCCCGTGAGGTCGAGCTGGACGACCCGTTCGAGAACCTTGGTGCGCAGCTCACCAAGGAGGTCGCCACCAAGACCAACGACATCGCCGGTGACGGCACCACCACCGCGACGGTGCTGGCGCAGGCACTGGTGCACGAGGGCCTCCGGGCGGTCGCCGCCGGCGCCAACCCGATGGGCCTCAAGCGCGGTATCGAGGCGGCTGTCGAGGCCGTGTCGGGCAAGCTGGTGGACACCGCGAAGCCGGTCGACGACAAGGGCGACATGGCCCACGTCGCGACCATCTCCGCCCGCGACGCCGAGATCGGTGCGCTGATCGCGGACGCGTTCGACAAGGTCGGCAAGGACGGTGTGATCACCGTCGAGGAGTCGAACACCTTCGGGACCGAGCTCGAGTTCACCGAGGGTATGCAGTTCGACAAGGGCTACATCTCGCCGTACTTCATCACCGACGCCGAGGCCGGCGAAGCGGTGCTGGAGGACCCGTACATCCTGATCCACCAGGGCAAGATCTCCGCGATCGCGGACCTGCTGCCGCTGCTGGAGAAGGTCGTGCAGTCCGGCAAGACGCTGCTGATCATCGCCGAGGACGTCGAGGCCGAGGCGCTGTCCACCCTGGTGGTGAACAAGATCCGCGGCAACTTCACCTCGGTCGCCGTCAAGGCGCCGGGCTTCGGTGACCGCCGCAAGGCGATGCTGGAGGACCTGGCCGCGCTCACCGGCGCGCAGGTCGTGGCCCCCGAGGTCGGGCTGAAGCTCGACCAGGTCGGCCTCGAGGTGCTCGGTTCGGCGCGCCGGATCGTCGTCTCGAAGGACAACACGACCGTTGTCGAGGGCGCCGGCAAGGCCGACGACATCGAGGCCCGGGTCAACCAGATCAAGGCCGAGATCGAGCGCACCGACTCCGACTGGGACCGCGAGAAGCTGCAGGAGCGGCTGGCCAAGCTGGCCGGTGGCGTCTGCGTGATCAAGGTCGGCGCGGCCACCGAGGTCGAGCTCAAGGAGAAGAAGCACCGGATCGAGGACGCCGTGTCCGCGACCCGGGCCGCGATCGAAGAGGGCATCGTCGCCGGTGGCGGCTCCGCTCTCGTCCACGCGGCCACCGTGCTCGACAAGGAGCTCGAGCTCGACGGTGACGAGGCGACCGGTGTCCGGATCGTCCGCAAGGCCGTCGTCGAGCCGCTGCGCTGGATCGCCGAGAACGGTGGCTACGAGGGCTACGTCGTCGTCGCCAAGGTGTCCGAGATGGAGCCCGGCAACGGCTTCAACGCGGCCACCGGCGAGTACGGCGACCTGCTCGGCACCGGCGTCCTCGACCCGGTCAAGGTGACCCGGTCCGCGCTCGCCAACGCCGGCTCGATCGCCGCCCTGCTGCTGACCACCGAAACCCTGGTGGTCGACAAGCCCGAGGAAGAAGAGCCCGCCGCAGCCGGCCACGGCCACGGCCACGGTCACTGACCTCAGGCAGTAAGCAGCAGTCCGACAGCACCGCCCGGTAGGGGTCTCCACCCCCGCCAGGCACGCAGCACCGCCTCGCAGGGGTTGTCCACCCCAGCCAGGCAGCACAGCACACAAAGCACCGCCCGGCAGGTCCCCACGACCAGCCGGGCGGTGCTTGCTTTCCCGCCCCGCCCCGCCCCGCCCCGCCCCGCCTCCCCCACCGCCGCTCTCGTCGAGCCTGCCGACAACGCCGCAAACGGTCCGCGAACACAACAACCAGGGCCCCTGAACAAGCAATAACCTGTCCCCACCCACCGCCACGCGGGCAAGCCCCCGCCTTCCGGCGCGCGAGTACGGCGGCGTACTGGCTGCTCGTGCGCTGGGCCGTTCCGCGGACATCTGGCCGGCGGTGATGGGGACTGTGGACAGGATGTGGTGACTGAGCACAGGCAATTGCTTGTCTCCAGTCACCGCAGCCTGAGCAACCCCCCCCGTCTTCCGGCGCGCGAGCGCGGCGGCGTACGGGCTGATCGCGCGATGCACCGCTCCGCGGACGTGTGGCCGGGGGTGATGGTGGGTGTGGACAGGGGCTGGGGACTGTGCACAAGCAATTGCCTGTGCACAGTCACCGCCGCGCGGGTAAGCCCCCGGCTTCAGCGCCGGTCGCGTGACCGGTCCGCGGACAGCACCAGCGCGTGGGGCGGCGTACGAGATGTTCCTGCGATTCGCCGGGGCGTGGGCGTCTGGCTGGGGTGGTGAGTGGTGTGGGGCAGGGGTGTGGTGACTGAGCACAAGGTATTGCCTGTGCTCGGTCACTGGGGGCTGGGTTAGGGGACGGCTTGGGGGTGGTGATGGGATGGGTGGGTGTTGATTCGGGAGCGCGGTGACGGGGATCTTGAGGTTTGTGTTGAGTTGTTGCGGGCGGTGTATGAGCGGGCGGGGTATCCGATCAACTGGCCTGCGGATCCTCGGGGGTGGTTGACGCCGGAGAGTCGGTTGGGGTGCTGGGTTGCGGTCGTCGACGAGCGGGTTGTCGGGCACGTTGTACTGACGGCTGTTGGTGATGGTGCCGAGGTGGAGCGGTTGTACGTCGACCCGGAAGCGACCGGGCGGGGGATCGGTCGTGAGTTGCTCGCGTACTGCGTGACGACGGCGGCGCGGCTCGGTCGGAAGCTGTCACTCGAAGTGGTCGACAACCGAGGCGCCGCCGTACATCTCTATCGCCGGGCGGGTTGGATCGAGGCCGGGCGGACACCGATCGACTGGGGTGGAACCCACGCCACCGAACTCATCCGCTTCAACGCCCCCGCCTAGCAACAGCCCAACCCAACAACAGCCCAACCCAACAACAGCCCAACCCAACAACAGCCCAACCCAACAACAGCCCAACCCAACAACAGCCCAACCCAACAACAGCCTCGCCTGGGCAACGGGCCGGTGGGTGGCCGGCCCGCGCGCTGGTTATGCGGGGCGGGCTGCTCGTTGTTGGATTCGTTGGCCGATGATGTCGGACAACCAGCCGAGGCAGGCGCCGGCCGTCAGAGCAGTTACAGCGCGTGGCGAAGGTGGCTGCGCGGCGTACGGACGTGATCGATGTACGGCATCTTCCGGGCGAACTGCGGTCCGGGCCGAGTCACCGGCTGGGCCGGATCGAGCGGTTCGGGCGAGACGAAATCATCCGTGTTCTGGGACGTCCGGAGGTTTCGATGAAGAATGCGGCGGCTGAACTCGGGATGAGCCGCGCGACGATCTACCGGAACATCGCGCAGTACGGGATCCGAACTGGCCAGTAGTGACAGATCGTGATCAACTGGCCGGAAGCGACCACGAATTGCCACTAGGCAAGTGAGGTTGAGAGCCGTAGCATCTTCCAGGCTGACCGGTCCGACACGAGGGGGCGAGGGGTGACCGAGGTCCGAGTACCTGACACCCACGACCGGGTCGAGCTCAGGGATCTAGCCGCGCTGGCCGGCAACGGGGATCGCACAGCTCTCAACGACCTGCTCACCAGGGTGCGCGCGGTGGCGCACCGCTACGTACGGTCCCGTCTGTGGACCTATCCCGGCGGCGCCGACATGGTCGACGACGTCGCGCAAGAGGTATGCGTCGCGGTCTTCGGTGCACTCGGCCGGTACCGGGACGAGGGGAGGCCTTTCGAGGCTTTCGTCTACGGGATCGCGGCCCGCAAGGTCGCCGATGCCCAGCGTGCGTTCGCGGTCGCCGACGTCTCGACGCCGGACCTGCCGGACGGCGCGGACGAGTCACCGACACCGGAGGAACGCGCGGTCCGGCAGTCCGAGGTCCAGCACATCATGGGTCTGCTGGACAAGCTGCCGGAGAAGCTGCGGGAGATCCTGCGCCTCCGGGTCGTCGCGGGGATGTCAGCCGAGGAGACCGGCCGGGCGCTGGGCATGACACCGGGGGCGGTGAGGGTCGCACAGCATCGGGCGTTGAACACGCTCAGGGGGTTCGTGGGGCATGAAGCACAGTCGGAACGAGGATCAGCAGGGGAGGGGCATCATGGCTGACCGGTTCGACCTGGACGCGATCGAGGCCGATGACGCACTGCTCGATCTGTTGGCCGCCGGAGGGGAGTCCGCGCGCGCGGCGGGCGAGCACGACCCGGCCGTCGCACTGCTGGCCGATCTGCGGCTGGCGGTGGAGGTCGAGGACGAGCTCCCGGTGGAGACCATCGACGATCCGGAGAGCTTCCTGGCGCGCTGCGCGGCGCTGAACCCGATCACCGACCCGTTCGCCCGCAAGGTGGCGACGCGTGGTCTGGCGCTCGGTGTCGCCGCGGTGGCCGCGCTTTCGGTCTCCGGGGTGGCCGCGGCGGTCACGGGTGACCCGTTGTCGCCGTACGAGAAGGTCATCGAGAAGATGGTCGACGCGGTCCGCCCGCAGACCAGCTTCCCGAAGGAAGAGCTCGACGGTCTGCCGGTCCTGGACAAGACCAAGATCGTCAAGGTCGCGAAGGACTTCCAGGACAAGACCAAGGCCGAGCACGCCGCGCAGACCAACGGCAAGGACGACAGCTCGCTGGTCGACGGCGACCTGAGCTCGATCAATATGCCGAAGCCGCCGCTGGTCAAGCCGATCGAGCGGCCGGTGGCGATCCTCGACAAGCCGTTGATCGTGCCGAACGAGCCGGCGAAGACGCAGGACCCGGGCAAGCCGATCGGCAGCTCGAAGTCGGACGACGACAAGACGAACACGCCGACCGACACCACCACCGGTGGCAAGGGCACGACGGACACCCCGACCACGCCGACCACGCCGCCGGACACCCCGACGACGCCGACGCCGACGCCAACGGGTGACCCGACCGAGCCGGGCAGCAGCACGACGCCGACGCCGACGGACTCGACCACCACGACGCCGACGAGCCCACCGGCGAACGTCGACACCGGGACCGGCGACAACTCGGCGGCGGCCGACCCGACCGCGACCCCGAGCAGCGACTCGGGCACCGGTCAGACCGACACCTCGAGCGGCGTCGGGACCACCGCGCCGGACGCGGGCGCCGGCTCTGGTACGGCGGCTCCGGACAGCGGCACCGGTAGCACGGGTGGGACCGATGGAACGGGTGCGACGAGCGGGACCGACACGTCCGGCGCCGGCAGTACGGCGACGCCGAGCAGTGACGTCACCCAGGCTCCGAGCGACCTCGCCGACGCGGTCAACGACCTGCTCGGCCAGACGATCCTGCCGACCCCGACCGGTGCGCCGCTCGCGGTCGAGAGCGCCGAGCGGTTCTTCGGCGGCGCGGACACCCCGGCGGCGGTCGGCAGTACGCCGGTCGCGCCCAAGCCGGTCGCGCCCAAGCCGGCGGCGACGAAGCCGGCGGCGACGAAGGCCACCGCCAAGCACGCCACCGCGAAGCACTCCAGCGGGAAGGTCACGACGGGCTCGGTCCGCAAGACCTACAAGACGGGCAAGCACTCCACCGGCGCGTACCCGGAGGGCAAGCACGCCGCGATCGACCGCACCCACGGGTCGACCGAAGAGGCGAACTTGCTGAAGATCCTCGGCATCGTCAACACGCCGACCAAGTAATCGGCCGATCACCGGCAGCCCGTCGCGATCGCGGCGGGCTGCTGCTTGTGGCTGCTTGTGGATGGTGGATTCGGGGCCTTGCTCTGGCGCGGATAGGATGGGGCTCCGTTCTCGCCGTACAAAAGGTGCTTGTTTTACCCATGGACATCACACCCGCTGGAGTTCCCGACAAGTTCGCCGTCCTCGGCCTCACCTTCGACGACGTACTGCTGCAGCCGAACGAGTCCGACGTCATCCCCTCCGAAGCCGTCACCCGGTCCCGGGTGAGCCGCAACGTCTGGGTGAACATCCCGCTGCTGTCCAGCGCGATGGACACCGTCACCGAGGCCCGGATGGCGATCGCGATGGCCCGCCAGGGCGGTCTCGGCGTCCTGCACCGCAACCTGTCGATCGAGGACCAGGCCCAGCAGGTCGACCTGGTCAAGCGCTCCGAGTCCGGCATGATCGCGCAGCCGATCACCATCGGCCCGGACGCCACCATCGGCGAGGCCGACGCGCTCTGCGCGCAGTACCGGATCTCCGGTGTGCCGGTGGTCGACGGCGCCGGTGTCCTGGTCGGCATCGTCACCAACCGCGACATGCGCTTCGAGAACGACCTGTCCCGGCCGGTCCGCGAAGTGATGACCAAGCAGCCGCTGATCACCGGCCGGCAGGGCATCGCCGCCGACGACGCGATGGCGCTGCTCAGCAAGCACAAGGTCGAGAAGCTGCCGCTGGTCGACGAGTCCGGCAAGCTGACCGGCCTGATCACGCTGAAGGACTTCGTCAAGCGCGACAAGTTCCCGCTGTCCACCAAGGACGCGACCGGCCGGCTGATGGTCGGCGCCGCGATCGGGTTCTTCGGCGAGGCCTACAAGCGCGCGATGTCCCTGGTCGAGGCCGGTGTCGACGTGCTCGTCGTGGACACCGCGCACGGGCACTCGAAGTCCCAGATCGAGATCATCCGCAAGCTCAAGAACGACCCGGCGACCCGCGGCGTCGACATCGTCGGCGGCAACGTCGGGACCCGCGTGGGTGCCCAGGCGCTCGTCGACGCCGGCGCGGACGGCGTGAAGGTCGGCGTCGGCCCGGGCTCGATCTGTACGACGCGCGTGGTGTCCGGCGTCGGCGTGCCGCAGGTGACCGCGATCTACGAGGCCTCGCTGGCCTGCAAGCCGGCCGGCGTCCCGGTGATCGGCGACGGCGGCCTGCAGTACTCCGGTGACATCGCCAAGGCGCTCGTCGCCGGTGCGGACACCGTGATGCTGGGCTCGCTGCTCGCCGGGTGCGAGGAGTCGCCGGGCGACCTGGTGTTCATCAACGGCAAGCAGTTCAAGGCCTACCGCGGGATGGGTTCGCTGGGCGCGATGCAGTCCGGCGGGCTGCGCAAGTCGTACTCCAAGGACCGCTACTTCCAGAGCGATGTCGGTAGCGACGAGAAGCTGATCGCCGAGGGCGTCGAGGGCCAGGTCCCGTACCGCGGCCCGCTGTCGGCCGTCGCGCACCAGCTGATCGGCGGCCTGCGGCAGTCGATGTGGTACACCGGCGCCCGCACCGTTCCGGAGCTGCAGGAGAAGGGCCGCTTCGTCCGCATCACCTCCGCCGGCCTCCAGGAGTCCCACCCGCACGACATCCAGATGACGGTCGAGGCCCCGAACTACTCCGGCCGCTGACCTGTCTGCTCCAACCCGAAGGATCACCTGATGACCGAGATCGAGATCGGCCGCGCGAAGCGGGGCCGGCAGGCGTACGCGTTCGACGACATCGCGATCGTGCCGTCGCGGCGGACGCGGGACCCCGAGGAGGTCTCGGTCGCCTGGCAGATCGACGCGTACCGTTTCGAGCTGCCGATCCTGGCCGCGCCGATGGACTCGGTGATGTCGCCGGCGACCGCGATCGCGATCGGCAAGGCCGGCGGCCTCGGCGTCCTGAACCTCGAAGGTCTCTGGACGCGGTACGAGGACCCGACCGGGCTGCTCGAGGAGATCATCCACCTCGACATCCAGCAGGCCACACACCGGCTGCAGGAGATCTACTCGGCGCCGATCAAGCCCGAACTGATCTCGCAGCGGGTGCAGGAGATCCGTGCCTCCGGAGTCACCGTGGCCGGGGCGCTCTCGCCGCAGCGCACCAAGCAGTTCGCCAAGCATGTCGTCGACGCGGGCGTCGACCTGTTCGTCATCCGCGGTACGACGGTCTCGGCCGAGCACGTCTCCGGACAGGCGGAGCCGCTGAACCTCAAGCAATTCATCTACGACCTCGACGTCCCGGTGATCGTCGGTGGCTGCGCGACGCACCAGGCCGCATTGCACCTGATGCGGACCGGTGCGGCCGGTGTCCTCGTGGGCTTCGGCGGTGGCGCCGCGCACACGACCCGGAAGGTGCTCGGGGTCGCGGTCCCGATGGCGTCGGCGGTGGCCGACGTCGCGGCGGCCAGGCGGGACTACATGGACGAGTCCGGCGGCCGCTACGTGCACGTCATCGCGGACGGCTCGGTCGGGCGGTCGGGTGACGTGGCGAAGGCGATCGCCTGCGGCGCGGACGCGGTGATGGTCGGTTCGCCGCTGGCGCGGGCGAGCGACGCCCCGGGCGGCGGGTTCCACTGGGGCGCCGAGGCCTGGCACCAGGACCTGCCCCGCGGCGAGCGGGTCGAGGTCGGCGTCACCGGCACGATGGAGCAGATCCTGTTCGGCCCGTCCTGGGTCCCGGACGGCACGATGAACCTGGTCGGCGCGCTCAAGCGCGCGATGGCGACCACGGGGTACACCGAGCTGAAGGAGTTCCAGCGCGTCGAGGTAGTCGTCGGTTGAGCACCGGCGTACTGCTCCTGCACGGCTCGAGTGGTGCGCCTGATCTTGATCGTGCACGCCTCCTCGAGGCCGAGGGGTACGACGTACTCGCGCCCCGCTGGACCGTGACGCACGAGGTCCCGCTGGAGTCGTTCCCGGTCGGTGAGCTTGCGGACCACAACGATCGGCTGGTCGTGATGGGCAGCTCGTGGGGCGCCGAGGCGGCATTGCTGCTCGGCGCTCTGGACGAACGCGTGCACGCAGTGGTCGCGTTCGCGCCGAGCGCCTACGTCTGGGGCCGGAACCTGGAGGACGGCAGCCAGCGGTCGGCATGGACGTGGCGGGGTGAACCGCTCCCGTTCGTGCCCTTCGACCTGACCTGGACGCCGCCGGCGGATCCGCCGAGCTACACCGGGCTGTACCGGCAGAGTGTGCAGGTGTTCGAGGACGCCGAGCAGGCGCGAATCCCGGTGGAGCGGATCCGCGACGACGTACTGCTGGTGGCCGGTGGTGACGACCAGGTGTGGCCGGCGGTCGAGTTCGCGGACGAGATCCGGCGCCGGCGTGGTGACCTTCCGACGCGGATCGTCACGGTTCCGGAGGCAGGGCACCGCGCGGTGTTGCCGGGTGAGGAGCCGAAGACCGCTGGGCAGCGGATGGCGCGCGGCGGCACGGACGCGGCGGACCGCGCGCTCGGCGCCCTTGCCTGGCCCGAGATCCTCCGGGTGCTCGCGCCCTGATCCGACGTGCTTCGAGTTCACCCTGTTTGATCGGTTCTGGAAGGATGACGGCATGGGATTGTTCAGCCGACGGAGCGACCAGGACGCGGACAATGTGGCCCTCGCCGCGGCGCGGGCCCGACTGTCCCCCGACGACGTGGACCAGGTGCGGTTCCTGATCACCACGAAGAAGTCGGTGCACGCGGTGAAGCTCATCCACGACCGCACCGGACTGGCCCTGAAACAGGCCAAGGAGCTGGTTGAGGACATCCGCCTGGGCCGCTACGTCCCGCCGACGACCGGTACGCCGCTGGTCCGCAAGCCCGGCACCAACTTGGCCGAGCGCACCCGCGCGCTGAAGGCCGCCGGTGAACTCCACCAGGCGACCGCCTTGGTCGTCTCCGAGACCGGCATGACCGACGAGGAAGCCGGCCTCTTCGTCGGCGCCCTCCGCACCGACCTGGCCGACTAACCTTTCACGTACGCCAGCGACTCCGCGATCTTTCCGTCCCGCAGGCGCAGTACGTCGGCCCCTCGGACGTGACCGCGGTCGCCGGACGGCTCCTGCCACGAGTACCGCCAGCGCACCAGCGCGCGATCACCGAGGACCACCGTCTCCTCGGTCTCGAAGTGTGGGTCGGTGGTCTCCGCGAACATCCGCGCCCACTCGGCCCGGACGGCGTCGGCGCCCTCGAAGCGTGCACCGTCCGGCGGCGACGTGGATTCGAACACGATGTCGCTGGTGACCAGGGACATCGCCGTCGCCAGGTCCCGCTGGTCGAGCGCGATCCCGAATCGCTCGATCACCGGCAGCCACGGGCTCCAGTGCGGATCCCGACCGAAGGCCGCCAACAGTGCCTCCGCCGGATCGGCGTACCCGGTGAGATGCTCACCGATCATCCCCGCGGACCGGTACAGCTCCTCCCGTCCGACGAACCACGTCCCGACGTCGGCCACCAGCGTCGTGTCCATCCGCGGCGGTACGCCGATCGCGACGGCCAGGTCCCACCCGTGGATCAGGTGGTCGGCCGCGAGCTGACGCAGGTACTCGTGCGGATCCTCGTCGCCGTACGACAGGTGCACCTTGTCGATCGCCCGTGTCGCCGCGACCGAGGCATCCCGGGCCGCGTCCGTCGCCGCGGCGGCCGGATCGTCCGCGAGCAGGTCGCCGTCGAGGGTGTTCCCGACCTCGGCGATCGTCCGGCCCTCCATCAGCGGTACGGTCCAGCGTTCCTCGCCGACGACGTGGTTCACCAGCGCGCGGACGTCCCAGTCCGAGCACGGGGTCGGTGCCGACCACTGATCGGCGGCCACCCCGGTGACCAGTTCCGCGAAGTTCGCGACCGTGCGGTTGTGCAGCTCAACGACATCCATGACATGCCACCCCCAAGCCTCAGCGTCCGCCGCGCGAGGGCGATGCGTCAACGTCCGAGCTGGAGTTGCTGCGCCGCCTCGTGGGCGTGGTGGGACGCGGCCAGGTCGCCGGTCGCGGCGAGCAGGTTGCCGTGGTGCCGGTAGCAGGACCCGGCCAGCTCCTTCATCTCGGCGTGGTCGTCGGCGTACGGGATCAGCGCGGTCGCGACCTCGGCGCACCAGCCGCCCAGGTCGAGCGCGATGTCGGTCCGGCCGGCCTGGAAGTACGCGTCGGAGATGTCGAGCAGCAGTTGCGCCCAGATCGGCATGTAGGTGGCGGTCTGGAAGCGCATCCGGTGTGATTCGCGCTCGGACGAGATCGCGAACAGGTAGTGCGCCTCCAGCCCGAGCGTCAGCGCGGTGTCCGCGTCCTGGTTCAGGAGTGGTCGCACCAGCTCCGCCAGCTCGGTCGCGCGAATCGCCGCCGACTCGGGATCGGTTCGGCCGGAGACCGTGGCCAGCGTCATCCCGGGCGCGGGCTCACTGAGCGCGACCAGGCGGTGGTACTGCTCGAACGGCCCGAGCTTGACCTCCGCGTTCTCCAGCGCGGCGACCAGCGTGAGGGGCAGCCCACGGTCGAGCTCCTCGACCACCCGGGCCGCCGTCTCCGGATCGGTGTCGAACGCGGTCCGCAGACAGGACTCGCCCTCCAGGCGGCCGACGGTCCCGAGGTGCTTGCCCTTCCGGACCAGTGCGGCGACCAGCGTCCGCATGTCGGTCGCCGAGTCGGAGTCGGCGAGCGTGTCGGCCGTGGTCAGACCGATCTCGTCCGCGTCCAGCGCCAGGTCGAGCCGCCCCTCTGCCGCGTGGACGTCGGCGGACACCGCGGTCGCCGTACACAGGTAGCGGGCGTAGGAGAGGGACTGCGGGCTCTCGTTGATCTGGTCGGCGAGCTGGAGGAACAGCTGGGTGGCGGCGTCCGCGGAGGCGACCGCGAGCGCGGGGTCGCCGTACCGGCGCAGGATCAGCGCGTTCATCGCGAGCACCCGGGCGAAGTCGGGCTGGTGCTTCAGGCCCTCCTCGCCGCCGACGAGCTGGCCGTACGCGATCACCGCGCCGTCCATCTCCAGTACGGCGGTGGCGCCGTGCCCGCGGTGCGCCTGGGTCATCGCGCGCCGGGCGCGGACGTCGGCGAGGAAGCAGGTGGCGTCGAGCACACCGGCATCCTGGAGCTCGGTGTAGCCGAGTTGCGCCTCGTGCAGCGCGACGAGTGCCTCCTCGTGCCGCCCGGAGGCGTTCAGCGAGCCGGCCAGCTCGTACTGGGTCGCGGCCATCAGGTGCTTGGCCTCGTAGTGGTTCGGGTGCCCTTCGGCACGCTCCCTGGCCAGCTCGATGACCCGCTGCTGGTACGGCCCGGCCTCGTCGGCCCGGCCTTCCTCGATCAGCACCTGTGCGGTCTGCAGCGCTTCACCGAGCTCGTCCTCAGGAGGCGTCCAGAGCCCCCCGCTGTCCACCATCTTTACAGTCCACCCCTTCACCGGTTTCAGCGGATCAGCTTAACCATCCTCTGATACTGACACTGGCTATTACCGGCAGGTAGCCTTCAGTTATGAGTGAGCAGACGTCGATTCCTGCTGATCCGGAGCTCGATCCGACCGCGTCGTACGCGACCGACCAGTCGGTGATTCGGCGGTTGTCGGGGCTGCTGCGCGCGACGGCGGGGACGCGGACGTCGTACGCGCCGGCCACCGGGCAGCCGATCGCGGACCTGCCGGTGTCCAGCGAGGACGACGTGATCGCAGCGGTCCGGCTGGCGCGGAAGACGCAAGCGACCTGGAAACGGGTACCGCTCGCCGAGCGCGCCGCGATCCTGCTCCGGTACCACGACCTGGTCCTCGACCACCGGCACGAGCTGGTGGACCTGATCATTCGCGAGTCCGGCAAGGCACGGAAGCAGGCGTTCGAGGAGCTCGCGCATGTCGCGCTGACCGCGCGGTACTACGGCCGGAAGGCGTTCGAGCTGCTCGAGCCGCAGCGCAAGCTCGGGATCTTTCCGGTGCTCACCCGGGCCGAGGAGCGGTTCGTGCCGAAGGGTGTCGTCGGCATCATCTCGCCGTGGAACTACCCGCTGACGATGGCGATCTCGGACGGCCTGCCGGCGATCCTGGCCGGCAACACGATCGTCCACAAACCGGACAGCCAGACGCCGCTGACCGCGCTCCGCGGCATCGAGCTGCTGTACGAGGCGGGTCTGCCGCGGGACGCCTGGCTCGCGGTGAACGGCTCCGGCCCGACGGTCGGCGGCGCGCTGATCCAGAACGCCGACTACATCTGCTTCACCGGCTCCACGAAGACCGGCCGGCTGGTCGCGAAACAATGCGGTGAGCGCCTGATCGGCTGCAGCCTCGAGCTCGGCGGCAAGAACCCCATGCTGGTACTGCGGGACGCGGACATCAACCGCGCCGCGGAAGGCGCCGTCCGCGCCTGCTTCGCGAACGCCGGCCAACTGTGCGTCTCGATGGAACGCCTGTACGTCGCCGACCAGGTGTACGACGCGTTCGTGACGGCCTTCGTGGACCGGGTCAAGAAGCTCCGTCTGAGCGCCGGCACCGGCTGGGACGTCGACATGGGCTCGCTGATCTCGAAGGCGCAGCTCGAGACCGTCACCCGGCACGTCGAGGACGCCCGCTCCAACGGCGCGACCGTGCTCGTCGGCGGGAAGCCACGCCCCGACATCGGCCCGCTGTTCTACGAGCCGACCGTTCTGTCCGGTGTCACCCCGGCGATGGAGTGCTTCGACAACGAGACCTTCGGCCCGGTCGTCTCGATCTACCGGTTCTCCGACGAGTCCGAGGCGATCCAGCGCGCCAACGAGGGGGAGTACGGCCTGAACGCCAGCGTCTGGAGCCGGGACGGCCGCCGCGGCCGTGCCGTCGCCGCGCAGCTGATGGCCGGCACGGTCAACGTCAATGAGGGGTACGGCGCGACGTTCGGCTCGGTCGACACCCCGATGGGCGGCATGCGATCGTCCGGCCTCGGCCGCCGTCAGGGCGTCGAGGGCATCCGCCGGTACGTCGAGCCGCAGGCGATCGCCACGCAGCGACTGATCCCGATCGCCGCCTCGCACGGTCTGTCCGACGAGAAGTTCGCCGAGCTGATGACCGGCGCCCTGCGCGTGCTGAAGAAGATCGGCCGCCCATGAAGTACGACTACGACGTCCTGATCGTCGGGTCCGGGTTCGGCGGGTCGGTGTCGGCCTTGCGGTTGACCGAGAAAGGCTACAAGGTCGCCGTCCTCGAGGCGGGGGCGCGGTTCGACGACGGCGGGTTCGCCAAGAACTCGTGGGACACCAAGCGGTTTCTGTTCGCCCCGAAGCTCGGGATGTACGGGATCCAGCGGATCAGCGCGCTGCGCGACGTGATCATCCTGTCCGGCGCGGGCGTCGGCGGCGGCAGCCTCGTCTACGCGAACACGCTCTACGAACCGCTGCCCGCGTTCTACTCCGATCGCCAGTGGTCCCACATCACCGACTGGAAGTCCGAGCTCGCGCCGTACTACGACCAGGCGAAGCGGATGCTCGGCGTCACGACGTACCCCGGGTTCTCGCCGGCGGACAAGGTGATGAAGCAGGTCGCCGAGGACATGGGGGTGGGGGACACGTTCCACCCGACCCCGGTCGGGGTGTTCTTCGGTGAGCCCGGCGTCGAGGTCGAGGACCCGTACTTCGGTGGCGCCGGACCGCGGCGCAGCGGGTGCACGGACTGCGGCGAGTGCATGACGGGCTGCCGGCACAACGCGAAGAACACGCTGACCAAGAACTACCTGTACCTGGCCGAGAAGGCCGGCGCCGAGGTCTACTCGCTGACCACGGTGACGTCCGTCGAGCCGCTGCCCGAGGGCGGGTACGCGATCGACACCCGCCGTACGTCGAACAAGAAGGTCACCCGCCGGTTCACCGCGGATCAGGTGGTCTTCGCCGCCTCCGCCCTCGGTACGGCGAAGCTCCTGCACCGGCTGCGGGACGAGGGCAAGCTGCCCCGGCTGTCGGACCGTCTCGGCGTGCTGACCAGGACCAACTCGGAGTCGCTGCTCGGGGCGATCTCGCGCGAGAAGGACGTCGACTACACCCGCGGGGTCGCGATCACCTCGTCGTTCCACCCGGACGACATCACCCACATCGAGCCGGTCCGGTACGGCAAGGGCAGCAACGCGATGTCGCTGCTGCAGACCGTCCTGACCGACGGCGACGGCGACAAGCCGCGCTGGCGGACCTGGCTGAAGGAACTCGGCCTGCAACGGAAGAACATCCGCCGGCTGTACGACCTGAAGCACTGGTCCGAGCGGACGGTGATCGCCCTGGTCATGCAGACCGCGGACAACTCGATCACCACCTTCGGCAAGCGCGACCGGCTCGGCCGCTGGCGGCTGACCTCGAAGCAGGGCCACGGCGCCCCGAACCCGTCCTGGATCCCGGTCGCGAACCAGGTGGTCCGCCGGATGGCGAAGCTGATGAACGGGACGCCGGGCGGCACGATCGGCGAGCCGTTCAACGTCCCGATGACGGCGCACTTCATCGGCGGCTGCGCGATCGGCGACTCACCGCAGACCGGCGTCGTGGACCCGTACCACCGCGTCTACGGGTACGACGGTCTGCACATCGTCGACGGCTCGACGATCTCGGCGAACCTCGGGGTGAACCCGTCGCTGACCATCACCGCCCAGGCCGAACGCGCCCTCTCCTTCTGGCCGAACAAGGGCGAGACCGACCCGCGGCCGGCGGTCGATGCGGAGTACGAGCGGATTCAGCCGGTGAAGCCCGGACACCCGGTCGTCCCCGCTGACGCCCCCGGCGCTCTGCGCCTTCCGATCTTCCCCAAGCAGTCCGTGACCGAGCCGTAACGGAATCGCGACAGAACCACGGATATCCATCGCGGACCTTGAACAAGCTATTGCCTGTCCACGGTCCGCGGCGCGTGTCCACGGAAAGGCAAATGAAAAAGCCTCAGCAGTAAGTTGCTGAGGCTTTCTGAAAAGGTCCGGAAAAGGGAGCAGGTCCCTCGGGAACGTTTCCGCCCAAATCGTTTCCCGAGGGACCCACTCAAGCCGGGGTGAGGCGCCCGGCGCTTTGGGATCGGGTCACCAACCACAGCTGGCGACCCGAGCTCTTGGTTACTACCTTACCTCCGATTTCCAAGAGCTTCGGGCCTTGTGACCACTCTGCGTGCTGATCGTAATGATCAACATTTCGTAGCTCCTGGTAACCGGGTGGCGGTCTTCCTTGCGGTAACCGCCTCTGCACACTTCAACGAGCCCCTCTACAGGGGGTTACGAGGTTCCACAGAAAAATTCAAAAACTTTCCGGGAGAGTGCGGAGAGTGGCCGTGTGGCACTTCAGCCCGATCTGTTCCACGTGACGCCCGCCGCAGTCCCGGCGTACCCCGCTGGCTTACTGTGAGCCGACCGTTCGATGAGGCAGGAGAACCATGAGCGAGATCCTGGACGTGGCACGTGAGCAGGTTCTGGAGCAGGGCGTAGGGCTGCGTCAGGACCAACTGGTCGAGGTCCTGAACACTCCGGACGACCGGCTGCCCGAATTGCTCGCGCTCGCCCACGACGTCCGGGTGAAGTGGTGCGGCGAGGAGGTCGAGGTCGAGGGGATCATCTCCCTGAAGACCGGCGGCTGCCCCGAGGACTGCCACTTCTGCTCGCAGTCGGGCCAGTTCACCTCGCCGGTGCGCGCGGTCTGGCTGAACATCCCCGAGCTGGTCGAGGCCGCCAAGGAGACCGCGAAGACCGGCGCGACCGAGTTCTGCATCGTCGCCGCGGTCCGCGGGCCGGACGCACGGCTGATGAGCCAGGTGAAGGCCGGCATCGAGGCGATCAACGCCGAGGTCGACATCAACATCGCGTGCTCGCTCGGCATGCTCACGCAAGCGCAGGTGGACGAACTGCGCTCGTGGGGCGTGCACCGGTACAACCACAACCTCGAGTCGGCCCGCTCGTACTTCGGCGACGTGGTCACCACGCACTCGTTCGAGGAGCGCTGGGACACCTGCCTGATGGTCAAGGAGTCCGGCATGGAGCTGTGCTGCGGCGGCCTGGTCGGGATGGGCGAGACCGTCGAGCAGCGCGCCGAGCTGGCCGCGCAGCTCTCCGAGCTGGACCCGCACGAGGTGCCGCTGAACTTCCTCAACCCGCGTCCGGGCACCCCGTTCGGCGACCTCGACATCATGGACGGCAAGGACGCGCTGCGGACCATCGCCGCGTTCCGGCTGGCGATGCCGCGGACGGTCCTGCGGTACGCCGGTGGTCGCGAGCTGACCCTCGGCGACCTCGGCACCCGCGACGGTCTGCTCGGTGGCATCAACGCGGTGATCGTCGGCAACTACCTGACGACGCTCGGCCGCCCCGCGACCGCCGACCTGGACCTGCTGGCCGAGCTGAAGATGCCGGTCAAGGAACTCCAGAAGACGCTGTGAGGACCGCCGTGGTCGAGGTCTACTGCGGCCACTGCGGCCGTCCGGAGGCCGACGGAGGGCACCACGAGTGCCGTCGGTCCCTCGAGCTGGAACCGCCCCGGTACTGCGTCGAGTGCCGGCGCCGGATGGTCGTCCAGGTCCACCCGATGGGCTGGTCGGCCCGCTGTTCGGTGCACGGCGACATCACCTCGGACTGACCGCGATGCTCCTGGGTACGGCGGACCGGACGCCCGCGCAGGCTGATCACATCCTGACCACCTGCGAGCCGGGGTGGGGTGTGGACCGATTAACGTTGTGAATCCTCAGGACGGAGGAGGACCGTGTCACACTCGGTCAACACGTGGCAACAGCGAGACGCGGAGCTGCTCTGGCATCCGTACTCCTCGCTGACCGAGCCCTCGCCGGTGCGGCTGGTTCGCGGCGCGTCCGGCGTACGCCTGCAGCTGGATGACGATCAGGGCGGGACCGTCGAGGCGATCGACGCGATGGCGTCCTGGTGGTGCATGATCCACGGCTACCGGAACCCGGTGCTGGACGCGGCGCTGAAGGCGCAGGCCGACGACTTCAGCCACGTGATGTTCGGTGGGCTGACCCACGAACCGGCGATCCGGCTGGCCGAGCGGCTGGTCGAGATCACCCCGGATCCGTTGCGGCACGTGTTCCTGTGCGACTCCGGGTCGGTCTCGGTCGAGGTCGCGATCAAGATCGCGCTGCAGTATCAGGTTGCGCGCGGCAACAACGGGCGGACGCGGATGCTGACCGTCCGCGGCGGGTACCACGGCGACACGTTCGCCCCGATGAGCGTCTGCGACCCGGTGAACGGCATGCACTCGCTGTTCACCGGCGCCCTGAAGGAGCAGGTCTTCGGCCCGCAGCCCCCGGCCGGCTTCGACCGGCCCGCCGACGACCCGGAGCTGCTGGCCTGGGCCGACGCTCTCGCAGCCCTGGCCGCCGACCACGCGGACGAGGTGGCGGGCATCATCGTCGAGCCCGTTCTCCAAGGCGCCGGCGGCATGTACCCGTACAGCCCGTCGTGCCTGAAGGTCCTCCGCGATCTGGCCGACCGGCACGGCTTCCTGTTGATCTTCGACGAGATCGCCACCGGCTTCGGCCGGACCGGCACGCTGTTCGCGTCCGAGCACGCGGGCGTGGACCCCGACATCCTCTGCGTCGGCAAGGCCCTCACCGGCGGCTACCTCACCCTGGCCGCGATGCTCTGTACGACGGAAGTCGCGCACACCGTCTCGAACGGACCCGGCGGTGCGCTCATGCACGGCCCCACGTTCATGGCCAACCCGCTCGCCTGCGCGGTCGCGCTCGCGTCGATCGACCTCCTTCTCGGGCAGGACTGGTCCGGTCGGGTCGCCGAGATCTCGGCCGGGTTGTCGGCGGGGCTCGCCCCCGCGGCCGCCTTGCCTGCCGTGAAGGACGTCCGGGTGCTCGGCGCGGTCGGCGTCGTTCAACTCTCCGGTCCGGTCGACCTGCCGCGGATGACCGAGGCGGCGTTGCGTCGTGGCGTGTGGGTACGCCCGTTCCGCGACCTCGTCTACACGATGCCGCCGTACGTGTGCACTGCCGAGGAGATCGCCACCATCGCGGCGGCGATCACCGGTGCGGTGGAGGAGGCGGGCTGATGCTGGAGGACTGGCTCGCCCCGAAGGCCGCGGCGCTGGAGTCCCGCGGCCTGACCCGGCGCCTGCGCGCCCGGGACGCCGCCGACGACCTGATCGACCTGGCGGGCAACGACTACCTCGGCCTGGCCCGCGACCCGCGCGTGGTGACTGCTGCCGCCGACGCGCTCCGCACCTGGGGCACCGGCTCGACGGCCTCCCGCCTCGTCACCGGCACCACAACCCTCCACGAAGAACTTGAAGCCGACCTGGCGACGTACGCCGGCCAGGAATCCGCGCTCGTCTTCTCCTCCGGGTACCTCGCGAACCTCGGCGTCGTCACGGCCCTCGGCGGCCCCGGCACTGTTCTGGTCTCCGACGAACACGTCCACGCCTCGCTGGTGGACGCCTGCCGGCTGTCCCGCTCCCGCGTCGAGATCGTCCCGCACAACGACGCGGACGCCGTCGACAAGGTGCTTGCCGAGCGCAACGAGCCGCACGCGGTCGTGATGACCGAGTCGGTCTTCTCGGTCCTCAGCGACGAAGCCCCGCTCACCGCCTTGGCTGCCACCGCCGCCGCACACAACGCTGTTCTTCTGGTCGACGAGGCCCACGGCCTGGGCGTCACCGGCAACGGTCGCGGGTCCGTGCACGCGTCCGGGCTCGCCGGACTCGACCACGTGATCGTCACGATGACGCTGTCCAAGTCGCTGGCTTCGCAAGGCGGTGCCGTCCTCGGCCCGCGGCTGTTGCGCGAGCACCTCGTGAACCGCGCGCGTCCGTTCATCTACGACACCGGTCTCAACCCGGCCGCGTGCGCCGCCGCCCGCGCCGCGCTCCAGGTGCTGCAGGCCGAGCCCGAACGTCCTGCCGCGATTCACGCCGCGGCGGCCCGGTTGGCTGCGGCCTGCGAGGTGCCGCCGTCGTCCGGTGCGGTGGTCTCGGTCCCGATGCAGGGCCCGCGGGAGACCGTCCGTGCGGCCGAGCTGTGCCTCGCGAACGGCGTACGGGTCGGGAGTTTCCGGCCGCCGTCCGTCCCGGACGGCATCTCCCGGGTGCGGCTCACCGCGCACGCCGGGTTGTCCACCGCAGATCTCGATCGCGCGTGTGCCGTGATCGTCGAGGCGATCGGCCAGGTCTCATGATCACTCTTGTCACCGGCACCGACACCGGTGTTGGTAAGACCATCACCACGGCCGCGCTCGCTGTCCGGGCGTCCGGCACGGTGGCCGTCGTCAAGCCGGCGCAGACCGGGGTCGGGCCGGACGAGCAGGGTGACCTGGACGACGTACACCGGTTGAGCGGGCTCACCAAGCTGCACGAAGGGGTCCGGCTGCGCGATCCGTTGGCGCCGACCACGGCTGCCCGGCGGCAAGGCGTCAAGCTGCCGCCGGTCGCGTCGCACGCGAAGGCCATCGACCAGCTCACCCTGACCAACGACACCGTCCTGGTGGAAGGTGCCGGTGGTATCCTCGTCGGCCTGGATGCCGAGGGCAACAACCTTGCCGACCTCGCCGGACAGCTGACGACACCGTTCGGTTTCGTGGTCGTGGCGCGGGCCGGTCTGGGGACGCTGAACCATGCCGGGCTGACGATCGAGGCGCTGCGATCCCGGGACCTGCCGATCGACGGGCTGGTGATCGGTGCCTGGCCCGAGGATCCCGATCTGGCCGAGCAGTGCAACCTGGAGGATCTGCCCGCGACGACCGGCGTACCGGTGATCGGGCGGATCCCGGCCGGGGCGGGGGCGCTGAGCGGCGAGGAGTTCCAGGCGGCCGCGCCGAGCTGGTTCACGTGAGCAACTGTCCCGCCCAACACGACTCGGCTCGGTACGACGAAGACCTCGGCTACTGGGTCGTCGACGACCCGGCGCTGGCTCGTGACGTGCTGCTCGATCCGGACACGTTCCGGCCGGACAACGCCGTACTCGCGCACACGCCGTTGTCGGTCAAGGCGTTGCGGGTGCTGTCCGCGGTCGGGTTCGCGCTGCCGCCGACGCTGGCGAACAACGCGGGGGAGTCGCACCGGTCGATCCGTGCCGCGGTCGCCCGGTTCTTCAGCCCGGCGAGGGTCGCCGCCGTCGAGCCGCTGACCCGGGAGTTGACCGCTACGCGGGTGGCCTCGGCGTCCGCGCGGCTCGCGGCGGGCGAGCAGCTGGATCTCGTGCAGGCGATCGCGGCCGAGCCGCCGGCTCTCGTCGTACTGCGTCTGCTCGGGCTGGCGGAGGTCGACGTACCTGCGCTGAAGGCCTGGAGTCTCGATTCGCTCGAGCTGTTCTGGGGCTGGCCGGACGAGGACCGCCAGTTGGAGCTGGCGCACAGTGCGGCCGAGTTCTACGGCTGGCTGCGCTCGCGGACGACGGCCGCCCGTGAAGCGCCTGCTGACGATCTGTTCGGCGCGTTGGTCGGAATGGGGCTGAGCGACGAAGAGGTGTGCGCGGTCGGGTACTTCCTGCTGATCGCGGGGCAGGAGACCACGACCCAACTGATCTCGACTGCCTTCCAGAGGGCGATCGGCGGGACTGTTGAGGTCGTTGACGACGTACTGCGCGAGGCGTCGTCGGTGCCGACGTGGCGGCGGGTCACGGCGGAGGCGACCACCGTGGGCGACGTGCAGTTGCCGGCGCGGGCACCGGTCCTGCTCGGCCTGAGCGGCCACGGCGGTCCCGCGGATCTCGCGTTCGGGATCGGTATCCACCGCTGCCTCGGCGCCGGGCTCGCGCGGATGGAGGCGCGGGTGGCGCTGGAGTGTGCCCGGGATCTGCTGCGCGGCGTACGGCTGACCGAAGAGCCGCCGATGATCGACCTGCTCTCGTTCCGCGCTCCGAAGCGTCTCATGGTTGTAACGCGCGGTAACACCGGGGACAACTCGCGTCACTAGCGTCGGCGCATGGAGTTGCCAGCTCGCCGCCGGGTGCGGCTGTGGTTCGGAGAGCACCAGCTCGCGGAGTACGTCGGTGAACCTGCCGCGGCGTGCCGGTACGAGGCGGCGATGCGGCGCCGATTCCCCGGTTTGACGATCACCAACGACCCGCTCACGATCGCCGCGGACCAGTCGAGTTACAGCCTTCCTGACCTGCACCGATAGGCTTTGCCAGGTGACGCAGCATGAGTTGGTCCTGGTCGTTGACTTCGGAGCGCAGTACGCGCAGCTGATCGCCCGCCGGGTGCGCGAGGCGAATGTGTACTCCGAGATCGTGCCGCACTCGATGCCGGTCGAGGAGATGCTCGCCAAAGGCCCGAAGGCGATCATCCTGTCCGGCGGTCCGCAGTCGGTGTACGCCGACGGTGCGCCGCGGGTCGACTCGGGGCTGTTCGAGGCCGGCGTCCCGGCGTTCGGGATCTGCTACGGGTTCCAGGCGATGGCGCAGACGCTCGGCGGCGAGGTCCGGCGTACCGGACTGCGTGAGTTCGGCCGGACGCCGGTCGCCGTGAGCGAGGCGGGGACGCTGCTGGCCGGCATCCCCGAGGAGCTGAACGTGTGGATGTCCCACGGCGACGCGGTGCACGCGCCGCCCGCGGGGTTCGCCGTGCTGGCCGCGTCCGAGGGCGCGCCGGTGGCCGCGTTCGAGGACCTGGACCGCAAGTTCGCGGGCGTGCAGTGGCACCCGGAGGTCCTGCACTCGCAGGCCGGGCAGGCCGTGCTCGAGCACTTCCTGTTCGAGATCGCCGGCTGCAAGGGCGACTGGACGACGTCCAACGTCGTCGAGGAGCAGGTCGAGCTGATCCGCGAGCAGGTCGGCGACAAGCAGGTGCTGTGCGCGCTGTCCGGCGGTGTCGACTCCGCGGTCGCGGCCGCGCTGGTGCACAAAGCGATCGGCGACCAGCTGACCTGCGTGTACGTCGACCACGGTCTGCAGCGGGCCGGTGAGTCCGAGCAGATCGAGAAGGACTTCGTCGCCGCGATCGGGATCCGGCTCGAGGCGATCGACGCCGAGGAGCAGTTCCTGACCGCGCTGGCCGGCGTCACCGACCCGGAGCAGAAGCGGAAGATCGTCGGCCGCGAGTTCATCCGGACCTTCGAGGCGACCGCGCGCAAGGTGGACGCCGAGCGGCACATCGAATTCCTGGTCCAGGGCACGCTGTACCCGGACGTCGTCGAGTCCGGCGGCGGTGCGGGCGCGGCGAACATCAAGTCGCACCACAACGTCGGCGGACTGCCGGACGACCTGCAGTTCAGCCTGATCGAGCCGCTGCGGACGCTGTTCAAGGACGAGGTCCGCGAGCTCGGGCTGGCGCTCGGCCTGCCGGAGACGATGGTCTACCGGCACCCGTTCCCGGGCCCGGGGCTGAGCATCCGGATCATCGGCGAGGTCACCCGCGAGCGGCTGGACATCCTCCGCGCCGCCGACCTGATCGCCCGCAACGAGCTCACCGCGGCCGGCCTGGACCGCGACATCTGGCAGTTCCCGGTGGTCCTCCTGGCCGACGTCCGCTCGGTCGGCGTCCAGGGCGACGGCCGCACGTACGGCCACCCCGTCGTCCTCCGCCCGGTCACCAGCGAGGACGCCATGACCGCCGACTGGGCCCGCCTCCCGTACGACGTCATCGAACGCATCTCCACCCGCATCACCAACGAGGTCGACGAGATCAACCGAGTCACCCTCGACGTCACCAGCAAACCCCCGGGCACCATCGAGTGGGAGTGATCCCACTCGGCACGATGTGAGTAGCTACCGGGGGCGTTGGGACTCGATGCCGTCGAGGAGGCGGTCGAGGCCGTAGCGGTACGAGTCGGCGGCGGCGTCGCGGGTGGTGGACTGGTAGCCGTTCGCGTTCCAGATCGCCGTCATCGCGGGATGCCGGTCGACATCGAAGTACGACTCCCAGAGGTCGTTTCGTTCGTACCACCAGGCGTCGTTGGTCTGACCGGTGCTGCGTTCCACGAGCTGGCTCTCCGCCTCCAGGCTGGCCGCGGAGTCGACGTACGTCGTGATCGCGAGCGCGGCCGTGTTGGTCTCGACGGGGCTGAGCTCCAGACCGAGCAGCGCGGACAGCAGGTACTCGCGGGCCGCGAGCATGCCCGGGCCGACCGGCGGGCGGATCGTCGAGACCTGCGACAACCACAGGTGCCGCTGGAACATCGCGCGGGTCTGCTGCGAGTAGATCTCCACCTGGTCGCGCCAATCGTCCGGCCGCGGTTCGCCCGGACCGGGGAGTACGCGCTCGCCGAGGACCTGGTCGACCATCAGGTCGAGCAACTCCTCCTTCGACGGCACGTACGTGTAGAGCGTCATCGTGCCGACGCCGAGCTCCTTGGCCAGCCCGCCCATCGATGCCGCCGTTAGCCCCTGCTCGTCCGCGAGCCGGATGCCTGCCCGAATGACGTCGTCCACGCTCAGCGACGGTCGTCGGCCGGCTCCGCGGCGCCGCGCCTCGACGGGGCCGTCGGCCGTGGTCTGCCGGTGGTTCCGCCACAGCAACGCCAGCGTCCGGTCCGGCTGCCCCTCACCACTCCGCCGTTCACTCACGGACCAACGATAGGCGGTCGCTCCAATTCTCGTATAACCTACGGGAATTCCGATTCGAGAGAGGACAGGGATGACGATCCTGGTGACCGGTGCGACCGCGAGTGTGGGGCGGTTGCTGGTGGACGAACTGGTGTCGGCGGGCGCGCCGGTGCGCGCGCTGACCAACAATCCGGCCCGGGCCGCGCTGCCCGAGACTGTCGAGGTCGCGCGCGGGTATCTGGGCAAGCCGGCGACACTGCCGGCCGCGCTCGCCGGTATCGACACGGTGTATCTCGCGCCGCTTCCGGCGTACGTCGACGACTTCGTGCGGTGTGCGCGGGAGGCCGGCGTACGGCGGGTCGTCGTACTGTCGGGGGAGCCTGCCGACTACGAGGCGCAGGGTGATCCGTCGACGTGGCACTACTACCGGATCGAGCGGGCGATCGACGCGGGCGGCTTCGACTGGACGTTCCTGCGGCCGGGTCAGTTCATGAACAACACGCTCGACTGGGCGCCGTCGATCAAGGCCGAGGGGGTCGTGCGGGCGCCGTACGCCGGTGCTGTGCAGACGCCGATCGACCTCGGGGACATCGCGGCGGTGGCGCGCGTCGTCCTTTTGTCCGAGGAGTTCGGCGGCCGGAAGATCGTCATGAGCGGGCCGGAGGCGATCACGCAGCCGGAGCAGGTCGCACGGATCGCCGAGGCGATCGGGCGGGACGTCCGCTTCGAGGAACAGACGCCCGACGAGTACGTCGCGGCGCTGGCTCCGGCGATCGGCGAGGAGACGGCGCGCTGGCTGCTCGACGGCTTCCGGATGATGTCCGAATACGCGATGAAACCGGAGCCGGCGGTCGCGGACCTCACCGGGCACCCAGGGACGACGTACCGCGAGTGGGCACTCGCCAACGCCGCGACCTTCCGCTGACTGGCAGGATCGCGGGTCGCGGGGCCGCCCGTTTGACGCAGTAAGGGAACGTATGTTCGACTGGGGATCATGAGATGGGCAGGTCAGCAGATCGACGTGGAGACCCCGGGCGCGTTGCCGGGGCTCGGGTCGATCGCGGGGCTGGTCCGATCGGTGACGACACCGGAGTTCCAGGGGATCACGTTCCACGAGGTGCTCGCGCGATCGGCGCTGAACTCGGTGCCGGGTTCGGCGCTGCCGTTCAACTGGACGATCAATCCGTACCGCGGGTGTACGCACGCCTGCCGGTACTGCTTCGCCCGGCCGACTCACACGTACCTCGAGCTCGACACGGGGCAGGACTTCGACCGCCAGATCGTCGTCAAGACGAACGTCGCCGACGTCCTGCGCCGTGAGCTCGCGCGGCCGTCGTGGCGTCACGAAGAAGTTGCTTTGGGCACCAACACCGATCCGTACCAGCGGGCCGAGGGTCGCTATCGGTTGATGCCGGGCATCATCGAGGCGCTGGCCGCCTCGGGCACGCCGCTGTCGATTCTCACCAAGGGCACGTTGCTCCGGCGCGATCTGGGGTTGTTGTCCGCTGCGTCCGCGGAGGTTTCGGTCGGTGTCGGCGTCTCGCTGGCCTTGGGTGACGAAGAGCTGCGTCGCCGCCTGGAGCCCGGCGTACCCTCTGTCCGTGGGCGTCTCGACCTGATTCGAGCCATCCGGGACGCCAACCTTCCATGCGGTGTAATGGTTGCTCCGGTTCTTCCGTGGCTCACCGATTCGGCCGAGCAGTTGGATCATCTTCTCGGCCAACTCGCGGACGCGGGTGCTACTGGCGTGACCACCTTGATCCTGCATCTTCGACCGGGCGTGAAGGACTGGTTCATGCAATGGCTGTCCCGCGACCACCCCGAGCTGGTCAGCCGCTACGAGTCGCTGTACGCCCATGGTGCGTACGCCGTTCCCAGCTTCCGCAAGGCCTTCGAGGAGAAGGCGCGACCGCTGCTGGACAAACACGGCTTCGGCCGCGGCTCCAGCCATCGCGCCAAGCCCATCGCGGGCATGCACCCCAGGCCGTCTCCCCAACAAACCTTGTTCTAGCTGGGTTCAGGCGAGGGTGAGGATCTGGGGGCCGTCGGGGGTGATGGCGACGGTGTGTTCGGCGTGGGCGCCGCGGGTGTGATCGGCGGAGCGCAGCGTCCAGCCGTCCTCGTCGATGACGTAAGTGGAGCCGGGGCCCGTCCAGAACCAGGGCTCGATCGCGAAGACGTGGCCGGCCCGGAGCCGGAGGCCGCGACCGGGGCGGCCGCCGTTCGGGACGTGGGGTTCCTCGTGCATCCGGCGTCCGACGCCGTGGCCGCCGAAGTCGAGGTTGGTGCCGATGCCGGCGTGCTTGCCGATCCTGCCGATCGCGGCGCCGATGTCACCGATCCGGTTGCCCTCGACCGCGGCCGCGATGCCCGCGGCGAGCGCTTCCTCGGTCGTCGCGATCAACTCGAGATCCTCGGCGCGCGGCGTACCGATGCAGAAGCTGATCGCCGAGTCGGCACACCACCCGTCGACCGACGCACCGCAGTCGACGTTCAGCAGGTCGCCGTCCTGCAGCCGCAGGTCGGTCGGCAGTCCGTGCAGTACGGCGTCGTTCACCGACGTACAGATCACTCCGCTGAACGGTGACGTCGCGAACCCGGGCTGGTACCCCTCGAACAACGACACGGCCCCCGCGGAGCGCAGGACGTCGCGGGCGACCTCGTCGAGTTCGCGCAACGACACCCCGGCCGCGGCCGCCTTCTTGACGGCTGCGAGTGCGTTCGCGACGACCCGTCCGGCCACGCGCATCTGTTCGATCTCCGCCGGCGTCTTCAGGTCGACCATGTCTGCCTCGGCTTCCGTAGGTGCATCGGGACCATTATCACCGGCCGAGTCCCAACCAATCGGCCGGAGTCAGCGTCTTCAACGGCAACAACGGGGTTTGGGGGGACGGGGATGGCGGTACGACGACGCGCGGTACTCGGCGGGATGCTCGCCGGGGCCGCCGCAGTGGCGACGAGCGGATGTCTCGCGGACACCTACGCGACGACGACCGCCGATCGGCCCACGCGGGCGCCGAAACCGGACAAGAAGCCGGACCGGATCACCGTGGTCGCGACCGGGGACGTGTTGTTGCACGAGCGCCTGTGGACGACCGCGAAACGTGACGGCGACTGGAACTTCGCCCCGTCGATGGCGAGCGTGAAACCCCTTGTCCAGAAAGCGGATCTCGCCATCGCGCACCTGGAGACCCCGCTCGCGCCGCTCGGCGGCCCGTACCACGGCTACCCGATGTTCCAGGGCCCGCCGCAGATCGCGACCGCCCTGAAGCAGACCGGTTACGACCTCTGCACGACCGCGAGCAACCACAGCTTCGACGGCGGCGCGGCCGGTGTCGACCGCACGCTCGACACCTTGGACAAGGTCGGTCTGAAGCATGCCGGCACCGCGCGGTCGCGGGCGGAGGCCGAGCAGATCACGATCGTCGACGTCGGGGGAGTGAAGGTCGCCTCGCTGAGCTTCACGTTCGGCTTCAACGGCCTGCCGTACCCGAACGGCGAGACGTGGCGCGCCGGCAAGATCAGCACGAAGTCGATCACGCTGAAGGCGCAGGAGGCCCGCGATCGCGGTGCCGATCTGGTGCTGGTCAGCTGCCACTGGGGCACGGAGTACTCGAACAAGCTCAACGACCAGCAGCGCGAGGTCGGCCCGCAACTGCTTGCCGACAGCAACATCGACCTCGTGATCGGCCACCACGCGCACGTCGTGCAGCCGATGCAGGAGATCGACGGCAAGTGGATCGCCTACGGCCACGGGAACCTGGTCGCCGCGCACCGCGAACCCGACAGCACCAAGGCCGAGGGTCTGCTGACCCGCTTCACCTTCACTCGGGACGGCAACCGGTGGAAGACCGAGGCCGAGTACGCCCCGCTGCTGATGACCGACGCGCTGCCGGTCCGCGTTCTCGACGTACGCCGGGAGCTCGCGAAGGGGGACTCGGTGGCGACGAGGAGCCGGCTCGAACTCGCGCAACGCCGGACCACGGAGACCGTCACCGCATTGGGCGCGACGCCGAAAATGCTTTGAGCCAAGGGCGCACCGGCCTCTAGGGTCGACGCATGATTACGTACTTCGTGATGGTCCGTCGTGCCCGCCTCCGGGCAGGCGAGGGGTGCCTGGGGATGGCATCCGCTCGATAGTCGTTGGGCCCAACGGGTTGTGGACGCGGCCGGGATCGAACCCGGCGAACTCGTCCTCGATGTCGGGGCCGGACTCGGTGCGCTGACCGCGCCGCTGGTCCGGGCCGGCGCCCGAGTGGTCGCCGTCGAACTCCATCCGGGTCGTGCCGAGCGGTTGCGCCGGCGGTTCGCGGACGCGCCGGTGACGGTCGTCCGCGCCGATGCCGGTGACCTGCGGTTGCCGTCGCGGCCGTTCCGGGTGGTGTCGAGTCCGCCGTACAACGTCTCCACCGCGTTGCTGAAGCGCTTGCTGGCCCCGGGTTCACGCCTGGTGTCGGCGGATCTGGTGCTGCAACGTCAGGTGGCGAACCGGTGGGTTCGCGGTGCCGCGCCCGGGGCGAACCGTTGGTTCCGCTCGTACGACCCGTCGATCGGGCTTCGCCTTCCCCGCAAGGCATTCACCCCGCCTCCGCATGTCGACTCTGCAGTCCTCCTACTACGCAAACGCTGAAGCCGGAAAACATGGGCTGAGACCTGTTGCTACAGGTCTCAGCCCACTGTTTTGGGTCTCAGCCGTGCCAGGAGTTCCAGAGCGCGGCGTACGAGCCATTGCGGGCCACCAACTCGTCGTGGCTGCCCAGCTCGGTGATGTGGCCGTCTTCCACTACTGCGACGCGGTCGGCGTCGTGGGCGGTGTAGAGGCGGTGGGCGATCGCGATCACCGTCCTGCCGTCCAGGACCGCGGCCAGCGAGCGCTCCATGTGCCGTGCGGCGCGTGGGTCGATCAGTGACGTCGCCTCGTCGAGCACCAGGGTGTGCGGGTCGGCGAGGACCAGGCGAGCCAGCGCCAACTGCTGCGCCTGCGCAGGCGTCAGCGCCAGTTGGCCGGAGCCGACTCGAGTGTCGAGCCCGTCCGGCAACGCCTCCGCCCAGTCGCGCGCGTCGACGGCCGCCAGCGCCGCGATCAGCTCGTCGTCGGTCGCCGACGGTTTCGCCATCGACAGGTTGTCCCGCAGCGTTCCGACGAAGACGTGGTGCTCCTGCGTGACCAGCGCGACCTGCTTTCGCAGCTCGTCCAGCGGCAGGTCCGTCATCCCCACACCGCCGACGGTCACCGAACCTGTCCGCGGCGGGTGGATCCCCGCGACGAGCCGGCCCAGCGTCGACTTGCCGGCGCCCGACGGCCCGACCATCGCGATCCGCTCACCCGGCTGGATCGTCAGGTCCACACCGTGCAGCACGTCCCGACCCTCGACGTACGAGAACCGCACGTCGCGCGCCTCGACGAGCTCACCGTCCGGTCGGCGACCCGATGGAGTCCGGTCGTCCGGTACGTCGCTGATGCCGAGCAACCGGGCGAACGCGGCGCCGCCGGACTGGAGCTCGTCCAGCCATGACAGGAGCCGGTCGACCGGGTCGATCAGCTGGTTCACGTACAGCACGGCAGCCGTCACCGCGCCGAGCGAGACGTGACCGTTGATGTGCAGCCAGCCACCGAACAGCAGCGTGCCGACGACAGGCACGAGGTACCCGAGCTCGGCCGCCGGGAAGTACACCGTCCGGAGGAACAGCGTGTACCGCTCCGCATTGTACGAACCCCGGATGTCCACGTCACCACGCCGCACGCGGTCGTCGTACCGCCGGAGCGCCTCGACCGTCCGCGCACCTTCGACCGTCTCCGCGAGCGAGCTGGTCATCTGCGCGTACGCCGCGTTCTCGCGGAGGTACCCGTCCTTGGCGCGACGCAGGTACCACTTCGTGCTCAGCCAGAGCAACGGGACCATCGCGAGCAGCGGCACCAGCACCCAGACACCGACCAGCATCGTCGCGACCGCGGTGAAGATCACTGTGACGAACGCGATGATCGTCTCCGGTACCGCGAACCGCACGGTCCGCGACAACGTGTCGACGTCCCGCGAGGTGCGGGACAGCAGGTCACCGGTACCCGCCCGCTCGACCGTCCCGATCGGCAGCGCGAGCGCGTTGTCGACGAACTCCTCGCGCAGCTCGGCCAGCACCTGCTCGCCGAGCGCGAACGACTTGTACCGCGCCCAGCGGGTGAGCAGCGACTGCGCGACGATGAAGACGGCGATCACCACGATCACCTCGTTGACCTTGGTGGCGGTCGTGCCGTTCTGCACGTCCTCCACCAGGCCACCGATCAGCCGCGGCGCCGCGAGACCGGTCACCGCTGCCAGCCCGTGCAGCAGCAGGGCGACGGCCAGCGTGCGTGGGTGGCGCCGGGCCAGCCGCCGGGCGTGCCGACGGATCTCGGCCGACCCGGCAACGGGCAGGATCTGCCTCATCGCAGGGCCTCCTCTTCTTCGGTCTCAGCCTCGGCCTGTCGGGTGACAGTTCGGCGGTACTGCGGCTCGGACGCGAGCAGCTCACGGTGCCGACCGGTCGCGACGACTCGGCCGTCGGCGACGAAGATCACCTCGTCGGCGCGATCCAGCAGCAACGGGCTCGCGGTCAGTACGACGGTGCTCCGGCCGGACCGGTGGTCGCGCAGCCGGTCCGCGATCCGCGCCTCGGTGTGCGCGTCCACGGCGGACGTCGGCTCGACCAGGACCAGCACGGACGGGTCGGCGAGCAGCGCCCGCACCAGCACCAGCCGCTGGCGCTGTCCACCCGAGAACGACCGGCCCTTCTCCTCCACCTCGGAGTCGAGCCCGTCCGGCAGCGCGACGAGAACGTCCTCCGCGGACGCCGTACGCAGCGCGGCCATCAGTTCGTCATCGGTACGCCGGCCGCTCGGGTCCAGCTCCGCGCGCAGGAGGCCGGTGAACAGTTGGGAGCCGGTGTCGCTCACCAGGATCCGCTCGCGCAGATCCGCCCGAGTCGCACTGGCCAGCGTCACACCGCCGTACCGGACCTCACTGGCGTCGTCGTACCGGCCCAGGCGGTCCGCGAGCTGACCGTAGGTGTCCGGCTCGGCGGAGACGATCGCGGTGAGCAGGCCGTCGCGGGCGCGGACGCCGGAGACCGGATCGACCAGGTCACCGTGCTCCGGCAGCCGGACCGGGGTCTCGGGCTCGGTGATGTCCGACTCCAGCTCCAGCACGCGGTTCACCCGGCCCGCGGCGACCAGGCCGCGCATCAGCTGGTTGGCGAACTCCGTCGCGGTCCGCAGCGGCAGCACGAGGAACGTCGCGTAGCCGTAGAAGGCCACCAGCGAACCGGCACTGAGGTCGCCGCGCAAGGCGAAGTGTGCGCCCAGGCCGACCACCAGCACGACGAAGATCCCCGGGAGCAGCACCTGGGCCGCGTCCAGCACGGACTGGATGCCGGCGACCTGGACGCCCGCCTTCCGCACCTGCTGCGACTCGCTGCGGTAGCGCCGCGAGAACGACTCCTCGCCGCCGATACCGCGCAGCACCCGCAGGCCGGCCACGATGTCCGAACCGAGTGAGTTCAGCTCGCCGACTGCCTCGCGCTGCGCGGACTGCCGCTTGTGCAGCGGCCGCAGCATCGGGCCCAGGGCGAACAGCATCAGCGGTACGCCGATCAGCACGACCAGGCCGAGCACGGTCGAGGACGACAGCAGGATCACCGCGACCACGAAGAACGCGACGATCGCGCCGGCGAACCGGGCCGAGATCTCCATCAGGTTCCCGATGTAGGACAGGTCGCCGGCGCCGATGCTGACCACTTCACCGGTGGCCAGCTGCTTCGGCAGCGTCGCGCCCAGGTCGGCGGACTTCCGCGTCACCACCTGGACCGTCCGGTACGCCGCGGTCAGCCAGTTGGTGACCGCGAACCGGTGCCGCAGGATGCCGGCCGCCGCCTGCACTATGCCGACCGCGAACAGCAACGCGGTCCACTGCAGCAGCCGCTCCCCGTCGCGGGCCGCGATGCCCTCGTCGATGGCCAGGCCGAGGATCGCCGGGATGAACGCCTGCGCGGCCATCCAGATGATGCCGAAGGCCATCCCGCCGGCGAGCGTGCGGGACTGACCGCGGGCCACCCACCACAGGTAGCGGGCCGGCGAGCGATGGTTCGGGACGCCGGGATCGGCGAGCGGCAGTTGTCTCATGGCCCACTCAGGCTAGGTCGCGCCTCGGACAGTTTGCATGCGAATTAATCGCGTCTGTGGACCCCCGGACCGGCTGCCGATGGCGACGTACCGCGCCGCGCAGTCTGGTGCGTGGTGACGGACGGTAGAGCTTCACCTTGCGTTGGGCAACGGGTTCCCGCCGGGCCATGTCCGGCCCCTGTCCTGGATCCATGTTGGTGATCGCGCATCGGGGAGCGAGTGGCTACCGCCCGGAACACACACCGGCGGCCTACCGGCTGGCCGCCCTGCAGGGCGCCGACTACCTGGAGCCGGACCTGGTCTCCACCCTCGACGGCATTCTGGTCTGCCGCCACGAGAACGAGATCTCGAGTACTACGGACGTCGCCGAGCACCCGGTCTTCGCGGACCGGAAGATCACCAAGATCGTCGACGGCACCGCGGTGACCGGCTGGTTCGTCGAGGACTTCACGTTCGCCGAGCTGCGCACGCTGCGCGCCCGGGAGCGGATGCCGGCGCTGCGCGCGAGCAACACGGCGTACGACGGGCTGGAGGAGATCCCCACCTTCGACGAGGTGGTCGCGCTGGCGCGGCGGGAGTCCCTGCGGCTCGGGCGGCCGATCGGTGTGATCCCGGAGATCAAGCACCCGACGTACTTCCGGCGGCTCGGGCTGCCGCTGGAGGAGCTGCTGACCGAACGGATCCTGGCGCTGCGGCTGCGGGACGACGAGATCATGGTCCAGTCGTTCGAGCCGACCAGCCTGCGGCGGCTGTCGGTGATGACGCGGGTACCGCTGGTCCAGCTGATCGACGCCGAGAGTGCGCCGAACGACTTCCTGCGGACCGGCGACGGGCGCACGTACGCCGATCTGATCGAGCCGGCCGGGTTACGCGAGGTCGCGACGTACGCGCAGGTGCTGGCGCCGCACAAGGACCTGATCATCCCGCGCACCGCCGAGAACTGTCTCGGCGAACCCACTCGGCTGGTGGAGCAGGCGCACCGCGCCGGACTGAACGTCCAGGCGTGGACCTTCCGCGCCGAGCGCCGCTTCCTGCCCAGCGCCACGGACTACGCCACCGAGCTGACCCGGTTCGCGTCGCTGGGCCTCCAGGGCGTCTTCGCCGACCAGCCGGACCAGGCGGTCGAGACACTCCGCAAACGCGCCCTGAACGTGTAGCGGTGGGGTGACCGCTGCAGCGGTCACCCC
>NZ_JBSHBJ010000028.1:0-112130 GCF_053611945.1 Kribbella sp. NPDC054772 | reverse complement strand
GCACCAGCGCGGCCACGGAGTCGATGACGACGATGTCGATAGCGCCGGATCGGTCCACCCTTTGGGCGGTGTGCACGGGCGGCGGACCCGAGTCGGGGGGCGCTACCCCCACCCCGGGGGGGGGGGGCCCCCCATTCGTTGGTACTAGAAGGGCGATCCTTAAGATCCGATCGCGCGGATGTTCTCCGCCTGCAGACCCTTCTGGCCCTGGGTGATCTCGAACTCGACCCGCTGGTTCTCGTCCAGCGAGCGGAAGCCCGACATCTGGATGGCCGAGTAGTGCGCGAACACGTCCGCGCCACCGTCATCCGGGGTGATGAAGCCGAAGCCCTTGTCAGCGTTGAACCACTTGACAGTACCGACAGCCATTGTCTATCTCCTCGATGGCTATTAACAATCCGTGACCCACACCTCATGGGTCACGCGTCGCCGAAAGGCCCCAGACGACAGACCGGCCATGCAGCACAGCAAAGTCAGGGAGTCCAAAACTGCAACGCCATAACTGTAGCCGTTCTGCGGCTTGACGGTAGGGGTGACCGGAAACACGTGTCGCTGATTGTCGCGGCTCGCTACTCTCCGTACCTGCCTGATATCGGGCTCCCACAGGCCGCTCCGGAACCCGAAAACGGGCGCCGACCTGCTGGTTCGCGGCGGGCCGCCCGGTCCGGCACGATGGCAACGTAGGACAGAGCCCGGTACGCCGGGTGATGGGCGCAAAATTCTGATCAGAGTTCTCGGCGTGTCGCGCGGCTGTGGAGAATTGCGCGGAACGCAACTGGAGGAGGGCACCGTGATCGTGACCGTGACCCGGAGCGGCGGTTTCGCCGGGCTGACCAAGCAGGGCGAACTGGACACCAGCGACCAGCCCGACGCCGATCGGCTGGAGGCGGCGGTCCACGCGCTGACCGCCAAGGACCTCGGCACCGGCCGCCCGCAGCCGGACCGGTACGTCTACCGGCTCGAGGTGCGTGACGCCCACGACGCGGACGCCATGCAACACACAGTCGCCGAACAGGACGTGGACGCGACAACAGCCTGGCTGCTCGACCGCATCCTCAGTCGCTAGCGCCAGTCGATCTCAGGAGCTCGGTAGAAGTTGACGCCGAGCACCTCCCAGCGCGGCCCCTGCTCGGCCAGCCGGTCCTTGTACGTCGCCCAGTCCAGCGCGGACTCCTGCGACCACCCAAGCTCCGCGATCCCCGGCAGCCGTGGGAACACCATGAAGTCGACCTTCTCCAGGTCGTCCAGCGTCTCGGTCCACAGCGGCGCTTCGACCCCGTCGATCGCGCTCGCCGGCACACCCGGGATCAGCGTCGCCGGGTTCCAGCTGTAGGCCTGCTCCACGCTGACGAGCCCGGCCCAGTCGAGCCCGAGCGGCGTCTCCGCGTGGTACTTCATGTCGAGGTACGCGCGGTTCGCGGGGGAGAGCACCAGCGTCGCGCCCTGCTCCACGGCCTTCACCGCCAGCGCCTGCGCCTTCTCGTCCTCCGTGCCCCAGTACTGCACGACGGTCCCGGCCGGCAGCGGTCCGTCGGCGATCTCGTGCCACCCCATCACCGTCTTGCCCTGCTTCACCACGAGCTCGGCCGCCTTCGGTACGAAGGTCAGGTAGTCCGAGTGCGGAGTCGAGTGCGCCTCGTCCCCACCCAGGTGTACGACGTCACCCGGCGTCTGCTCGGCGACCTCGCGGAACACGTCGTCCAGGAACTCGTACGTGCGGTCCAGAGCAACGGTCAGCGTGCTGAACCCGACCTCGGTCTCGGTGTACAGCTTCGGCGCGACCCCGTCCGCGTTGAGCTCCGGGTACGACGCCAGCGCGGCGTTGGTGTGCCCCGGGGTGTCGATCTCCGGTACGACGGTCACGAACCGCTCCGCGGCGTACCGCACGATCTCGGCGTACTCCGCCTTGCTGTACGAACCACCCGTCCCGCCGCCGACCTGCAGGCTCCCGCCGTACTCGGTCAGGCGCGGCCACGAGTCGACCTGGATACGCCAGCCTTGGTCGTCGGACAGGTGCAGATGCAGGCGGTTGATCTTGTAGAGCGACACCCGGTCGATGAACTGCTTCACCTGGTCGACGGTGAAGAAGTGTCGCGTGACGTCGAGCATCACGCCGCGGTATCCGTAGCGCGGTGCGTCGGAGATCGTCGTACCCGCGATCTCCCACGGGCCGTCCTGCTGGGTGGATGCCTCGGCCTTGGCAGGCAGGAGCTGGCGCAGCGTGGTGACGCCGCGGAACAGACCCTCGGCAGTGGCGGCGGTGATGGTCACGCCGGACCCGTCGGCGCGCAGCTCGTAGCCCTCGGCGCCCAGTGTTTCCGGGCCGTTGGTGGACAGCGTGATCGTGCCGGCGCCGTCCTGGATCGGCAGGGCGAACCCGGTGGACGTCCGAAGCTGTGCGGCGAGCCGGTCGGCGATCGGTCGCGCCGAGGAGTCATCGAGGCCGATGGTGGCGTCGGTCGGCAGCGTGAAGGTCTCGTCGGGGAGCGCCTGCTGCGCGGTGGGCTGCGGGATCATGATCGGAGTGTTCGTGGACCGCGCTCTTTACGTCAAGAGGATTCAATATTTCTTGACCAGGGCCATCACCTGGGACACATAGCCGCCACCGAACAGCACGACATGCACCAGGAGCGGATGCAGTTGGTGCAGCCCGATGCGGTCGCGCCAGCCGTCGGCGAGCGGGTGCGCCTCGTCGTACGCGCGGAGCACGCGGTCGAGATGCGGCAGCCCGAACAGGCCGAGCATGGCGAGGTCGGTCTCCCGGTGACCGCCGTGCGCGGCCGGGTCGATCAGGTGGACGCCGTCGGGAGTCCACAGCACGTTCCCCGACCACAGGTCGCCGTGGATCCGGGACGGTCCGTCGGACGGGTCGTCGTACGCGCCGGACTCCAGCCGGGCGAGGACGCGGCCGAAGCCGTCCAGGTGGATGCCCTGGTCGCGCGCGGCACGCAGGTACGGGCGGAGGCGCAGGTTGGCGTAGAACTCACCCCACGACTTCACCGGGTCGACGGCGCGCGGCAGCGGGATCGTCCCGATGTATCCGTCACCGTCCCACCCATCCGGCGGTACGCCGAAGTACCGCGCGCCCGCGTCATGCGTGACAGCCAGCCGCCGACCGAACTCCTCAGCTGCCGCACCCGTTGGCTCGGCGGCGTCCAGCCTGGTCGTCGTCAGCTGATCAGAGGAGACGTCGAGCGGCTCGGCCACCGGCACCCCACCAGGTACGGCGAGCCAGCGCAGGCCGGCCGCCTCGACCTCGAAGAAACCCTCTGGCGCGTCAGGCCGACTCTTCACAAACTTGCGGCGCTCGGAGGTCATGCTCGGAGCATTCGGTCGACCAGCCCGTCGACGTACTCCGGGGTGAGCCCGATGCCGAACAGGACACGGATATACAGCGGGGCTAGGACGTGGTCCAGCACGTCGAGTGCGTCGAGCTCGACTTCGCCACGGTCGTGGGCGCGATCGAGCATGGACTGCAGTTGCCGGGTGCGCTCGGCCAGAAGGTCGTCACCCGCCCGCAGACCCTGCTCGCCGGTACTCGTCAGGGCGACGGCGAGGCGCACCACCAGCAGACCGTCGGGTCCGGTGATCTCGCGGGCCACGGCGGCAGCATAGGTGCGCAGGTCGCCGGCCAGGCTGCCGGTGTCGGGCATCGGCGACTGCGCGTTGAGGCGAGCCAGCGCCGCGTCCGCGAGCAAGGATTCCAGGCTGCCCCACCGGCGGTAGATGCTGCTGTCGGCCACGCCTGCGCGGGCTGCGACCTCGCCGACGGTGAAGTTGCCGTACCCGCGCTCACTGATCAGTTCGGTGACGGCCTGGTGCGCCTGCGCGGCGACGCGCGCACTGCGCCCGCCGGGCCGCCGGGCTCGCTGGTCCTCGTTCACACCCTCACCTTAACGCAGTCAGGACTTGCGTTTGTGAGTCGACGCTCCGTAGAGTCTCCTAACGCAGCCAACAACTGCGTTAGTGTGCTGATCCTTGAGAGGAATCGCCCATGGCGGCATCGTCCGCGGCCGTAGGCAGTCGACCCAGCCGGGCCGTGCTGCTCACCGTGACCTGCCTAGGTCAATTCATGGTCTTGCTCGACAACACGATCGTCGGAGCAGCGCTGCCCGACATGCAGCACCGGTTGCACACCGGGCTGACCGGTCTGCAATGGATCGTCGACGCCTACGTCCTGCTGGTCGCGATGCTGTTGCTGTCCGGCGGTGTCTTCGCCGACCGGTTCGGCCGCAAGCGTGTGTATCTGACCGGCGTGGCCGTGTTCACCTTGGCGTCGGTGCTGTGCAGCTTCGCGCCTTCGCTTGGCTGGCTGGTCGTCGGCCGGGTGCTGCAGGGCATCGGAGCCGCCGCGCTGAGTCCTGCCTCGCTGGCCCTGCTCGCCGCTGCCTTCCCGGTGCCGCAGGAACGCATCAAGGCGATCGGGCTGTGGGCCGGATTCAGCGGAATCGGTCTGGCCGCAGGCCCCGTGGCGGGCGGCGTACTGACGGAGGCCTTCGGCTGGCCCGCCATCTTCCTGGTCAACCTGCCGATCGGTGTGGTCCTTCTCCTGGTCGGTCTGCGGAGCCTGGAAGAGACGCGCAATCCGAGCGCCCCCGCGATCGATGTCCCGGGCACGGTGCTGTCCGTTCTGGGGGTGGGGGCGATGACCTACGGGCTGATCGAGGGTGGTGCCCGCGGCTGGACGTCGCCGCTGATCCTGGGCAGCTTCGCCGCCGCTGTGATCCTGCTCGCCACATTCGTCGCCGTCGAAGCACGGCGTACCGCTCCGATGTTGCCGCTGCGGTTGTTCCGGGAGCAACTGTTCACCGTGTCCAACACCGCCATGGTCGTGGTGGGGTTCGCGCTCATGGGGTCGTCGTTCTTCTTCTCCCAGTTCTTCGTGTACGTCCAGGGCAGCTCGATCCTGCGCGCGGGTCTGCAGACCCTGCCGGGGTCCCTCGCGATGGTGATCGTCAGTCCGTACGCGGGCCGGCTCGCTGCCCGGTACGGCTTCCGCATCGTGGTGACCGCCGGCCTGGCCCTGGCCGGTCTGGGACTGCTGGCGCTCGGTACCGTGCACGCCGACACCGGCTACGGGAACGTGTGGTGGCGGCTGGGAGTCGTCGGCGTCGGCTTCGCGCTGACGATGTCTCCACTGACGGGGGCCGCCATCCAAGCGGTCGCTCCACAGGAAGGCGGCCTCGCGTCGGGGATCAGCAGCACCACTCGGCAGATCGGCGCGGTGCTAGGTGTGGCGGTACTCGGAGCCATCGTCCGCACCCGGCAGTCCGGCGGCGCCTCCTTCGAGACCGGCCTCAACAACGCCTTCCTCGCTGCCGGGGCGGTCACTTTGGTCACCGCCGTGTTCACGGGTCTCTGGCTGGCCAGGTCGAACGCACCAGAGCCTTCTCAGCCAGCTGCTGAAGTGACGGCTGATCTCACCTAGCCGGCTCTTCGCAGACCTGCGGCGCGGGACGGTCGAGCTCGCGCTCTTCCACTACTGCCCGGCGTCGGCCGAGGAAGGGTTCGCTCAGCATCACCAGCGCCGCCACCGCAGTCAGCAAGCCGCCGACGAGTGCGACGCTCCGGACGGTGGTCGTGTCGATCAGTGCGCCACCGACGAACGCTCCAGCGGCGATACCGACGTTGAACGCCGAGCTGGTCCCGGCCGAGGCGATGTCGGTGCTGCCCGGCGCGATCTGCAGCGTGCGGCTCTGCACGGCGACTGCCAACCCGCTGAACGACATCCCGATCAGTGCGATCAGAGCGACCGTCGCCACCGGCACCGTGCCGAGCGCGTACAGGCTGAGCAGTCCAACGGTGATGACGCCGAGTGGGACGGCGACGGCGCCCCAGGGGTACCGGTCGAGCAGCCGGCCGGCGATCAGGGTGCCGGCGAATCCGCCCGCGCCACTGGCGAGCAGCATCGGACCGAGCGCGGCGGAGGAGAAGCCGGTGATGTCCAGCAGGAACGGTGTGACGTAAGTATTAAAGGTCAGGAACCCGGTCACACCGATCGCTGACGCGACCAGCAGAACGACGTACCGGCGAAGGTCTGGCGTGGTGCCGCGGCGGGCTGGGCTGTCCTGGACCTCGGTGCGTGGCAGCAGCGCCACGATGCCGGCACAGGCGGCGGCGCCGAGGCCGGCCATGAGCACGAACGGAACCCGCCAGCCGGCCTGCTCGCCGAGCCAGGTGCCCAACGGGATGCCGAGGATCGGCGCCAGCGCGGTGCCGATCGCGAGCCGGGCGACGACGCGGCCGCGCAACTCCGGCGGGAACAGGCTGGTCGCGATCGGCGGCGCGATCGACCAGAACAGCGCCTGCGAGAGCGCGATGACCAGCCGGCCACCGAACAGCACCTCGTACGACGGGGCGGCCGCCGACAGCGCGGTGGCGACGGTCAGGACGCCGAGCGTGCCTCCCAGGACGAGGCGGCGGGGGAGATGGTGCGTCAGCCGCGCGAGCGGGAGGGAGGCGAGCACGACGACGGCGGCGTACCCGGTGACGAGGAGACCGACCTGCGAGCGCGAGCGCCCGAGGTCGTCGGCCATCACGGTCAGCAGACCGATCGGCAGCACCTCGATGGTGACGAACGTGAAGGTCGAGACGCCGAGGAACGCCAGTGCGGCGTTGGCCCGGCGGGACGAGAGGGACATGATTCACCTGATCCCGGTCAAAAGTCTGATGCTGGTAGCGTCTCACCTATGACCGACAGTTCTCACGCGGAATTCCGCATCGTGGGCGGCCATCCGGCCCTCGATCTGGTGAACACGGTCAGCCCGCGGTTGCGCGGCGGTGAAGCCGAGCACGACTACCTCACATCGCCGGCCGAACTGCTCGCCTGGAGCCGCCGGATCGAGCTCATCGACACCCGCGATTTCAGTGCTGTCGAGGGCACCTGGCGGACCGCGCCCGAGCTCGCCGCGAAGGCGCTGCGTGCGACGCTCGAGATCCGCGAGGCGACGTACGACGTGCTCGCGCCGCGCGCGGACGGGGCTGCCGTCGCTGTCGACGGCGTCAAGCGCAGCGAGGGATCCGCGTTCGAGCGCTTGATGTTGCGGTGGTCGGCGGCGGCCGCGCGGTCGATGCTGATCCCGGACGCTGAGCGGGATCAGGGGATCGCCGAGTTGGTCGTCGGGACATCGCCGGCCCAGCTCGTCCCGGACCGGCTGGTGGTCGCCGCGGTCGAGCTGGTCCGGACCGTCGACCTGCGCCAGTTGAAGGCCTGCCCGGTCGACGAGGGCGGCTGCGGGTGGCTGTTCCTGGACCGCAGCCGGAACGGGTCGCGACGCTGGTGCGCGATGGAGGACTGCGGGACGCGGGTGAAGATCCGCAAGCTCGGCGAGCGCCGCCGCGCTACCGCCGTACCTGCTGTTTAGTGGTAGCGCGGTCGAACCTTCACTGTCAGCGATCGGCTCACGAGCCGAGAATGCGTGTCGAAAGGTGCCAACTGTCCCCCCGACCTGTCATCGTAGGCGGCCGGGCCTTCCGACAAGACGGGCCTGGCCTGTCCTGCCCCGAACAAGGAGCAGGCTGACGCAACAGAAAGTGGAGGACAGATGACGCAGGTGGCAGAGCAGCCGGGCAGTACTGCCGGGCGGCTCGGCTCGGTGGTGCTGGATTGCCAGGACCCACTCGAGCTCGCCCAGTTCTACTCGGCGCTGCTGGGGCTGGACATCGACGAGAGCGGTGACAACGACTGGCGGAGCCTGACCGGCCCCGGTTCGTCGTTGGGGTTCTCGACGCTGGCCTTCCGGCGTTCGGAGGAGTACGTGCCGGCCACCTGGCCCGGCACCGAAGCGCAGGACCTCCATCTCGACCTGATCGTCGAGGACCTCTCCAGCGGCCATGCCACCGTGGTCGCCCTCGGAGCCGAGCCGCTCGACCCGCTGGACCCACCGCCCGCGGAGAACGCGCGCGGCTGGCGGATCTACGCCGACCCCGCGGGGCACCCGTTCCGGATCTGCCTCGAGTGAGCCGCTGAAGAGCCCGTCCCAGTTCGGCTGGGACGGGCTCTTCGCATGTCAGGCCCAGTTCAGGTCAGTGCGCTGCTGCCGCGGAACGGGAAGTGCCGGCCCTCGTCGTACACCGGCCGTGGCTGGTAGCTGTTCACCCCCGGCTCGCCGCGCAGGTGGAACGCACTCGGGTACGGCGACTCCGCGTCCGTGATCCGCGTCGATGTCGGGATGTACCGGATGGTCAGCCCGCAGCGTCGGTTCGGGGACGTGTTCGCGTTGCTCCCGTGCACGATGTTCGGGTGGTGCACCTCGACATCGCCCGGCGCGAGCACCATGTCGACGGCCTTCGCCTCGTCCACCTCCACCGCGATCTCCTTGCCGAGCACGCTCTCGACGTCGGTGTTGTCGCGCATCCCGGCCACGCCGCCGCGATGACTGCCCGGCACCAGCCGGACGCATCCGTTCTCGGGCGTCGAGTGGTCGACCGCGAGCCAGAGCGTCACCACCTCCATCGGGTCGAGCGGCCAGAACGCGGCGTCCTGATGCCAGAGCACCGGCTGACCGGAGTACGGCGGCTTGGAGATGTAGTGCGAGGCGAACAGCGCGATGTCGGGTCCGATGAACTTCTCGGCGATGTCGACCAGCCGCTCGTCGCTCACCAACCGGACCCAGAACGGGTCGTCGCGCAGATAGATGTGCCCGAGTTGCTCGGGCCGTACGTCGGGATGCCGAGCCTGCAGCCACTCGACATGGTCGTTCACTTCTTTGATCAGGTCGGAGTCGATGACGTCGCGGAAGATGACATAGCCGTCGGTCTCATACATGCCTTCAGCGTGCGGGTTCGCGACCTCGCTGGACTAGCAGCCGGGCAACGAGAATTTGTACTGTGTTGATGTGCACCAGATCCTGCGGTTCGAGGCGCACGCGTTCGGCCGCCCGTACCACGCGGCTCGCGTGCGGATCCCCGCTCGTTCGCGCGACACCGAGTTGCACACGCATGCCGACTTCCACGAGTTCATGGGCGTCGTCTCCGGCAACGGCGAACACCTGCTGACGAGCGGCGTGCAGGTACTGCGTCCTGGTGACGTGGTCCTGGTTCGCCCGAGCGATCGGCACGCCGTGCGCGGTTCGGCACCGGACGGTCTGGAGTTCCTCAACGTCGCGTTCCCGAGCTCGCTGTGGCAGGGGTTCCTCGACCTGACGCGCACCGCCGACTGGTCCGCCCGCGGCCCGGTCTGCTTCCACGAGCCGGCGGCCGTCCCCGTCTTCGAGCAGGCGCTGGACCGCTTCCAGACCAACCCCAGCACCTACGACCTACTGCGCTTCTGGACCGATCTCCTCGACCTGCTCACACCGGGGGAGCCGGGCGCACCCGGCGTACCCGATTGGCTGGCGAAGGCCTGTACCTCGATGCGCGCCGAGGAGAACCTGCGCGGCGGCGTACCGCGCCTCCTCGAGCTCGCAGGTGTCAGCGCCGCCCACCTGTCCCGCTCGATGCGCGCCGCCTACGGCGTCACCCCGACCGCCTTCGTCACCGACCTCCGCCTCGAACACGCCGCATCTTTGCTAGCAGCAACCAACACCCCGATAGCCACCATCGCCACCCGCTGCGGCTTCACCAGCCAGTCCTACTTCACCCGCCGCTTCACCACGGCACACCAACTCACCCCAACCGAGTTCCGCCACCGCTCTCAACGCGCCTTCGTCCCCTGACCGTCGAGGTACTCGAGTACCTCCGGCTGGTTGAACCAGGTGGCCCAGCCGTGGACGTCGGCGTTGAAGCGCGGGTCGGTGAGGGAGAGGTCGGCGCCGCGGTCGACCAGGAACTTGAGGGTGTCCAGGGTGCCGGTGCCTGCGGCGAGGTGCGCGGCGGTGAAGCCGTCGGTCGTGCGTCCGTCGACGGCGAACCCGAGGTCGGCGAGTTGCGGGACCAGGTCCCAGCGTTGAGCTGCTGCGGCTTCGGCCAGGAGACCGGGTCGGGTGGCTGGGGTGAGCTTGCCGGCGAGCGCGTCCGGGAACGGGTCCTCGGCGTGGGTGCCGCGGTAGAAGTCGCGGACGGTGCCGACCTCGGCGCCGTGGTGGATGAGCTCGTCGAGGATGTGCAGCGCGAACGACGTACCGTCGCTCTCGGCATACGGGCCGGCGATCTCGCCCATCGGCCGGTCGAGGTCCTCTTGAGTTAGCGCGGCGAGGCGCCGGCGCCAGACCTCGTACGCGTGGTCGAGCGCGTCCAACGCGGCAGCGGCGGAGCCCGGCACCCCGGGTACGTCGTCCGTCGCCTCGTGCCCGAACCACGTCGCGGTCCGCTCGGCCTGCAGGATGTCGACGATATGGGTGATCCGCCAGGCCAGCGTCGTGAACGGCGCCGGCGCGGGCGGAATCCGCGACGCGTCAGCGACGTACCCGTCGGTGGTCTTGTGGACCGTCCAGCAACCGTCGAACGGTTCCCAGAAGTACTCCTCGTCAGTCAACCCCTGCACGCGCTGCCGCAGCCGCTGCCAGGCGAAGTCAGAGAGATCCAGGAGGTTCTGCGTGAGCGTTGTCATGTCTGCACGCTAGAACGACCTGCGGACAGGATCGGTCCGCAGCTCCGGGGACAATAGGAACAAGATGGATACCGCGACCCGGCTCCTGCGCCTGTTGTCCTTGCTGCACTCGCGTCCCCAGTGGGACGGCGCCGAGCTCGCGGCGAGGCTCGAGATCACGCCCCGGACCGTACGCCGGGACGTCACGCGCCTGCGCGAGCTCGGGTACCCGATCGACGCCGCGGCCGGCATCGGCGGCGGCTACCGGCTCGGGCCTGGCGGTCGCCTGCCACCGCTTCTGCTCGAGGACTCCGAAGCGGTCGCGATCGCCGTTGGGCTGCAGGTCGCGACGACCACGACGGTGTCCGGCGTCGAGGAGGCCGCGATCTCGGCACTCGCCAAGCTCCACCAGGTGCTGCCGACCCGGCTCCGGGAACAGGTCGACGCGATCGGCGCGCACACTACGCAACTCCCGCAGGGCGAGCTGCCGGCGGTCGACGGCGGCGTACTGGTCACCCTCGCCGTCGGCTGCCGGCACACCGAAGGGATCCGGTTCGGCTACCGCACGCACGACGGCACCGAGTCCGAACGTAGCGTCGAGCCGCTCCAGATCGTCCACACCGGCCGCCGCTGGTACCTCGTGGCGCGCGACCGTGATCGTCAGGCGTGGCGCACGTACCGCGTCGACCGCATCACCAACCCGCAGCTGACTGGTTCGCGCTACCGCTTCGACGACCCTCCCGACCCGGTCGCGCTAGTTGCCGAGGGCACCGGCGTCGCACCGTGGGATCTCGTCGCCCGGCTCCGTGTCCACGCCCCGGCCGACACTGTCGCGAAGTACATCCCACCGTCGCAAGGCATCGTCGAACCGCTCGACGCCACCACCTGCGAGGTCCGCTTCGCCGCCAACGACCTGGGCCCGCTGGTCGCCCAAGTCGTCCGTATCTACTGGCCCTTCGAGATCCTGAGCCCACCCGAGCTACGTACAGCAGTCCACGAACACGCCCGCCGGCTCCTCGACTCGTAGCATCGACCGATCGGTTGATGTCGGGGACGTTCCGGCCCGGGATTCTCGAAGCATGACAGTGATCGAGATCGAGAACCTCCGCAAGACCTACAAGTCGAGGACAGCGCTGGACGGCATCTCGCTGACGGTGGACGGCGGCGAGATCCTCGGCATCGCCGGTACGAACGGCGCCGGAAAGACCACTCTGGTCGAATGCGCGTCAGGCCTCCGGCGGCGCGACAGCGGCGTACTGCGGGTCCTCGGAATGGATCCGCAGACCGACCGCCGGGCGTTGCAGTCCTCATGCAGGTGGAAGCCGCCGAGGAGAACCGGCAGCCCGAGCGTCTCGACACGATCCGCACGCTGGCCCGCGACAGCCTCGACGAGGCTCGCCGCTCGATCAACGCGCTCCGCCCGGCACCCCTGACGTCCGCCGCCTTCACCTCGGCCTTGGAGCGTGCCGTCCGCGACTGGGCGACGACGACCGGGGTCGAGACGACTGTCGCGGTCACCGGTGACACCCGTCCGCTGCATCCTGAGGTCGAGAACACGCTGCTCCGGGTGGCTCAGGAGGCGCTGCGCAACGTGGCCAAGCATGCCGACGCGACGCGCGTGGGAGTCACCCTGTCCTACCTCGACGACGTGGTCGCCCTCGACGTCCGCGACGACGGCAAGGGCTGCACCCCGGGTACGTCGGAAGGCTTCGGCCTGATCGCGATGCGGCAGCGGGTCACGCGGCTGGCGGGATCGTTCGCGGTCGAGACCGCACCCGGCGAAGGGACCGGGATCTCGGCAACGATCCCCGCGACTCCGGCACCGGAAGACCAGGAGGACTGATGCCGGTTCGGCTGATCATCGTCGACGACCACCCGGTGGTGCGGGACGGACTGCTCGGGATCTTCGCCGGCGACAAGGCCTTCGAGGTCGTGGGCGAAGCGGGCGACGGTCCGGAGGCGCTGGCCCTGGCGCGACAGACCGAGCCGGATGTCGTGCTGATGGATCTCCGGATGCCGAAACTGTCCGGGCCCGAGGTCATCCGGCGATTGCGCGAACAGCAGCCGGGGATCAGGGTCCTCGTCCTCACCACGTTCGGCGACGATGCCGACGTACTGCCGGCGCTGGAGCAGGGAGCAATCGGCTATCTGCTGAAGGACACGCCACGAGCCGAACTGCGGACCGCCGTTCAAGCCGCGGCACGGGGCGAGACCGTGCTCTCGCCCGCGGTCGCAGCTGTCCTGACCAAGCGGCCCGAGCGGCGCGACACGCTCAGCCCGCGCGAACTCGAAGTCCTCGGCCTGATCGCTGGCGGCGCCACCAGCCGCGACGTCGCCGCCCGCTTGTTCATCACCGAAGCCACGGTGAAGACCCACCTGATCCACATCCACACGAAGCTCGAGGTGAAAGACCGTGCCGCCGCGGTGGCCACCGCCTACAAGGCCGGCTTGCTGCAGCGTTGATCAGGCGTCGACCAGGGCCTTGCGGATGCGCTTCTCCGAGATCGGGTACGGCGTACCCAGAGTTTGGGCGAAGAGGCTGATGCGGAGTTCTTCGAGCATCCAGCGGACCTCGAGCAGTTCCGGGCTCGGGTACTTGCCGGTCGGGACAGCGCGGAGGCGTTTCTGGTACTCGTCGGTGAGCGTCTGCACGATCGCCATCCCCGACCGGTCGCGGGCGGCGTTGGCGCCGATCTTGTCGAGGCGCTGTTCCATGCCCCGCAGATACCGGACCAGGTCAGGCAGTCGCTTGGCGCCCGTCTCGGTGATGAACCCGGGGTGGACCAGGGCTTCGAGCTGACCGCGGACATCCGAGAGCGCGGCGAGCAGCGTCGGGCTCGAGGCCCGGGAGATCTGCTTGTCGACGGTCCGGACATTCGCGAGGACCTGCTCGACCTGCCGGAGGATCGTCAGCACCGTGTCCGCGAGCTCCGACCGTACGGCGTCGCGCAGGATCGAGAACGCGGTCAGATTCCACGCCGGACCGCCCGCACCAGCCATTAGCTGGTCAACCGCGGCCGAGATCGCGTCGTCGAGGAGCTCGCCGACGTTCCGGTGCGGTCCGGACAGCAGCGTCAGCTTCTGAGCAGAGGTGAGGTGACGCTGGACGACCTCGATCACCGACGGCATCGTCAGCAACAGCAGCCGTCGCGTGCCGGCCCACATCGCCGCGGCCTGGTCGCGCTCGGTCTCCTGGAGCCGGATCGCTACCGTCTTGCCCTCGTCGACGAGCGCCGGGTAGCCGGCGACCGTCAGGCCGTTACGGTGCTCGGAGAAGCTCCGCGGCAGGTCGCCGAAGGTCCAGTCGGTCAGACCCGACTTCTCCAGCCCGCTGACCGCCTTGGAGGCGACCTGCGAGATCGCGGCCGTCGTCTTCGGCTTCAGCTTCTGCTTCAGCGCGGCAAGATCCTTGCCCTCGGCCACGGTCTTGCGCTTGTCGTCCTCGACCCGGAACGTCATCCGCAGGTGCTCGGGCACCCGGCTCCAGTCCCAGTCGCTCGACTCGATCACGACGCCGCGGAGCTCGCGCAGCGCGCGGGCCATCGCGTCGGTGAGCGCACCGGACGCCGGGTCGAGCTGGGGGAGGATCTGTCGCGCGTGGTCCGGTGCCGGCACGATGTTCCGCCGGATGTGCTTCGGCAACGACTTGATCAGCGTCGTGACCAGTTCCTCGCGGAACCCGGGAACGGTCCACTCGAAGCCGTCCGCGCTGACCTGGTTGAGAACGAGCAGCGGGATGTGCACGGTGACACCGTCGGCGTCCGTCCCCGGCTCGAACGCGTACGTGAGGTCGAACGTCATCCCGTTCTGCACCCAGTGCAGCGGGAACTCGTCCTCCTTGACCTCCGCACCCTCGCGCACCACCAGCGACCGCTCGAAGTCGAGCAGGTCGGCGTCGCGCTGCCGAGCCGTCTTCCACCAGGTGTCGAAGTGCCGCCCGGTGACGACCTCGGCGCCGATCCGCTCGTCGTAGAACGCGAACAGCGTCTCGTCGTCGACCAGCAGGTCGCGCCGCCGGGTCCGCTCCTCGAGCTCCTCGACCTCTTCGATCAGCTTCCGGTTCTCGTGGAAGAACTTGTGGTGGGTGTCCCAGTCGCCCTCGACCAGCGCGTGCCGGATGAAGAGCTCGCGCGACACCTCCGGGTCGACCTTCCCGTAGTTCACCTTGCGCCGCGCGACGATCGGTACGCCGTACAGCGTGACCTTCTCGTACGCCATCACGGCACCGGCCTTGCGTTCCCAGTGCGGCTCGGAGTACGACCGTTTGATCAGGTGCGGCGCGAGCTCCTCGGCCCATTCGGGCTCGATCTTCGCGTTCACCCGCGCCCACAGTTTGGACGTCTCGACCAGCTCGGCGGCCATCACGAACTGCGGCGGCTTCTTGAACAGCCCGGAGCCCGGGAAGATCGCGAACTTCGTCCCGCGCGCCCCGAGGTACTGGTGCTGGTTCGACGGGTCCTTCATCCCCAGGTGACTGAGCAGACCGGACATCAGCGAGACGTGCACGATCTGCGGATCGGCCGGCTCCCCACTGTTCAGCCGTACGCCGATCTGCGTCGCGATCTGCCGCAGTTGCGCGTAGATGTCCTGCCACTCGCGGACCCGGAGATAGTTCAGGTACTCGCTGCGGCACATTCGGCGGAACTGGTTACCGGACAGCTCCTTCTGCTGCTTCTTCAGGTAGCCCCAGAGGTTCAGGTACCCGAGGAAGTCGCTGTTCGGGTCGCGGAACCTAGCGTGCGCCTGCTGCGCCTGCGCCTCGGCGTCCGTCGGCCGTTCGCGCGGGTCCTGGATCGAGAGCGCGGCCGCGATCACCATCACCTCGCGGACGCAGCCGTGCTTGTCCGCCTCGACGACCATCCGGGCCAGCCGCGGGTCGAGCGGGATCAGTGCGAGCTGCCGCCCGATCGGGGTCAGCCGACCGCCCTTCGGCGACTCGATCGCGCCGAGCTCGGTCAGCAGCTGCAGACCGTCGGTGATGCTGCGCTTGTCGGGCTCGTCGATGAACGGGAACGCCGCGATGTCACCGAGCCCGATCGCGGTCATCTGCAGGATGACCGAGGCGAGGTTCGTGCGGAGGATCTCCGGGTCGGTGAACTCGGGGCGGTTCTCGAAGTCCTCCTCGGAGTACAGCCGGATGCAGATGCCGTCGCTGGTCCGGCCGCTGCGGCCCTTGCGCTGGTTGGCGCTCGCCTGCGAGACCGGTTCGATCGGCAGGTGCTGGACCTTGGTGCGGTGCGAGTACCGCGAGATGCGCGCCGTACCGGGGTCGACGACGTACTTGATGCCGGGGACCGTCAGCGAGGTCTCGGCGACGTTGGTGGCGAGCACGATGCGGCGGTTCGAGTGCGGCTGGAAGACGCGGTGCTGCTCGGCGTTCGAGAGTCGCGCGTACAGCGGGAGGACCTCGACCGCGCCGGGTTTGCCGCGCTGCGCGGCGTACTTGTCGTTGAGCGCGTCGGCGGTGTCGCGGATCTCGCGCTCGCCGCTGAGGAAGACGAGTACGTCGCCGGACGCCTCGTACTCGAGCTCGTCGACGGCGTCCAGGATCGCCTGCGTCTGGTCGCGGTCAATGGTCGAAGGATCGTCGGGGTCGTTGACCGGGCGGTACCGGACCTCGACCGGGTAGGTGCGGCCGGAGACCTCGACGATCGGCGCCGGCGTGCCGTCGGCGGCGGCGAAGTGCGCCGCGAAGCGCTCCGGGTCGATGGTGGCCGAGGTGATGATCACCTTGAGGTCGGGGCGCCGGGGGAGCAGGCGCTTGAGGTAACCGAGGATGAAGTCGATGTTCAGGCTGCGCTCGTGCGCCTCGTCGATGATCAGCGTGTCGTAGCGGGACAGGTCGCGGTCGCGCTGCAGCTCGTTGAGCAGGATGCCGTCGGTCATCAACTTGACCAGCGACCGCTCGCTGACCTTGTCGGTGAACCGGACCGCGAACCCGATCGTCTCGCCCAGCTCGGTCCCGAGCTCCTCGGCGATCCGCTCCGCGACGGTGCGCGCGGCGAGCCGTCGGGGCTGGGTGTGGCCGATCATGCCGTGGATCCCGCGACCGAGCTCGAGACAGATCTTCGGGATCTGCGTGGTCTTGCCGGAGCCGGTCTCACCCGCGACGACCACGACCTGGTGCTCGCGGATCGCGTCGGCGATCTCGTCCTTGAGCTGGCTGACCGGCAACTCTTCCGGGTAGATGATCTCCGGTACGGCGTTCCGGCGTACCTCGACCCGTCGCTCGGCCTGCTCGACCGCGCCGATCACCCCGCGGAGCTCAGCACCCCGCTTCGCGTCGGCCGTCCGCCGAACCCGCTCCAGCCGGCGGCCCAACTGCTGCCGATCGTACGCCGTCAGATCCTCGAGCCGCGCGGCCACGTCGGACAGACTCAGCTCGCCCTCGGAGGACTCGGCAGGGGGAGCGGCCGGCGGGTTGGTGGCTTTTCGGCCCTTCCCGCCGCGGCGCCGGCGTCGCGGCGGCGCTTGGTCCTGGGAGGGGACGGGGGAGGGACTCGGGGACTCGGTCCGGGCATCAGGCATAACCCGACCAGTTTAGGCGGCCGACACCAGCACCTCACCCGGATTACCCGAACGCCCAGGCCATCACAATCGCTCCGTCACGCTCGGCGCACGCGGGAGCCGCGCCGCAGACCCGGATTGTGATGGCCTGGAGGTCCGTCAGTCGTGGAGCGACGGCACCTTCACCGCGAGCACCGGCACCGGGGACTCCAACAAGACGCGCTGCGCGGTGCTGCCGAGGATGAGCTTGCCGACCGGGCTGCGGCGGCGCAGACCGAGGACGATCAGCGTGACGTCGTCTGCCGCGGCCGCCTTCAGGAGCGCGCCGGCCACGTCACCCTCGGAGACGGCCTGCTGGACCACGACGTCGACGCCGTGCTCGCGGAGCTTCGCCTCGGCGGCCGCCAACTCGTCGGCGTTGGCGTAGCGGGCGTCGATGTAGGAGTCGCCGCGACTGGTGTTCAGCAGCAGCACCGTGGCCCCGCGCAACTCGGCCTCGGCCGCCGCCGCGGTCAGCGCCGCCTCACCTTCGGGCGTTGGTACGTATCCGACGAGAATCTTCACGGCCTCACTCTCCCATGGGCGGACGTGCACCACTCACCAACCACGCGATCCCCGCCCAGTCGCCGCCCGGGCGAGCGCTCGAATGGCCCGTTGGTGAGTGGTGCACGTCCGCCTCAGTCGTCCTCTCCGAAGCTGAGGCGCTCCCGGGCCGGCTCGGTACCCCGGATCCGGGCGACGATGCGCGGCAGGTACGGCACGAACAGCGCGAGCACGGTCAGCACGATGATCACCAGGCTCAGCGGGCGGGTGACGAACACGCTCGCGTCCCCGTTGGAGATCACCAGCGACCGGCGGAGCTGCTCCTCCATCGTCGGCCCGAGAATCACCCCGAGGATCACCGGCGCGATCGGGAAGTCGAGCTTCCGCATGAAGAAGCCGACTACTCCGATCACCAGCGCCATCAGTACCTCGTACCCGGAGCCGGACAGCGAATACACCCCGAGGCACGCGAACACGAGAATCCCGGAGTACAGCAGCGGGCGCGGGACCTTGAGGACCTGGACCCAGATCTGGATCAGCGGCAGGTTCATGATCAGCAGGATCAGGTTGCCGATGTACAGCGAGGCGATCAGCGTCCAGACCAGCGTGCTCTGCTCCTCGAACAGCTGCGGTCCGGGTTGCACGTTGAAGATCTGGAACGCCGCCAGCATCACCGCGGCGGTCGCGGAGGTCGGCAGGCCGAGTGTGAGCAGCGGCACGAGCACGCCGGAGAACGACGCGTTGTTCGCCGCCTCGGGTCCGGCGACGCCCTCGATCGCGCCGTCCCCGAACTCGTCCCGGCCCTTCTTCCGCGCCTGCCGCCGCTCGATCGAGTACGACAGGAACGTCGGTACTTCGGCCCCGCCCGACGGGATCGCCCCGAACGGGAACCCGAGCGCGGTACCCCGCAACCAGGGCTTCCACGACCGACCCCAGTCCGACTTGTTCAGGTACCCGGTCCGCAGCCGCCCCTTCTCCAGTACGGCGGGACGCTCGGGCGTCGACCGGAGTTTGGATGCCACGTGCAACGTCTCGCCGATCGCGAACAGCCCGACGATGACGATCACCACATCGATCCCATCGAGCAGCCGGAGCGTGCCGAACGTGTACCGCGGCGCACCGGACAGACTGTCCAGACCAATCAGCCCGATGAACAGTCCGACCACCAGTGAGAGCAGACCGCGGACCATCGAGTGCCCGACGATCGCGGTCACCGCCACCATCGCGAGCAGCGTGATCGCGAAGTAGTCGGTCGCCTGGAAATGGCCGGCCAGCGTGCCGATCGGTTTCGCGACGAAGGTCAGCAGGACGGTCGAGATGGTGCCGGCGACGAACGAGCCGATCGCGGCGGTCGCCAGGGCCGCCCGGGCACGTCCGTTGAGCGCCATCTTGTGGCCCTCGATCGCGGTCGCGACCGACGCCGACTCACCGGGGGTGTTGATCAGGATCGACGTGGTCGAACCGCCGTACATGGCGCCGTAGTAGATCCCGGCGAACATGATGAAGGCGCCGATCGGGTCGGAGAAGTTGAAGGTGATCGGCAGCAGCAGCGCGATCGTCAGCGCGGGGCCGATGCCGGGCAGGATGCCGACGAGCATGCCGAGGGTGACGCCGAGGACCGCCCACAGCAGGTTCATCGGGTCGAGGACGGTGCCGAACCCGTGCAGGAGTTCGCCGAAGACGCTGAGAGTGATCACAGGCCCAGCACCCCTCCCGGCAGCGAGATGTCGAGGAACTGCGTGAACGCCACGTAGACGGCGACCGCGAGCACGACGGCCACGACGATGTCCCGCACCAACTGGCGGCTACCGAGCACGCGAGCCGCCGCGAAGAACAGCAACGCGGTCGAGACGACGTACCCGAGGGGCACGACGAGCAGCGCGTAGAGGACGAGTAGCGCGGACACGGCTACCGGTTCGAACCAGCTGCGATCGCTGGTCCGAGCGGTGCGCGGCGACCGCAGCCCTTCGATCAGGTACGCGATCGAGAGCACGAGCCACGCAACCGTCACCAGCAGCGGGAAGAACCGCGGCCCCGCCGGATCGAGCCCCTTCGGACTCCGGATGTCGAACACGCCGACCAGGAACGTCGCACTCAGCACGACCAGGACGACCGCGGCAACGATCCTTACCGTCCGCGACGCCTCGACCTCGACATCCGAGGCCTTGACCTCGGTGGCCTCTTGTTCCGTGGCACTCATTTGATCCCTAGTTCTTTCTCGAGGGCCTGCACTCGGGTGGTTTCCTCGGTGATGAACTTGGTGGCGTCGTCGCCGGTCTTGAAGAACTCGGTCCAGCCGTTCTTCTTGCGGATCTCGGCCCATTCCGGGGACTTGTTCACCTGGGTGACGAAGTCGATCAGGCGTTGCCGGTCGGCGGGCGGGACGTCCGGCGGTGCCACAATGGCGCGCCAGTTCTGGACCTCGGCGTCGTACCCCTCGGACTTCAGCGTCGGGAGTTGCTTGCCGTTCAGCGTGATCGGCTCGGTGCCGGACGTCGCGAGGACGCGCATCTTGCCGGCGCTGATCTGCTCCTCGAACTCGCTGAGTCCCGAGATGCCGACGGTCACGTCGCCGGACAGGATCGCCGCGGTCGCCTCACCGCCGCCGGAGTAGCTGATGTACTTCACTTTCGACGGGTCCGAGCCGGCCGCCTTGACCAGCGTGCCGGCCGTGATGTGGTCGGTGCCGCCGATCGTGCCGCCGCCCCAGCTGACCTTCGACGGGTCGGACTTGTACATGTCGACCAGGTCCTTCAGGGACTTGATCGGCGAGTCCGCCTTCACCACCAGCACCTCTTGCTCGGCGGTGATGGTCGCGATCGAGGTGGTGTCGGTGACGGTGACCTGGGACTGGTTCAGGGTCAGCGCGCCGACCATCACCAGGCCGGTGATCATCAGCGTGTGCGGGTCCTTGCGGTTCTTCGTGGCGAGCTTGGAGATGCCGACGGCACCGCCGGCGCCGGTCACGTTCAGCACCGAGACCGCTCGTTCGCCGAGCAGCTTCTTCTCCTGGATCACGTGCTGGAACTGCCGAGCGGTCAGGTCCCAGCCACCACCAGGCGCGGCGGGCACCATGATCTCGACGTTGCGACTCGGGAAGTCGCCGGCGACGCTGCCCCCGTCGAGGGTCTTCTCCAGTGCCGAGCAGCCGCTGATCAGCAGACTGCCGGCGAGTCCCGCGGCGACCAGCGCCGAGCGGGGTCGCGACATGAGTACTACCTCCTGTGGGCGCGGAGTCAGTTCAGGGTCAATTCCGGCGACCGTAGCAGCATTCCACCAGGAGGTACAGAGATTCCGTTCTGTGGCACGCAAGGCTAGAGTCGGGGCATGAGTGAAGGTGACGGAGTACGGAGTGTGCACCGGGCGCTGGACCTGCTCGAGCGGTTCGACGACGAGCATCCAACCTGGTCGCTGGCCGAGTTGACGAACGCGAGCGGCCTGCCGAAGACGACGGTGCTCCGGCTCGTCACGACCCTCGAGCAGCGCGGTCTGGTCGCGGCGATCGGCCCGGGCAAGTACTCGATCGGTCCGGGCTTCCTGCGCTGGTCCCGGCTGAGTAGCGCGACGATGGAGATCCCGCCGGCCGTGCGGGCGTCGATGGGCAAGCTCGCCGCCGACACGGGAGAGACGGCGAACCTCTATATCCGCGTCGGCCGTACGCGCGTTTGTCTCGCGCAGGCGCCCGGCTCGCTGAGCGTTCGGCACATGGTGGTCGTCGGGTCCTCGATGCCGCTGTGGGGCGGTGCCGCGTCGAAGGTGCTGCTCACGGATCCGCCGGTTCTCGACGTCGACCCGTCGCTGATCGAGGAGCTCGCGCTGGAGGCCCCGCGACAGGCCGGCTACGCGAAGACGCTGCGCGCCGCGGTGACCGACACGGCAGCGCGCGGGTTCGCGGTCAGTCACGGTGAGCGCGAGCTCGGCGCCTCGGGTGTCGCGGCCCCGGTACAGCGTACCGACGGGCGGGTCGTGGCGGCGATCGCGATCGGCGGTCCGACGACACGGTTCAGCGACGACCGGTTGCCGTCGTACATCACCGCCGTACGTCGGTGCGCGGAGACGATCGTCCGGACGGGGTGGAGCGGGTTCAGTGCGTCCTGACGCGGATCTGCTCGCCGGTGTGCGGGTGCTGGACCTCACCAACGTGCTCGCGGGACCGTTCGCCGGCTACCAGTTGGCGTTGATGGGCGCGGACGTGATCAAGGTCGAGGTGCCCGGGTCGGGTGACCTGGCGCGGAACCTCGGCGGTGATCCGGAGCTGTCGAAGGACGGTCTGGGCATCTCGTTCCTCGCGCAGAACAGCGGGAAGCGCTCGATCACGCTGGACCTGAAGAACGCGCGCGGCCGCGAGGTGTTCGAGCGGCTGGTGCGCGAGGCCGACGTACTGCTGGAGAACTTCCGGCCGGGGGTGCTCGAGCGGCTCGGGTTCCCGGCCGACGCCTTGCGGTCGCTGAATCCGGGCCTGGTGTACTGCGCGGTGTCGGGCTTCGGCCAGACCGGTCCGATGCGCGGCCGGCCGGCGTACGACCAGATCATCCAGGGGCTGTCGGGCATCATGAGCGTCACCGGTACCCCGGAGACCGCGCCGATCCGCACCGGGTTCCCGATCGCGGACACGCTCGGTGGGTACGCCGCGGCGTTCGCGATCTCGGCGGCGCTAGTCAAGCGGGCCCGCACCGGGGCGGGAAGTTTCCTCGATGTCTCGATGCTGGAGACGGCGGTTGCGGCGATGGGCTGGGTGGTCTCGGACTACCTGGTCGGCGGTCGCAAACCCGGTGCCATCGGCAACGAGAACGCGACGTCGGCGCCGTCCGGGATGTTCCGCACCGCCGACGGTGGCCTGAACATCGCGGCCAACAAACAGGAGCAGTACGTCGAGTTGTGCCGGCGACTGGGACGTCCTGAGCTGATCGTGGACGAGCGGTTCGTCTCGCGGGAGGCGCGCAAGGCGCACCGGCTGGAGTTGAAGGCCGAGCTGGAGAAGACCCTCGAGCAGCAGCCGGCCGCGCACTGGGACGAGCTGCTGGCTGACTCCGGCGTACCTGTGGCTCCGGTGCTGACGGTCGAGCAGGCGCTGACGATGCCGCAGTTGGCGGAGCGGGAGCTGTTGCACACGGTCGAGATGCCGGACGGGCGGGATCGTGAGCTGCGGGTGCTCGGGAGCAGCGTGCACGTGGACGGTCATTCGGTCGGCCCGTCGTCGCGACCACCGCGGCTGGGCGAGCACACCGAGGAGATTCTCAGCGAGCTCGGGTACACCGAGGACGAGATCGACACGCTACGGCGGGAGGGCGGGACGTGACGACGGACGAGGCTGCGGACTGGTGGGCCACCGGGATCTCCGACATCGAGCCGGGGGTGATCCGCTTCCACGGGTATCCGATCGAGGAGCTGATCGGGGCAGTCAGCTTCCCGCAGATGATCTGGCTGATGATCCGCGGCGAGCTGCCGACGGCGGGGGAGGCGCAGCTCCTCGAACAGACGCTGGTCGCCGCGGTCGATCACGGCCCGCAGGCTCCGTCGATCGCCGCGGCCCGGATGGCGGCCTCCTGCGGGCTGGCGCTCAACAACGCGATCGCGACGGGCGTCAACCTCCTCGGTGACGTGCACGGTGGCGCGGGCCAGCAATGCTTGGAGGTGCTGTATCAGCTGGTCGACGCAGGGGGCGATCCGGAAACCGCGGCGCGAGATCTTGTCGCGTCGTACAAGGCTCGTAAGGCGTACGTCCCCGGTTTCGGTCACCGGTTCCATCCGCGGGACCCGCGGCGCGATCCGCTGATCTCGGCCGCTCAGCAGGCGGTTGCCGATGGCACCATTCAGGGGCAGCATCTCGAAGTCGCACTCGCCCTCGAGGCGGCGCTCGCCCCGATCCCGATGAACGTCGACGGCGCGACTGCCACCATTTACGCCGAGCTCGGCCTGCCTCCTGAGCTCGCCCGTGGCCTGTTCATCCTCTCCCGCTCCGTCGGCCTGCTCGCGCATGCGCACGAGCAGCAGCAGGAGCCGACCCGGATCAAAGGTCCGCTGCCCAAGTCCGTGATCCCGACGTACACCGGCCACCCGCCACGCTCACTCTGACGGGTTAGGGTCGGCGCATGGTCGAGCTGCAGGTTGTCCTCCCGGACGAATCGCCGTCGATGCCGCCCGAGCGCCTGGTCGAGCTGGCGATCGCCGCCGAGGAGCTAGGCTACGGTACGGCGTGGTTGCCCGATCACCTGTTGCCGCCGGGTGAGTTCGGCCCGACGTACGGCGGTGTGTACGAGCCGCTCGTGACGATCGGGTACCTCGCCGCGCGCACGACCCGGATCAGGTTCGGTACCTCGGTCCTCGTGCTGCCGATGCGGAGCCCGTACGTCGTCGCGAAACAAGCCGCGACACTGCATCGGCTCTCGGGTGAGCGCGTCGTCCTCGGTGTCGGAGCGGGATGGGCGGCCGCCGAGTTCGCGGCGGTCGGTGCGGTGTTCGAGGAGCGCGGGCGGCGGACGGACGAGTCGCTCGGAATCATCCGCGACCTCTTCGAGGGCCGGGATCGCGGCGGCGTGTTCGAGCCGCGGCCGCGCGCGCCGCTGCCGATCATGATCGGTGGTACGACGGTTCCCGCGCTGCGCCGGGCGGCTCGGTTCGGGGACGAGTGGCAGGGTCTGAACCTGGACGGTGCCGGGTTCGCGGCGGCCGTCGCGAAGCTGCGGTCGTACGGCGATCGGCCGGTCAAGGTCGGGACCAGGCTCGACTGGTCGAGTGGCGATCCCGAACCGGTGGTGGCGATGGCTCACGAACTCGCCGAAGCCGGCGCCGAGACCATTGCGGTGTCCTTCGGTGACGAGACTGCCGCGCTGGAGCGGATGACGCGGTTCCACGGGTTGTTCACGGCGGGGTGAGTTTGCCGCGCAGGACCTTGCCGGTGGCGTTCCGCGGGAACTCGTCGAGAATTACGATCTGCCGCGGCGTCTTGTAGCGGGCCAGATTCGCCTTCACGTGCTCGATCAACTCGTCCCCGGTGGCGGGCTCGCGCAACACGACGTACGCGACCAGGCGCTGGCCGAACTCGTCATCGGGTACGCCGGTGACGACCGCTTCGGCGACGGCTGGATGCGCGGCCAGGCACTGTTCGACCTCGACCGGGTACACGTTCTCGCCACCGGAGACGATCATGTCGTCCTCGCGACCGTCGACGAACAGGCGACCGGCCGCGTCCAGGTGGCCGAGATCGCCGGTGCTCATCCGGCCGTCGACCACGGTCTTGCTGGAACCGTCGGAGTACCCGCCGAACACCAGCCCGCCGCCGGCGAAGATCCGGCCGGTCGATCCCGTCGGCACCTCGCGGTCCTGGTCGTCGAGGATCCGAAGCGAGCTGCCCAAACACGGACGCCCGACGGTCCCGGGCGCGGCGAGCAGGTCGGCGGACGTCGCGATCGTGGCGATCCCGACCTCGCTCGACCCGTACGCGTCGGCCAGCACCGGCCCGAAGCGCTCGATGAACCGCTCGGCCAGTGGCGCGCCGAGCTGCGACGCCCCGGAGATCACCGCCCGCAGCGAGCGCAGGTCGTACTCCGCGATCGCCGTCGGACCGAGGTCGAGCATCCGCCGCAGCATCACCGGTACGGCGACGATCGCGCCGGCGCGGGTCGCCTCGACATCCGCGAGCACGGCGGCCGGGTCGAACCGCTGCCGCAGTACGAGCGGCGAGCCGAGGAAGAGTGCGAGCATCGAGGTGAGCAGCCCGAGCCCGTGGAACAGCGGCGGGCAGATGATCATCGGCTCACCCGACCGCAGCCCGAAACGGTTGAGCGCGCTCCCGGTCAGCCCGGCCAGCCCGAGCGCGGTCGGCACCCGGGGCGCCGCCTTCGGCGTGCCCGTCGTCCCCGAGGTGAGGACCGTGATGTGGCCGGTCGTCGCGGGCGCCGCGGCCCCAGGCGCCTCGCTCGCGGCCAGCTCGTCCAATGTCTGGACGGCGGGGATGTCCTTCGGCGGGGTGAACTCGGAGTCGTGGATCAGCAGGTCGGGACGGTGACGTTCGAGCACGGCCTGCAACTGCGGTGCGGCGAACTCCGTGTTCACGAACAACACGTCGGCGCCGATCCGCGATGCCGCGAGCGTCGCCTCCAGGAACCCGCGGTGGTTCCGGCACAACACCGCGACCTTGCTCCCGGCAACGATCCCGTACCGCGCCTGCATCCCGGCCGCGATCCGCTCGCACCGGCGATCGAGCTCGGCGTACGTGATCGAGTCCTCGCCGGTGATGACGGCCGCGCGCTCCGGGTAGCGGATCGCGGCGATCGCGCCGAGCGCGGCCATCGACTGACCCCAGGTGCGCAGCGCCCGCTCGATCCGGATCAGCTGCGCCGGACTCGCCGACCGCCAGACCCCGGACTTGACCAGCGCGACCGACAACCCGGCGACCTCGGCCGCGCCCTGTACCAACCACTCGGGCGGGCGGATCGGCCCGATCGGGCGGATCGTCCTCATCGCTTCTTCCCACCTCCGGTACGCCGGAAGTACTGCTCGAGCAACCGGTCTGTCGGGACGCGCAACAGATTGCCCAGCGCATCAGCCGGCCGGACGAAGGGTGGCGTGATGTTGTGCGGCCGCTCCGCCACCGCCGTACACACCTGGTCGGCGGCCTGCTCAGGCGACAGCCCGGGCATCTTGTTCAGCAGTGGTGTCGGCTCGCTCATCCGCGTGTGTACCAGCCCCATGTAGACAGTCGAGGTGGTGACCCCGTCGCCGCGCACCTCCTGCGCCACGCAACGTAGCCACACGTCGAACGCGCTCTTCGACGCCAGGTACGCCGACCAGCGCGCCATCGGGGGAGTCCGGACGCCGGCCGTCGACACGTTCACGATGTGACCGGACCGGTGCTCCCGCATCGACGGGAGTAACTCGAGCACGAGCTTCGCGGGGCCCAGATAGTTCACCGCGTTGGTCCGCTCGATGTCGTGGAACCGCTGGTAGGTGTCCGCGATCGACCGCCGGATCGACTTGCCGGCGTTGTTGACCAGCACGTCCACCCGCTCGTGCTCGGCGAGCACCGTCCGCACCAGCTCCTCGACCGCGGCGGGGTCGGCGAGATTCGCCGGATAGACGTACGCCGACCCGCCCGCCGACCGGATGTCGTCGGCAACGACCTGCAACTGGTCCTCGGTCCGCGCCACGAGCAGCACCGTCGCACTGGCCGCCGCGAGCCGCCGGGCTGTCGCCTCGCCGATCCCGTACGACGAACCGGTCACCAGGATCACCTTGCCGCGGACGGCCGCGGCAAGCCGCTCGTCGGGGATCTTGGTCCGTCCGTTGGTCAGCGCGACAAGCAACGGCCACCCGATCGGTCGCTTCCCAGTCACCATGCGGCCGACATTACCCGCTGGTAGCCACGCGCGGGAGCCCTCAGCCGACTCTTTGCAACCACTCCCGGACCAGCGCGCCGAACAACTCCGGCTGCTCGAGCTGCAGGTTGTGACCCGCCACATCCAGCACCGCGTACGTCGCCCGCGGGTAGTGGGGGAGGATCTCGTACAGATCGGCGTACCCGGTCACCGAGTCCTGCCGGCCGCACATGATCAGCGACGGCCGCTCGTACACCGGGCCGCTCTCCGGAGCTGTCGTCAACGCCCACTTCTGCTGGATCCGGTCCATCGCCGCGGTGTCGGCGATCTCCAGCCCCGGCGCGACATCCGACCGGTACGCCGCCAGCGCCGCCGCCGTCTGTACGACCGCGATCTCGGTGAAGTCCTCACCCTCGGTCAGCGACTCGAGCACCCCTGGCTCGGTCCGCAGCACCACATGCTCGGGAAGCTGCCGGTCCTTGTGCCACAGCCGGCCGGTCGGGCAGATCAGCCCGAGCCCGAGGACCTGGTCGGGGCGTTCCGCGACGAGACCGCGGGCGAGATAGCCGCCGTACGACTCGCCGAGCAGGAGGAACGGCTGGTCGCCGATCTGCTCGTCGATGAAGGCGCGGAGCGCGGCCATGATGCCGTCGGAGCTGTCGATGTCTCCTGCCGGGCTCTGCCCCATGCCGGGAAGATCGGGGTACAGCCGGCGGTAGCCGGGCAGCTCGGTGAAGATCGGCTCGAGGCAGCCGGTCATCAGCCGGTGGTCGGGTGTCCAGCCGTGGATCGCGAGCACCGGTAGGCCCTCGCCGATCGAAACATGGTGCAGAGTCATGGGAGCAGTTGTAGCAATCGGCCCCGACAGTTTTAGAGTCGCACCATGGCTCGTCGCTCAGCACTTCCTCCCGTTCCCGAGGCCGCCGTACTCCGTGCCCGTCTCGACCGTGCCCGTGCGGCTGCGGCCGGCACCGGCCTGGTGATCGCGCCGGGCTCCGACCTGCGCTACCTGATCGGTCAGCCGGGCGGTTCGTTCGAGCGCCTCACCGCACTACTCATCCCGGCCGACGGCGTACCGGCGCTGATCGTCCCGAAGCTGGAGGCGCCGGGGTTCTCCGGTCTGCCGCTGGAGGAGCTCGGTGTCGAGGTCGTGACGTGGGTCGACGGCGTCGACCCGTACACCCTGGCGGCTGATCGGCTGCGGGGCGCCGAGCGGGTCGCGGTCAGCGACTTCACGCCGGCGCTGCACGTGCTGGGGATCCGAGACGCGTTGCCGAAGGCCGAGCAGGTGCTCGCCGGTCCGATCGTGCGCGAGCTGCGGATGCGCAAGGACGCTGCGGAGATCGAGGCGCTGCGCAAGGCGGGCGCCGCGATCGACCGCGTGCACGCGCGGGTCGGCGACTGGCTCCGGCCGGGCCGGACCGAGGCCGAGGTCGGCGCTGACATCGCGGCCGCGATCGTCGAGGAAGGCCACACCGAGGCGGACTTCGTGATCGTCGCCAGCGGCCCGAACGGCGCGAGCCCGCACCACGCCCTGTCCGAGCGGGTGATCGAGGCGGGCGATGTGGTCGTCGTCGACATCGGTGGTCCGGTGGCCGAGGGCTACAACTCCGACTCGACCCGCACGTACGCCGTCGGTACACCGCGGGACGCTGACGTCGCCGCGACGTACGCCGTACTGCAGCGGGCTCAGCAGGCCGCTGTGGACGCTGTGCGGCCCGGTGCGACGGCGGAGTCGATCGACGCGGCGGCGCGGGACGTGATCGCCGACGCCGGGTTCGGTGAGTACTTCATCCACCGCACCGGCCACGGGATCGGGCTGGACGTGCATGAGGAGCCGTACATCGTGGCGGGCAACAGTCTGCCGCTGGAGGCCGGTATGGCGTTCAGCGTGGAGCCGGGGATCTACCAGCCGGGGCGGTGGGGTGCACGCATCGAGGACATCGTCGTGGTGACCGCGGACGGCGGCGAGTCGATGAACAACCAGCCGCACGACCTAGTCATCGTTTAGCCCGCCCGGAAGGTCTTGCGGTAGGCGAGCGGGGAGACTCCGAGCTCGGACCGCAGGTGGTGTCGCAGGGAGGCCGCCGTACCCAGGCCGGCCTCCTCGGCGATCCGGTCGACGGACAGGTCGGTCGTCTCGAGCAGGTGGCAGGCGTGGCGCACGCGCTGCTGCAGCAGCCAAGTGCCGGGGGATTGGCCTGTCTCGGCCTTGAAGCGCCGGCTGAACGTACGGACGCTCATCTGTGCATGCGCGGCCATGCCCGCCAGGCTGATCTCTTCACCGAGCCGTCCGAGCGCCCAGGCCCGCGTGGGCGACGTACCCTCGCTGCCCTCTTCGGGTACGGCGCGCTCGATGAACTGCGACTGTCCGCCGTCACGCCACGGCGCGACGACGCAATGCCGCGCGGCCCGGTTGGCGACCTCGCTGCCGAAATCGCGGCGGATCAGGTGCAGACACAGGTCGATGCCCGCGGCCAGTCCGGCCGAGGTCAGGACGTCGCCGTCGTCGATGAACAGCCGGTCCTCGTCGAGCTGCACCTGCGGATAGACACTGCGGAACAACTCGGCCCGCTCCCAGTGCGTGGTCGCCGGGCGGTCATCGAGATAGCCGGCCGCGCCCAGGACGAAGGCGCCCGTACAGATGGAGGCGATCCGGGTGCCCGGACGGATGGTCGCCAGCGCGGCCGCGAGGTCGTCGGGCAGGGTGCCTTCGTACCGCGGCTTTGCGATGTAGGTGCCCGGGATGATGACGGTGTCGGCCTCGGCCAGCGCCTCGGGGCCGTGGTCCGGGACGAGGCTGAAGCCGGCGCCCGCCCGCACCGGTCCACCGAGGCCACAGATGCGTACGTCGTACAGCTTCGTGCCGTCGGCCTTGGTCGCGGCGCCGAACACCGTCGGCGGAATGGTCAGGTCGAACCCGACCACCGGCTCGAGGGCGAGCACGGCGATCACGTGTGAGCCGACCGACGCCAGGTGCCGGCGTGCACTCCGAGGACTCCGAGTAGGCATGGCCATATCTTGACACATCGTGGCATTCTGGCCACTTGTTCGATGATCATCGAACCGGCACTCTTGGTCGGGTGACGCAGATTCTGGAGACGAAGAAGACTCCCCGGGTGCACCTGGCCTGGGCGGTCGCGGTGGTCGGGTTCGTGACCTTGATCGGGGCGGCCGGCTTCCGGTCGGTGCCGAGTGTGCTGCTGGACCCGCTGCACGAGGAGTTCGGTTGGTCGCACGCGACGATCTCGGCGGCGGTGTCGATCAACCTGCTGCTGTTCGGTGGCATCTCGCCGTTCGCGGCGGCACTGATGGACCGCTTGGGGCTGCGGAAGGTAGTCAGTGGAGCGCTGGTGCTGATCGCGCTCGGCAGCGGTCTGACCGTCTTCATGACCGAGTCCTGGCAGTTGCTGCTGTGCTGGGGTCTGCTTGTCGGTGTCGGCACCGGTTCGATGTCGATGACGTTCGTCGCGACCATCACCGGACGCTGGTTCGTTCATCGGCGCGGTCTGGTCACTGGAGTCCTGACAGCGGCCGGTGCGACCGGGCAGCTCATCTTCCTGCCGCTCATTGCGTCGCTCGCCGGCCACTACGGCTGGCGTGTGCCCGCGCTGGTGGCTGCCGGTGCCGCGCTGGCCGTCGTACCGCTGGTGCTGTTGTTCCTGCGGGACTACCCGAGTGATGTGGGGCTGCGGGCGTACGGCGCTCCGGAGGGGAGCACAGCCGGGCAGCGGGTTGAGATGACGGGTAGTAGTGCGGTGCGGGCGCTCAATGCGCTGCGGATGGCTGCGCGGCGGCCGGCGTTCTGGCTGCTGGCGGGTGGGTTCGCAATCTGTGGTGCGTCGACGAACGGGCTGGTCGGGACGCACTTCGTGACGGCCGCGCACGACCACGGGATGCCGGCGACGACGGCTGCTTCGCTGTTGGCGCTGGTCGGTGTCTTCGACGTCGGCGGGACGATCTTCTCCGGGTATCTGACCGACCGGTGGGATCCGCGGTACCTGCTGATCGCCTATTACTCGCTGCGCGGTCTGTCGCTACTGGTGCTGCCTTCGCTGCTCGGTCCGACCGCCGCGCCGAGCACCTGGGTGTTCATCATCTTCTACGGGCTGGACTGGGTGGCGACCGTTCCGCCGACCGTGGCGCTGTGCCGGGAGTGGTTCGGGCAGGACGGTCCGATCGTGTTCGGCTGGGTGTTCGCGTCGCACCAGGTGGGTGCCGCACTGGCCGCGACCGGTGCCGGTGTGATCCGGGACGCGCAGGGCAGTTACAACCTCGCGTGGTACCTGGCCGGTGGGTTGTGCGCCGCGGCCGCGCTGATGTCGGCGAGTATCGGGCGGCGGGTCGTCACTGTCTGAGTCCGTCCGCTAGCCTCGACTTTAGTTGAGGTTGGAGGAGTGGGCGATGGACATCGAGCCGGGTGAGTTGACGGTCGGGCAGCTGTCGCAGCGCAGTGGCGTGGCGATCTCGGCTCTGCACTTCTACGAGCGTCAGGGGCTGGTGCTGAGCCGCCGTACGTCGGGCAACCAGCGCCGGTACAAGCGGGACACGCTGCGGCGGGTGGCGCTGATCCGGATCGCCCAGCGGGTCGGCATCCCGCTGAGCGAGGTGGCCGCGATTCTCAAGCTGCTGCCCGAGAACCGGACGCCGACCCGCGCCGACTGGGAGCGGATCTCCGAGTGCTGGCAGGCCGAACTCGACCGCCGGATCCTGCACCTCGAGCAACTCCGCGACGACTTCAAGGACTGCATCGGCTGCGGCTGCCTGTCCCTCGACCGCTGCGCCCTGGCCAACCCCCTCGACACCCTCGCCACAGCCGGCCCCGGCCCCCGCCGCCTGACCACAACCACCGGCGCCCCCTGCCACCCCGACCGCTGCGCCTAACCCCACCCAACCCAGCCCCGCCCGCCGCTAGCACCTGCACACAGCAACCGGTGACCCCGCACAGGCAATAACAGGCCCCCACCCCCCAGTACCTGTCCAAGCCCCCCGTTTCGCCGGCCACGACCACCGCCTGGCGCGCCGCGGGAGCTGGCGCTCGGCCTGCCCGGCTGAGCGTCGGTGGCGGGTTGTTGTTGGGCTGGCGGGTTGCAGTGCGTCAGTCGGCGGATAACCGGCCAGTCGGCCAGTCGGCCAACCGGCAAGTGAGCGGGTTGGGCTGCTTGGGGTTCTGGGGGCGTTATCCACAGGAGCGGGGTTGCGGCGAGCGGAGTGGGGGTGGAGGCGTCTAGGGTTTTCGGCATGGCTGGGACCGACTCGACTGACTCCGCAACTGACTCGACGACCAATGCGACGCTGACCTTGACCGACGACCGTGCGAAGGTCGCAGGGGACGTGATCCGTGCGATCGCGGGTGATGACGCCCGGTTGCGGGCGGACCAGGAGACCGCGGTCGCGGCGCTGTGCGAGGCGGCGGCTCGGGTGCTGGTCGTGCAGGCGACCGGTTGGGGCAAGTCCGCGGTGTACTGGGCGGCCACGGCGATCCGGCGGTCGGAGGGGTTCGGTCCGACGCTGGTGGTGTCGCCGCTGCTCTCGTTGATGCGTGACCAGGTCGCGGCCGCGAGCCGAGCGGGGCTGCGCGCAGCGACGCTGAACTCGAACAACATCGAGAACTGGTCGAGTATCGAACACGACCTGCGGTCCGGCGCGATCGACGTACTGCTGGTGTCGCCAGAGCGGTTGGCGAATCCGGGGTTCGGGCGGCGGGTGCTCGACGGTCTGGCCGGGCAGGTCGGTCTGCTGGTGATCGACGAGGCGCACGCGGTGTCCGACTGGGGGCACGACTTCCGCCCGGACTATCGGCGGGTGTCCGAGGTTCTGCAGCAGCTGAACCCCAAGACTCCGGTGCTGGCGACGACAGCGACCGCCAATGCGCGGGTGACCGAGGACGTCGCGAAGCAGCTGGGCGAGTCGACTCTGGTACTGCGTGGTCCGCTGGCTCGGTCGAGTCTGCAGCTCGCGGTGGTGGATGCGCTCTCGCCGCTCGACCGGTTCGCGTGGGTGGTGGATGTGCTGCCGCAGCTTCCGGGGTCGGGGATCGTGTACGCGTTGACGGTCGCGGATGCGCAGCGGCTGGCGGCGGTGGTCCAGGAGGTGCATGGGCGGGACGTGCCGGTCGCGGCGTACACCGGCCAGCTCGACGCGGGGGAGCGAGAGAGCCTCGAGGACGCGCTGCGCGACAACCGGCTGAAGGCCCTGATCGCGACGTCCGCGCTGGGGATGGGGTACGACAAGCCGGATCTCGGGTTCGTGGTGCATGTCGGGTCGCCGCCGTCGCCGGTGTCGTACTACCAGCAGGTCGGTCGTGCCGGGCGCGGGATCGATCACGCGGTGGTGGCGTTGCTGCCGTCCGAGGCGGATGCCGGGGTGTGGGACTACTTCGCGACCGCGACGATCCCGGTGCCGGAGAACGTGCAGCGGCTGCTGCGGGCGTTGGAGAGCTACGGCCCGGATGCGCCGGCGACCGTGCCGGGGCTGGAGGCCGAGACCGGTCTGCGGCGGACGCGCGTCGAGCTGATGCTGAAGCAGTTGGCGGTCGACGGCGTGGTGGACCGGGTCGAGCGCGGCTGGCTGCGGACCGGGGTGGAGTGGACATTCGACGCGGAGCACTACGACGGGATCGTGTCCGTACGCCGTCGCGAGGCCGACATCATGCGCGCGTACACCCGCGGCGACCGTTGCCTGATGCAACTTCTGCAGGAGTCTCTGGACGATCCGTCCGCGGAGCCGTGCGGCCGGTGCTCGGTGTGTATCGGTGCGCTGCCGGAACCGTTGGTGGCGCGTCCCGATCCGGAGACGGTCGCGACGATCACCCGCTCGCTGCGCGGCGAGGTCCACGTGCTGGAGCCGCGCAAGATGTGGCCCGGTGGGGCGTTCGGTGCCCGGGGCAAGATCCCGCCCGCGCTCTCGGCCGAGCCCGGCCGCATCGTCGTGTACGCCGATGCTCCCGAGTGGCGGGACGCGTTGGCCGGAGCGTTCAACGGCTCGCCGGTCCCGGAGGCAGTCGAGGCTCTGAAGGCCGGGACGGTCGCGGCGTTGTCCCGGTGGCGCGGATCCTGGTCGGCTCGCCCCGAGGTCGTAGTACCGCTGGCTGCCGGTGGTCATCCGGAGTTGACGTCGGTGATTGCCGATCACGTGGCGGGAGTCGGCCGGCTGGATCGCGCCGAGCTCACGATCGACCGCACCGGCTACACCGACGACCTGTCATCCGCCGAGGAGGCGAAGGTCTGGCGCGACGGCCTCCAGGTGAACGACACCACCGCTCAGGCAGTCACCGCGCGGACCGTGCTCCTGCTGGTGGACGCCACGTCGTCCCAGTGGCCGGTCACCGTGGCGACCGCCAAGCTTCGGGAAGCCGGTGCCGCCGCGGTGCTACCCCTGGTGATCCACAAGCGGCCTTAAACCCGCGACTTCCGCCAGCCATCGAGGGCCTCGGTCCAGACGCTGACCTGTTTCTCGAGGTCGGCCAGTACTTCGGGCTCGCGCGCGGTCACGTCGGTGGTCTCGTGCGGGTCCGCGGCCAGATCGAACAGCAGCCGGCCCGGTTCCTGCGGTACGCCGAGACGGTCGCTGGGATCGACGACGAGCTTCCAGTTGCCGCGACGTACCGCGAGTTGTCCCTCGTACTCCCACGACAGCACGCGATCCGGATCGGTCTCGCCCTCCGTCAGCGCGGGCAGCAGGTCTTGGCCGTCGAGGTCGGCGTCGGGTGCGAGGCCGGCCGCGGCGAGGATCGTCGGCGTCACGTCCATCATCATCGACGGCACGTCACAGGTCCGGCCCTCGGGCAATCCATCCGGCCAGGACCAGATGCCGGGCACCCGGATGCCGCCCTCGAAGACCGACCCCTTGTGTCCACGGAGGCCACCGGTCGAGCCGCCGGCGTACGCGATCTCCTCGCCGCCCAGCCAGTTCCGCTCCTCCGCGGACGGGCCGTTGTCGGAGGAGAAGAAGATGATCGTGTTGTCGAGCTGCCGGGTCTCCCACAAGGTTTCAACGATGCGGCCAACGCCGTCGTCCACCCGGCTGACCATTGCGGCCATCACCTGCTGGTCCCATGGCAGATGCGCGTACTTCGCCATCGCATCCTCCGGTGCATGCATCGGATAGTGCGGGGCGTTGTAGGCGACGTAACAAAGGAAAGGCTCAGTGGCCTCCTCGATGAACTCCACAGCCCGGTCGGTGATGAGATCCGTCAGGTACTCGCCGTTGTTCCAGATCTCGGTGTCGTCCGACCACAGGTCGTGGATCGGGTACCGGACGCCCCAGTACATGATGTGCGAGTAGTAGTCGACGCAGCCCGCGCGGAAGCCGACGTGGTGCTGGAAGCCGTGCCGGAGCGGGGCCGAGCCGGGTTCGACGCCGAGGTGCCACTTGCCGAAGATCGCGGTCTTCCAGCCGGCGTCCGCGAGCGTCGAGGCGAGCGTGGACTGCGGCGCCAGGCCGTGGGTGTCGCGGCGGGCGCCGAGGATCGACTCAACTCCGGCATGCGCAGGGTGCCGCCCGGTCAGCAGCGAGGCCCGAGAAGGCGAGCAGACCGGCGAGTTCGAGTACCAGTCGGTCATCCGGACGCCGCGGTCGGCCAGCGCGTCGATATGAGGCGTGCGGATCTCCGGGCTGCCGTAGCAGCCGAGGTCTCCCCACCCCAGGTCGTCGGTGTAGACGATCACGATGTTCGGTCGGGTCACCAGATAGCTCGCTTTCGGGAGTGGTCAGGAGGTCGAGGAGCGGCGCGGTTCGAGCCGCACGCGGCCGGTGGGCAGCAGCCGGGTGGTCGGCGGCTCGCTGTGGTTCTCGACGCGGGCCGTGAGGAGTTCGACGGCATTGCTCACCAGCAGCTTGAAGTCCGCGGCCACCAGGGTGAGCGGCACGGGGGAGAGGAACGCCGAGTCGATCTCCTCCGTACAGGCGGCCTCGATGTCAGCGCCTTCCAGTGCGATCGCATGCAGTACGCCGAGCAGCAGCAGACCGGTCGTGGTGACGACAGCGGTCGGTGGCTGATCGGAACGCAGCATCCCGACGACGGCCTCGGTCGCGGTGTCGGCAACCAGATGGCCGACGCTCACGAGGTTCGGATCGGGAGTGCTGCCGTGCTGGCGAAGGATGTCGTTCCAGGCCGCGTACCGCCGCGATCCGGGGTCTGTGTCCACCTCGCCACCGATGAACGCCATCCGGCGATGCCCCTGCGTCCACAGCTCTTCGACGAGATCGGCCATCGCCTTGTAGTAGTCGAACGTCACCACATCCGCGACGACACCGCTCGGGATCCGATCGACATACACGATCGGCACACTCGACAAGCGCGACCGCTCGCCGAGCACGTCACCGTTGGCAGGTACGACGAACAGCCCGTCGACGCGGCGACTCGACATCTCCTTGATCAGATGCTTCTCGCGCGCCCACTCCTTCTGCGTCACCGACACGAGCAGAGTGGAACCGTGGTCCTGCGCCGCCCGGTCGAGCTCGGCGATCAGCGTGCTGAAGTAGTGCGACTCGACGGCGTCGACGAGCAAGCCCCAGGTCATTGACCGAACGCCGGGACGCAGCGAGCGTGCCGACGCGCTGAGCACGAAGTCGAGCTGGGTCACGGCACGCCGTACCCGCTCGGCGGTCTCGGTCTGGACGGCCGCGGATCCGTTCAGCACCCGCGACACGGTGGACATACTGACCCCGGCCAGGGTGGCGACGTCCTTGATCGTCGGCGGCCTGGGCTGACTGTTCATCGTCACTCCTTCACGCTGCCGGTCGCGAGACCGGATACCAGACGTCGCTGAGCGATCGCGAAGAGGATGACGGTGGGAACCGACGCCACCACCGATGCGCACATGACGAGGTCCCATTGTGTCGTGAACTCGCCGAAGTAGTCGGACAGCCCGACCTGCACGGTCTTCAGCTGGTTGTCGGTCATCAGCACCTTCGCGAACAGGTACTCCTCCCAGGCCATCACGAACGTGTTGATCGCGACGGTCGCCACCCCGGGCCAGGCGATCGGGAAGATCACCCGGAACAGCACCCCGAGGGGTGAGCAGCCGTCGATCCGCGCCGCCTCGTCGAGCCCCTTCGGGACGGTGTTGAAGTACCCCATCATCAGGTACGTCGCGAACGGCAGCACCAACCCGACGTACGCGAGGATCAGGCCCTGGTACGTGTTCAGCAGGTGCAGCTCGGAGAAGAACAGGTACAGCGGCGTGATCAGGATGACGAACGGGAACAGTTGCACCGCGATGAAGACCACCATCAGCACCCGCTTGCCCCGGAACTCGAACCGCGAGAACGCGTAGCCGGTGAGGCAGGAGATGAAGACCGCGATGACCATCGCGGCGAGTGCCACGATCGCGCTGTTCAGCACGTAGCGACCGAAGGACGAGCCCGAGAACAGTTGCTGGAAGCCGTGCAGGGTGAAGTGGTCCGGCAAGATCCGGTTCAGGTCGAACATCTCGTCCGCCGGCCGGAACGCGGTCATCACCATCCAGGCGAACGGGAAGACCATCGCGGCGAGCACAACCGCGACCGTGGCCAGCACGACCGCGTCACCGGTCCGCGACCGGACCTTGCGCCGCCGCAGCTCCCGGGTCGTTGTCGAGGCTTCCGTTCGCGTGTACGTCGTCGCGGTCATGCCTTCGACCTCCGCTGCAGGACCCCCAAGTAGAAGATCGTGAACAGGACCATGCAGAACGACATCAGCAGCCCGATCGCCGCACCCGAGCCGAGCTTGTTGTCGACGAAGGCCGTGGTGAACAGCTGCGTCGCGAGGACCTGGGTGTAGGTGCCCGGGCCGCCGCCGGTCGTCAGCCACACGTAGACGAAGTTGTTGAACGAGTTGATCGTGATCATTAGCCCGACGACGCCGAGCACCGGCCGCAGGTTCGGCAGCGTGACGTTCCAGAGCGTCCCGAAGCGGCCGGCTCCGTCGATCGCCGCCGCTTCGTACTGGTCCTGCGGAATCGCCTGCAGCCCGGCCATCAGCACGATGATCACGAACGGCAGCTCACGCCAAGAGATGATCGCGATCACGCACCACCACACGGTGCTCGTCTGTCCGAGGAACGGGACTCCTTGGTCGATCAGACCGAACCGCATCAGCAGTTGGTTGAGCAGACCGGCCTGCCCGTCGAGCAGCCACCGCCAGGCGGCGACCGCGACGGTCGGCGGGATCATCCACGGGATCAGCACCAGCGTCCGCGTCACCCCGACCAGCCGGAGCCGGCGCAGGACCGGAGCCTGCAGCAACAGTGCGATACCGAGCCCCAGGACCAACCGGATCGCGACGGTCGCGAGCGTTAGCCAGACGACCGTGTTCTTCAGGCTGCTCAGCGTCAACGGGTTCTTCAGCACCGAGTGGAAGTTCCCGAGCCCGACGGACACGCCGTCCCCGAGGGCGTCGTACGGCGTGACGTCGTGGACCGACAGCCAGAGGTTGTAGGCGGCCGGGACGGCGAACAACAACAGCAGGATGATCAGCCCCGGGGCGATCAGCCCGTACGGCGTCAGCGCGCCGGACGGACCGCGACGCCGCGGGAGGCGGCCGGCATTCATCGCGACTTCAGCTCACCCTCGATCTGGCTGATGATGTTCGCCGCCGCCGAGTGGCTGTCGGTCTGCCCGGAGTACACGGCGCCGAACTGGGCGTTGGTGATCTTGCTCAGCGTGTTCACCGGCACCGGACCGCTGATGTAGCGACCGAACGTCTGGGCATGCGGCAACTGTTGCTGGTAGCCCTCTTCGCCCGCCGGGACCTTCATCTTGGTGAGCACGGTGGTGGCCGCCGGGTACTGCGAGATCTTGGTGAACGCCTCGGAGCTGTTGAGGTACTTGAGGAACTTCCACGCCTGCTCGGGGTGCTTGGAGGCAGCGCTGATCCCGAGCATCCGGCCGCCGAGGTGGGTGGCGCCGTCCTTCAGCCCGTCGGGCATCGGCGCGGTCTGCACGGCCGGGTTCGCCTTCTTGGCCTGGCGGAAGGTCTGCGGCGCCATCATCGTCATCGCGCAGGTCCCGCGGGACAGCCCGCCGACGAGCTGCGGGTCGGTCAGCTGCTCGACCGCGATCATCGACTTGGCGGTTGCGCCCGAGGTGAAGAGCTTGTTGAAGTAGTCGATCGTGGACTGCAGTTCGTCCTGGCCGACGCCGACCTTCCAGTTGTCGCCGTCCTGCTTGACCAGCGTCTGTCCGTGCGACCACAGGTAGTAGTTGATCGGGAACCACTGACCGGAGCCGGGGCCGCTCGCGCCGGTGAAGCAGAAACCGGAGCGCTTGGCCTTCGGGTCACTGAGCTTGACCGCGTCGGTTGTCAGCTCGTCCCAAGTCGTCGGCGGCTTCAGGCCGGCGGCGGTCAGCAGGTCCGGACGGTACGCCAGCGCGTAGGTGTCGACGGTCCAGGGGAGGGCCCACGTCTTGTCCTGGAACTTCGCCAGGTCGAGCGCCAGGTACTGGTCGACGGGCGTCTCCGGGGCGGACTTCTTCGCCAGGTCGTCGATCGGCTTCAGGATCTTCGGCTTGGCGAGGTCCTTCACGTTCACGTTGGCGATCTGGACGACGTCCGGTCCGGAGCCCGAGTTGGCCTCGCGGGCGAACTGCTGGGCGCTGTCCGGTCCGCTCAGCGTCTCGAGCTTCACCTGGATGTCGGGATGCTTGGCGTTCCAGGTCTGGACCACCGTCTGCAGTCCGCCGATCTCACTCGGCGGATCGAACTGCCGGAACGTCAGCCGGACGACTCCGCCGGCCGCATCGTCGTCCCCGGAGCCACCGCAGCCGGACAGCGCCAGCGGGACGGCCAGCAGCCCGGCGGTCAGGGCGAGCATGTTTCGTCTCATCGACATTCTCCTTCGACCCCCGCACCGTTTCCTGCGGCCCGACCGTAGAATGAAAACGTTGCCATGGCAAGAGTCGAAAAAGAACCAGTTACGGCTGAAAGTGGTCCGAGCTGACGCGTGTGAACGTTTTCATGCCCGGACTGGCGAGGTCTCCAGCAAGGACTTCAGGTCGGCGAACACCCGCGGCCAGCCATCCTGGATCATCGTCCGGATCGTGCTGCCGGGCTCGAAGCCCGTGTGGACGACGGTGAGTTTCACCTGGCCGTCGTCGACCGGCTCGAGCTCGAAGATCGCGGTCGACAGCGGCTCCGGGCTGATCTTGTCGCGCAGTTCGTCGTCGAAGCCGACCGCGGTCGCGAATTCCGGCGTGATGTGGTGCCAGGTGTAGGCGAGTCGCCGGTACGGCTCGTGCTCGACGACGACCTGGTCCGAGCCCGAGATCGTCGCCTTGCCGTCGCTCTGGTGCCAGATCATCTCGGAGCCGACCTTCCAGTCGGTCTCGTGGTGCAGCCCCCAGTACTGCTCGGTGAAGGCCGGTTCTGTGAGCGCCCGCCACAGCTGCTCGGGCGTCGTCCGGATGTAGGTCGTGTACACGAAGTCGTTCATGGTGGTCTGAGCCTCCAAAGTCGTCTTGAGGTCTGCGAACAGCTGGACCCGGCGCCGGTCGTACTGCTGGATCCAGCGGTCGGCGATGGCGTTGATCGGCTCGGCGTTGAGGTGGTGCAGCTTCTCTCGCCCGCGCCACACGGTGGTGACGAGATTCGCGCCCTCGAGTACGGCGAGGTGCTTGCTCACCGACTGCCGCGTCATGTCGAGCTCGGCGCACAGGTCGCGCAGGGTCTGCCCGTTGCGCGCATTCAGCAGGTCGAGCAGCCGCCGGCGGCTCGGGTCCGCGAGGGCGCGGAACACCTCGTCGTCCATCACGCTCCGATCAAGTCATGCAGCCGATTGGTTGCATGACCAAAATAGGCAGCCGCTAGGTTGCATGTCAACCACCAAACCTGGTTGACGCCGGAGCGAGGATGGTGGCGTGGAGATCACCAGCCTCGGCTACCGAACGGACCTGTTGCTGCTCGCGCTGGGCGGCAGCGAGTTCGAGGACAAGGGTGCGTACGTCGTTGTGCGGACCCCGGGCAATCCCGGTTTCTGGTGGGGGAACTACCTGCTCTACCGGACGCCGTTCGCACCCGGCGACACCAAGATCCGGCTCGACGACTTCCACCGCGAGTTCCCGGCCGCGGAGCATGTTGCGCTCGGCATCGACAGTGTGGACGGCGAGGTCGGGGCCGCCGACGAGGTCACCGCCGCCGGCTTCACGGTGGAGCCCAGCGTTGTGATGACGGCCGACAGTGTCGTCCCGCCGCAGCGGCCGAACGAGGAGTCGACGTACCGCTTGCTGAGTGGGGACGGGGACTGGGAGCAGCTGTTCCAGCAGGGGCTGGCCACAGCCGCGAGGACAGTTGACGACGCCTACGAGGAGTTCTCGCGGCGGAAAGTGGCGACGCAGCGCGCGCTGGTCGAGGCGGGCCACGGGCTGTGGTTCGGCGCGTTCGACGGTGACCGGTTGCAGAGTTCGCTCGGGTTGATGTTCGACGGCAAGGGTCTGGCGCGGTTCCAGAACGTGCAGACGTCGCTCGAGGACCGGGGTCGTGGGCTGGCCAGCACGCTCGTCCACCGCGCGTCGACGTACGGGCTGAACGAGGGTGGGGCGAAGACGCTGGTGATGGTGGCGGACCCGGAGTACCTCGCGATCCGGATCTATCGGTCGGTCGGTTTCGTCGACTCCGAGACCCAGCTCGGCTTGGTCATTCCGCCCGCGTGAAACAGTAGGGCCATGACTTCCGGGACTGACGGGCGTGGGGTTGTGCTGGTGACCGGCGGGAGTCGGGGGATCGGCGCCGCCGCGGCCCTCGCGCTCGCCGCGGACGGCTGGGACGTCGGCGTGAACTACCGGACGCAGGCCGATGCGGCGGCGGGCGTCGTGAAGGCGTGTGAGGAGCTCGGCCGGCGCGCGATCGCCGTACCGGCGGACATCGTCGAGGCCGACCAGATCGAGCGCCTCTTCGACACCGTGACCGCCGAGCTCGGCCCGATCGGTGCCGTGATCAACAACGCCGGCGTCGTCTCGCCGGCCGGGCGGGTGGCGGAGTACGACGCCGAACGCCTCGACCGGGTGTTCCGGATCAACGCGATCAGCGCCTTCCTGGTCGCCGGCGCCGCGGTCCGCCGGATGTCGACGGCGTACGGCGGCAACGGGGGAGTCCTCGTGAACGTCTCGTCCCGCGCGGCGGTGCTCGGATCGGCCGGCGAGTACGTCGATTACGCGGCGAGCAAGGCCGCGGTCGACGCGCTCACCACCGGCCTGGCGAACGAGGTCGCGCAGGAGGGCGTCCGCGTCCTCGGGGTCCGCCCGGGCCTGATCGAGACCGAGATCCACGAGCCGGGCCGCCTGGACCGTCTGGGTACGACGCCGCCGCTGGCCCGGCCGGGACGGGTCGAGGAGGTCGCGGAGGTGATCGCGTTCCTCGCGTCGGACCGTTCCTCGTACATGACCGGGACGAGCGTCGACGTCTCCGGAGGGCGCTAGTGGGATTGCGGCCGGTAGATCTGGCGCGCCGGGCCGGGGTGTCGACCCAGCTCGTCCGCAACTACGAGGCCGCCGGAATCCTGCCGCCCGCGCCACGGTCGGACACCGGGTACCGGCAGTACGGTCCGGAGCATGTGTCGGCGCTGCTGACGTACCGCGCGCTCGCGCCCGGCTTCGGCGCCGAGACCGCGACCGAGATCATGCGCGCAGTCCACAACGGCGACGAAGCGCTCGCGTACCGACTCGTCGACGCGTCCCATGCCGCCCTCCACGAGCAACGCCTCGCAACGGACGCCGCGAGCGACGCCCTGGCCGCACTCGCCGCGGAGCAGGTTGACGAGCACACCGGCCCGTCGCTCCTGGTCGGCGAACTCGCGCATCGCCTCGGCATCCGGCCGTCAGCACTGCGCGTCTGGGAAGCCGCCGGTCTGCTCGCGCCGACGCGTGAACCGGGGACGAAGTACCGCCGGTACGGCGCCGAACAGGTTCGCGACGCGCGGATCATCCACATGCTCCGCAAGGGGCACTACTACTTCGAGCAGATCAAACCGGTGCTCGACGGGCTCCGCAGGACCGGCAGCACCGAGGCGCTGCGGGCCGCGATCGCCGAGCGCCGCGCCGCCCACGACCGCCAGACCAAAGCGATGCTGTACGGCGCCGCGCTGCTGCACGACCTCATGACTGCGGGACAGCCAGTTGCGTCGGCACCGACCGGCCTCGCACAGTGACCAGCTCACTCGTCCGCCACTGATCGGCCTCACTCGGCTCGCACTCGTCGACAGCGGCCATCGAGGCGATCAACCGCCCCGGAGAGGTCTTGGCGAGCTCGCTCAACCGCGCCGCCTCGTTCACCGGATCCCCGATCACGGTGTACTCGTGCCGCCGTACGTCGCCAACGGTGCCGGCCACCACGATCCCGGCAGTGATCCCGATCCCCGCCGTTGCTTCCGGCAACTCCTCGGCAAGCCTCCGTGCCAGCTCACGTCCGGCACTGAGCGCGCTCCCCGCGGGATCGGGCAGTTCGGCCGGTGCGCCGAAGACGGCCAGCGCGGCGTCACCGGCGAACTTGTTCACGAACCCGCCCTGCCGGTCCACCTCGTCGACCACGATCGCGAAGAACCGGTTGAGCAGCTGCACGACCTCGGTCGGCGGCCGCTGCGTCGCCAGCTCGGTCGATCCGACCAGGTCGATGAACAGCACCGCGGCGAACCGCTCCTCGCCGCCGAGCCGGTCGCTCGTCAGCGCCTCCTGGACGACGCCGGGACCGACGTACCGCCCGAAGACGTCGCGGATCCGTTCCCGCTCGCGCAGCCCCTCGGTCATCCGGTTGAACCCGGCCTGCAGCGACCCGAGCTCGGTGCCGTCGAAGACCGGGATGCTCACGTCGAGCCGGCCCTCGCCGATGAGCGTGAGCGCGTCCCGCACCGAGCGCACCGGAGCCACCACCGACTTGGCCGACAACCAGGTCAGCAGCGCACCGTTGCCGAGCGCCACGATGCCGAGCGCGAGGATCACGATCGACAGCCGCGTCGAGGTGACGTCGCCCTCGATCAGCGCCAGTACGGCGGCCAGCATCAGGCCGGCCACCGGTACGCCGGACCCGACGGCCCAGAAGAACACCGTCCGCGCCTTCAACCCGGCCGCGAGCAGCCGGCGCGGCGGCGGTGAGTCGACCAGGGCCCGCGCCGCGACCGGACGCAGCGCGAACTCGGTCAGCAGGTACGAGACCGCGCAGGTGATGATCGTGCCGTCGATCACGGTGAGCGCGACACGCAGCGCGTTCTCCGGCTGCAGCAGCACCGTCATCACGGTGAAGAACACCGCGGCGACCAGCCAGAGCAGCACCTCGATGAGGGTGAGCCGCAGCGGCAACTGCAGGGTGGCGATCTGCTCCCGGCGGGTCGCCGGTCGGTCCAGGTCGATCCACCGGGTCACGCGGCGGGTCAAGCGGGTGCTCCAGACACAGCCGATCGCCATCGCGAACACGAAGTACAGCGGGATGATGATCGCGTCGACGAGCTGGAGCTGGTCGACCAGCGACGGGCCGGGCAGGACGAAGACGGCGAGCACGAAGACGACCAGCGCGCCGATCAGGTTGGTGCCGATCGAGAAGGTGGTCATCAGGACCTGCAGCCGGGCGCGCAGCCGCCGTGGGCTCTGGTCGGCGGGGCCGAGCAGCCACGATCCGAACGGCCGCCGTCTCAGCACCAGCTCCGGACTGCCGTCGCACGTCATGGTGACAGTCTGCTAGTAGGCACCCCCTGGAGCGCAACCGGTGTCAGGAGCGAACCGGGGTTTTGGCACGTTGGTGCGGATGACCCAGATTGGTCGTCCGAACCGGTCGGGACGTGGGTACTGTTCGTCGGACGCCTCACCCGGGAGCTTCCCTTGACGCACGATCGCCACTCCTATGCCGAGCCGCAGCTGGTTCGGACCACTCACCTCGAGCTCGACCTCGCGCTGGACTTCGACGAGAAAGTGCTGGCCGGCAGTGCCACGCACACCCTCGCCTGGACCGGCCCGGCCGACCGCCTCGTCCTCGACACCCGCGACCTCACGGTGCTGGGCGTCGAGGGGCAGACGGCCGACGGCTGGGAGCCGCTGGAGTTCAGCCTCGGACTCCCGGACAAGGAGCTCGGATCCGCGCTCACGATCCGGACGGCGAGCCATCCGCGGGTGAAGGTCAGTTACCGGACCGCGCCGACCGCGAGCGGGCTGCAGTGGCTGGAGCCGGCGATGACGGCCGGTGGCGTGATGCCATTCATGTTCAGCCAGTCGCAGGCGATCCACGCCCGCAGCTGGGTGCCGCTGCAGGACACGCCGAGCATCCGGTTCAGCTACGCCGCGCACGTCACCGCGCCGCCGGAGTTGATGGTGCTGATGAGCGCCGACAACGGTACGACGTCCCGCCGTACCGGCTCGTACGACGTCGTGATGCCCGAGCCGATCCCGTCGTACCTGCTGGCGATCGCCGCGGGCGATCTGGTCTTCGAGCCGCTCGGTGAGCGTTCCGGTGTGTGGGCCGAGCCCGCCACGGTGCGGAAGGCGGCGACCGAGTTCGTCGACACCGAGGAGATGATGCGGGTCACCGAGGAGCTCTTCGGCCCGTACCGCTGGGGCCGCTACGACCTGCTCGTCCTCCCGCCGTCCTTCCCGTACGGCGGGATGGAGAACCCGCGGATGACGTTCGCGACCCCGACCGTGGTGATCGGCGACAAGTCGCTGGTCAGCGTGATCGCGCACGAGCTCGCGCACAGCTGGTCCGGCAATCTGGTCACCCAGGACAGCTGGGACGACATCTGGCTGAACGAGGGCTTCACGTCGTACGTCGAGAACCGGATCGTCGAGGCGGTCTACGGGTCCGAGTTCGCGCTGATGGAGACCGCGATCAAGCAGCACGCGACCGTCGTGAAGCTGGACCCGCTGACGCCGGCTGAGCTCGCGGTCGAACTGCCGGGTCTGCACCACCGCTCGGAGTACCACGGGACGACGTCGACTGGACCGCTCAAGGGGTCGTGGTTCCTGTCCTGGCTGGAGCAGCGGTTCACGCGGGAGGTCTTCGACCCGTTCCTGCGTGGGTACTTCGACCGGTTCGCGTTCCGCAGCATCAACTCCGACAACTTCGTCGAGCACCTGCAGGAGACTCTGCTCGCGTCGCATCCGGACGTAGTGACGTCCGAGGAGGTGGCCGCGTGGCTGTACGAGCCGGGCATCCCGGCGTTCGCGGAGCGCGCGGCGTCGGCGCGGTTCCAGGTCGTCGACGAGGCGCGGGCCAACTGGCTGACCACGGGCGAGCTGCCGCACGGCGCGGACCGGTGGACGACGCAGGAGTGGCTGCGGTTCCTGGACGCGGCTCCCGACGTACTGAGCCCGGTGTTGCTGCAGCAGCTGGACCGCGCGTTCGGGCTGACCGGGACCGCGAACGGTGAGATCGCGCGGCGCTGGTACCAGATCGTTGCCGCCAGCAGCTACGAGGCGGCGTACGCCGAGATGGCTGGGTTCCTCACCGATGTCGGGCGGATGAAGCTGATCCTGCCGGTCTACCAGGCGCTCGCCGGCACCGACCGCGCCTTCGCCGCCGAGGTCTTCGCCAAGGCCCGCCCCGGCTACCACCCGATCACGACGGCCGCCGTCCAGAAGATCCTCGGCCAGTAGCGCTGGCACACGACCCGGCTGCTAGAGGTCGAGTTTGCGGCGGCGGACTTCGAAGCGGGGGCGGTAGCCGAGGTGGTCGTTGGTACGGCGCATCGGCACGTTGGTGTCGACGGTGTCGGTGAGGAGACCGTCGAGGTCGGGGAAGCGTCGGCGGGTCTCGTGGATCTGCGCGGCCTTCATCCACAGTGCGAGACCGCGGCCGCGGTGCGTGGGGAGGACGGCGGTGCCGTAGTGCTGCCCGTCGCCCTTCCCGTCACCCGGTACGACGACCTCGGTGAAGCCGGCGATCATCCCGGAGCGGTCGATCGCCGCGACGACCGAGATGTGCTCACCACGCTGCTCGATCAGCTGCGCGGCGTACCGGGTCCGCTCGACGTCCCACACGTCGACCCCGGTCCGGATCGTGCCCGAAGGCGCGTCGTCCATCGCCGTCCGCGCATCGGTGAACGTCTGCACCAGCTCGTCCGGTACGACGCCCTCCCACGAGACGAGCCGATACCCAGGCACGTCCGGTACGTCGGGAGTCGGATCGGTCAGGTCGAGTCGGGCGTAGATCAGTGTCAGGCCGATCGCGAAACCGTGGTGCTCGAGGAAGTGGTCGCCGACGGAGTTGACGTCGACGTCGGCCAGCAGGGTCCGGATCTCGTGCTCGCGGCCGCTGGCGACGACCGCGCCGAGCAGTCGCGACCCGATGCCGCGACGCCGTTCGGCGGGGTGCACGGTGAGTTCGAACTCGGCCAGGTGCGCGTGGTGCCGGCGACTGTCGAGTCTGAGGAAGGCGGAGCCCACCGGCGTACCGTCGGCCTCGGTGGCCAGCCAGGCGAGCCGGCGGCTGAGCGGGCGGTAGTCGGGATCCGTCAGTGGAACCAGTTGGATGCTCAAGTGGTCAACATAACGCGGCACTGGATCAGGTGCCGCCGGGTCCCCGATCGGCTACCGTGGCGCGCGGGTCACAGCGGGGTGAGGCGAACGGGGAGAGGAGCCAGGGGTGGAGCAACTGGACGGTGCGGCTCGGGGTGGGATGACCGTACGGACGATCGGTGCCGATCATGTCGCGCTGCGCGAACAGGTCCTCGCGGAACTGCGGCGGCGGATCGTCGACGGTGAGTACGGCCAGGGCGAGCGGCTGACCGAAACCCGGCTCGCGGACGACTTCGGGGTGTCACGCAATCCGGTGCGGGAAGCGCTGCGGGTGGTCGAGGCCGAGGGCTTCGTGCAGATCCTGCCGCGCCGGGGAGCAGTGGTGGCGACGCTCGACGAGACCGCGGTGCGCGACCTGTTCGGCGTACGGCAGCAGCTCGAGACGCTCGCCGCCGGGCTGGCCGCGGAGCGCGCGACGGCCGAGGGGATCGCGACGCTCCGCCGGTTGATCTCGGAGGCGAACGAGGCGACGGCAGCGGCGGATTTCGACCGGGTCGCCGAGCTGAACAGTGCGTTCCACCGGGCCGTGATCGAGGTCAGCGGGAACCGCTGGCTGCACTCGATCTCGGCCGCGATGTACCACCACGTGCACTGGGTGTTCCGGGTCGGCGCGGCGCAGCGGGCACCGCACTCGTCCGAGGAACACGTCCGGCTGGTCGACGCGATCGAGGCGGGCGACGCCGAGGCGGCGAGCACCGCCGCCCGCCTGCACGTCCAGGCCGCCGCGCAGGCGGCGCTGGGTCAGCGACCGACCGCGTAACCCTGCATGCCGCGCGGGTTCGCCGCGGCCGCGAGCACGCCGTCGGCCTCCTTCCGTACGGCGCAGAGCCGGCCGAGGCTCCACGGGTCGGACTCGGTGACGACGTGTCCGCGCCGGACGAGTTCGTCGCGCACGTCCTTGCCGACGCGGGTCTCCACCACGAGCCCGCCGGGTTCGGTGGCGCGCGGGTAGAACGACGACGGGAAGCCGGTGGTGTGCCAGGCCGGTGCGTCGATCGCCTCCTGCAGATCCATCCCGGCGCCGAGGTGCCGGAGCAGGAACAGCAGCTGCCACTGGTCCTGCTGGTCGCCACCGGGCGAACCGCACGCCATCACCGGTTCGCCGTGGCGGAGGACGAGCGTCGGCGTCAGCGTGGTGCGCGGCCGCCTACCGGGAGCGAGTGAGGCCGGCAGGCCCTCCTCGAGCCAGAACATCTGCGCGCGGCTGCCGAGACAGAACCCGAGCTCCGGGATCGTCGGCGACGACTGCAGCCAGCCGCCGCTCGGCGTCGCGGAAATCATGTTGCCCCACCGGTCGACGACGTCGACGTGACAGGTGTCGCCGCGGGTCACGCCGCCGGACGAGACGGTCGGCTCACCGGTCGTGGCGTCGCCCGACTCGTTGCTCGTCGCAACCGACGGGAGCACGGGGTCGCGGCCGTCCGGACTGCCGGGGCGGAGATCGAGCGAGGCGTCCGGCCCGATCAGCTTCGCCCGCTCGGCGGCGTACTCCGGGGACAGCAGCGTGTCGAGCGGTACGTCGGCGCCGTCGCCGTACCAGGCCTCGCGGTCGGCGTACGACAGCTTCATCGCCTCGACCGTCGCGTGCACACCGTCGGCGCTGTCCAGATCTACGTCACCGAGCGCCGCGAGAACCGCGAGCGACTGCAGCAGGCCAGGGCCCTGGCCCCACGGTCCGGTCTTCGCGACGGTGAACCCGTTCCAGTCGTACGTCGCCGGGTCCTCCCAGCTCGCCTCGAACGCGGCCAGGTCATCACCGGTGATCAGGCCGGCGTGGTCCTCGCCGCTGGAGTCCCGGTGCGGGATCCGGGAGAACTTGTCGATCGCCTCGGCGACGAATCCCAGGCGCCAGGTCGTCCGCGCGCGCTCGACCTGCGCCTGCCGGTCGGCGCCAGCCGCTTCGCCTTCCGAGACGAGCTTTTCCAGCGTGGCGGCGTACGCCGGGTTGCTGAATCGGCCGGTCACCGGCCGCCCGCCCTGCAACCAAAGCGCGGCCGAGGTCTGCCAGTGCTTCTCGAAGAGTTCCTGCACCGTGCCGATCGTGTCCGCGACCCGCGGTACCAGCGGATGCCCGTTGCGCGCGTACTCGATGGCCGGCTCGAGTACGACGCTCAACGGCAGCGTCCCGTGATCGCGGAGCAGGAGCAGCCACGCGTCGACCGCGCCCGGAACCGTCGCCGCGAGCGGACCCGAGCCGGGCACGAGCGTCAGACCGAGCGAGCGGTAGTGCTCGATCGTTGCCCCGGCCGGCGCGACGCCCTGACCGCAAAGCACCCGCGGCGTGGGATCCGCGGCGGTCGCGATGATCGCCGGAACCTCACCACCAGGCCCGTTGAGGTGCGGCTCGACCACATGCAGCACGAATCCGGCCGCGGCGCCCGCGTCGAACGCGTTCCCGCCGAGCTCGAGGATCCGCATCGCCGACTGCGACGCGAGCCAATGCGTGGACGAAACCATCCCGAACGTGCCGCGCAAGGTGGGCCGGGTGGTGAACGTCATCGAGACACTCCTTCTGTTAGGCGTACATCCGGGCCGGTGCCGTCTTCGTTCACGAGGTGACAAGCCACCTGGTGTCCACCTTCTCCGATCGTGCGTGGTTCCGGGACGACTGTCCGGCATTTGTCGACCGCGACCGGGCACCGGGTGTGGAAGCGGCAGCCGGGCGGTGGGTCGATCGCGGACGGGAGATCGTCACCGAGCAGCACGGGACGGCGGGCCCGTTGCTCGGCGGGATCGGGGACGGGCGCCGCGGACAGCAGCGCCTGCGTGTACGGGTGGGCCGGCTTCCCGAAGATCCGCGTGCGCGGACCTTGCTCGACGAGCTGACCGAGGTACATCACGGCCACCTCGTCAGCGAGGTACTCGACCGCCGACAGATCGTGCGTGATGAACAGGCACGCGAACCCGAGGTCCCGCTGCAGATCCGCCAGCAGATTGAGTACGGCGGCCTGCACCGAGACATCCAGCGCACTCGTCGGCTCGTCGGCCACGAGCAACCGCGGCTCGGAGATCAGCGCGCGGGCGATGCTGACGCGCTGACGCTGACCACCGGACAGCTCGTGCGGCGCCCGCTGGGCGACCTCGGGACGCAGACCGACCCGGCGGAGCGCGTCGGCGACCTTCGCCGGGATGTCCTTGCGGCGCATCAGCCGGAGTGGCTCGCCGACGATGTCGCCGACCGACAGCCGCGGGTCGAGTGAGCCCGCCGGATCCTGGAAGACGATCGAGACGTCGCGACGATGCGGACGGAGCTGACGGCGATTCAGATGGGTGATGTCGGCTCCGGCCAGCTGGACCGTTCCGCCCGTCGGTTCGAGCAGTCGCACGATGCAGCGACCGACCGTGGACTTGCCGGAGCCGCTCTCGCCGACCAGCGCGACGACGGAGCCGGGCCGGATCCGGAGCGTCACACCGTCGACGGCGCGCACCGGTCCGAAGTGCATGACCAGGTCTTCGACAGCGAGCGCGTCCATCAGACCTCCACTGGTTCGCGAACCGGGTTCCAGCACGCGACACGGTGCGGACCGTCGGTGAGTCGCGGCTGGGACGACGTACACGTGTCGACGGCCCGGGTGCAGCGGTCGGCGAACGTGCAGGCGTCGGGCTGTTCGGTGAGCACCGGGACCAGGCCGGGGATCTCGTTGAGGCGTTGCGACTCCGCGTGCCGTCCGGCGGCGGGGGAGGCGCCGAGCAGGCCCACGGTGTAGGGATGTTGCGGGCGTGCGAACAGGTCGTGGACCTCGGCGGTCTCGACCACGCGTCCGGCGTACATCACCGCGACCCGGTCGGCGAGGTCGGCGACGACACCGAGGTCGTGCGTGATCAGGACGATGCTCGTCCCGAGACGTTCGCGCAGACCCCGCAGTACGTCGAGGATGCCGGCCTGGATCGTGACGTCGAGTGCCGTCGTCGGCTCGTCGGCGATCAGCACCTTCGGGTCGCAGGCGACCGCCATCGCGATCATCACCCGCTGCCGCATGCCGCCCGAGAGCTGGTGTGGGTAGTCGCTGACCCGGCGTTCGGCGGACGGGATGCCGACGAGCTTGAGCAGTTCGATCGCGCGGGCGTGCGCCGCCTGCCGGTTGAGTCCGACGTGCGTCCGCAGTACCTCGCTGATCTGGTGGCCGACCGTGAAGACCGGGTTCAGCGAGGTCATCGGCTCCTGGAAGATGTACGCCACCTCGCGGCCGCGGATCGACCGGAGCGTGCGCTTGTCGGCGCCGATCAGCTCGGTGCCGTTCAGGCGGACCGAGCCGCCGACCGTGGCCGTCCGGGGGAGTAGCCCGGCGATACTCATCGCGGTGACGCTCTTGCCGCAGCCGGACTCGCCGACGACCGCCAGTACTTCGCCGTCGCCGATCTCCAGGCTGATCCGGTCCACCGCGGACAACGGACCGTCCTCGGTCCGGAAGGTGACGGTGAGATCTTGCACTGCGAGGATCGGTTTCATCGGCGGCTCGCCTTCGGGTCGAGGGCGTCACGGAGGCTGTCGCCGACGATGTTGAACGCCAGCGTGAGCAGCATGATCGCGACGCCCGGCATCACCGCGGCCCACGGCGCCCGGGACGCGAACTGCTGCGCGTCGGCGAGCATCGTGCCGAGGCTCGGGGCCGGCGGCTGGATGCCGAGGCCGAGGAACGACAGCACCGCCTCGCCGAGGATCGCCGCCGGGATGCCGACGGTGGCCTGGACGATGATCGCGGACCCGGCGTTCGGCAGGATGTGCCGCCCGAGCACCCAGGCGTCGCTCGCACCCTCGACGATCGCGGCGGCGACGAAGTCCAACGACTTCAGCCGGAGCGTCTCGGACCGGACGATCCGGATCATCCCCGGGATCTGGGCGATGCCGATCGCGATCGCCGCGTTCCCGAGGCTCGCGCCACGAATCGCAGCCAGCCCGACCGCGAGGATCAGGAACGGGAACGCCAGCACCAGGTCGGTGAGCCGCGAGATCAGCGCGTCTATTGGCCGGAAGTAGCCAGCGACCAGACCTAGCGGTACACCGATGACGAGCGAGAACGCGACGGCGAGGATGCCGACGTGGAGAGATGCCCGGAGCCCGAACATGATCCGCGACAACACGTCCCGGCCGAGGTCGTCGGTACCGAGCAGATAGCCGGCGGTCCCCGGAGCGGAGAACGCGCGGTCGAGGTGGTTCTGCGTGGGCTCGTGCGGCGCCAGCCAGTTCGCGAACACCGCGAGCACGATCGCGATCGCCAGTACGGCGAGCCCGGTGAGAGCCAGCGGGTTGTGGAGGATCCGGCGTACCACTCGGCTCCGGGTACTGCGCAGTGGTGCCGCTGTCAGCGCTTCGGCGACCGCCATCACACCTCACCTCGCACGCGGATCCGCGGGTCGATGACGGAGTACAACAGATCGACCAGCAGATTGATGACGATGTACGCCGTCGCGGTCACCAGCACGACCGCCTGGATGACCGGGTAGTCGCGCTGGAAGACGGCGTCGACGGTCAGCTTGCCGAAGCCGGGCAGCGCGAAGATCCGTTCGGTCACCACGGCACCCGAGATCAGCGCGCCGAGCTGCAGGCCGACGATCGTCACGACCACGATCAGACTGTTGCGCAGGGCATGCTTTCCGATCACGGCCGTCGGCGGCAGGCCCTTCGCCTCCGCCGTCCGGATGTAGTCGGCGGAGAGCGCGTCGAGCATCGAGGAACGGGTCTGGCGCATGATCACCGCGGCCAGGCCGGTCCCGAGAATCAGCGCCGGCAGGATCAGGTGGTGCAGGTTCGCGACCGGGTTACTGAAGAACGGTACGAAGCCGGACGCGGGAAAGAGGCCGAGGGCAACGGACAGGTAGAGGATCGCCATCAGCCCGAGCCAGAAGTGCGGCACCGACAGGCCGAGCAGGGCGAGCGCGTTCGCCGCCCACTCGGCCGGCCGGCCACGCCGGACCGCGGCCACCACACCGGCACCGACCCCGATCACACTCGCGATCAGAATCGCCAGCACCGACAGTTCGATCGTCACCGGCAACGCGCTGACGATCATCGAGCGCACCGGGGCGCCGGTCCGGATCGACTCCCCGAGATCGCCGCGCGCCGCATGACTGACGAACTGCCAGAACTGCACCAGCCAGGACTGATCCAGCCCGTACTGCTGCCGGATCGCACGGAGCGACTCCGGATCCCGGTCCTCACCGGCCAGCGCCAGCGCGGGATCACCCGGCAACGCCCGCACGCCGGCGAACACCACGATCGTCGCGAGCACGAGCGTCACCGCCGACTGCCACAACCGATTGAGGAGGTACCGCCTCACTTCGCGAATCCTGCGAAGGCGGTGCGGATGACGCCGTCGGGGTAGACCTGGATGCCGAGCAGCTTCTTGGAGACACCGGTGAGGTTGCGCTGGCGGTACATGTAGATGATCGGGTCGTCGGCCTGGAGCTTGGTGACGACGTCGCCGTACAGCTTGACGCGGTCGGCCTGGTTGGTGGCCTGGCGGGCGTCGGTGAGCAGCTTGTCCACGTCGGGGCTGCTGTAGCCGGCGACGTTCTGGCTGCCGGTGGTGGCGACGAAGCTGTAGATATTCGCGTCCGGGTCGACGCGGCCCGACCAGCCCAGCTGGAGGAGCTCGAAGTCACCGCGGTCCTGCTGGTCCAGCAGAGCGGCGTACTCGACCGGCTTGATGACCAGCTCGAAGCCGCCCTCCTTCACCATGCCCTGCAGGGCCTGGGCGAGCCGCAGACTGTCCGGGTTGTTCGACGTGATCATCTCGACCTTGTACGGCGTCTGCACGCCGGCGTCGGCCAGCAACTGCTTGGCCTTCGCGGTGTCGTGGGCCGGACACGTCTGCGCCGCGTCGGACGTGAACTCGCTCTTCGGCGACACCGGCGAGCACGCGACCGTGTTCAGGCCGTTGAAGATCGACTTCACCAGCGCCTCACGGTCGATCGACAGCGCCAGCGCCTGCCGGACCCGCGGGTCCTTCGCGATCGGGGTGTCGAGCGGCTTCAGCGGGTTGCCGATCCCGTTCGCGTTGGCGACGTTGATCGTCAGGCCCTGGTACCCGAGCGACTGGGACTGCAGCACGCTGACGGTGTCGTCCTTCTGCAGTTCGGGTGCGTCCTGCGTCGACAGCGAGTCCGCGACCTGCGCGTCGCCGGACTTCAGGTTCGCCGACCGGATGCTCGAGTCGGTGATGATCCGGTACTCGATCCCGTCCAGGTGCACCTTCGCCGCGTCGTAGTACTGCGGGTCCTTGACCACCTTGATCGAGTTCTGCGCGACCCGGCTGGCGAACTTGAACGGGCCGACGCACACCGGCGCGGTGGAGAAGTTCGCGCCGAGCTTCGTGACCGCGGCCGGGCTGAGCACCATGCCGGCGCGGTCGGCGAGCGCGGCGGCCAACGGTGCGAACGGCTTGGACAGCTTGATGACGACCGTCTTCGCGTCCGGTGTATCGATCGAGGTGATCGGACCGAGTTCGCTCTTGCGCGCCGAGCCGGCCAGCGTCAGATGACGGTTCAGCGAGACCTTCACCGCGTTCGAGTCGAAGGCGGTGCCGTCGGCGAACTTCACGCCCTCCTTCAGCGGGATCGTCAGGCTGAGGCCGTCGCTGGAGATCTTCGGGAGCGCGGTCGCGAGCTGGGGGACCACCTTGGCGTCGGAGCCGAGGTCGTACAGCTTCTCGCACATCGTGTGGAAGACGTAGCGCGAGTACAGGCTGCGGGACAGCGTCGGGTCGAGCTTGTCCGGGTCGGCGGAGAGCGCGACCGTCAGCGTCCCGCCCTGCTTGACCTGCGCCGCGTCGGCGGGCTCCCCGAACACATCCTGTCCGCCGGCGGCCTGGCTACCGGTGGACGGACTGTCGCTACCGGCCGGCTCGACCGGTGAGCAGGCGGTGCCGGTCAGGGCCAGCGCGACAACGGCCGCGCCGGTCCCGACCAGACTCCTGGTGGTGAAGCGGTTCAGTGCAAGTCGACGAGTCATCGCGTGCTCCTGAGTAGGCGGATGCAGCCGACTGTTTCATGTATACAACCCAGGTGCGCAAGTGATTCGGCGAGTTTGACTGAACCTTTTACGACCGCTGCTAGACGGTGACCGGGTACCGCAGGTCGCCGGCCGGTACGTCGTGGTTGCCGAGCGCGATCGCCATCAGGTTCGGTCCGTCGTACTCCGGATGGTGGATACCGAACTCAGTAGCCTGTCGGAATCCGAACCGCGGATAGTACGTATCGTGACCGAGCACCACGACCGCCCGCTCACCACGATCACGCGCTGTCGCCAGGGCGGCCTCGATCGCGGCACCACCGGCTCCTTGCCGTTGGTACGCCGGAAGCACGGCGACCGGTCCGAGTGACAGGACCGGTACGTCGCCGACGTAACAGCGGGTGAGGAGCGCGTAGGCGATCGGCCGGTCGTCGACCGTTGCGACGAACGAGAGGCCGGGGATCCAGGCGGCCGGCGAGGCGCGATGCGCGTCGAGGAAGTCGACCTCGTACTGCCGGCCGAAGGCATCGCGGGTCAGCGAGCGCAGGGTTTGGATGTCGGACGGCGTCTCGACACGGGTGTTCCAGGACAGCTGGGACAACGGAATGTCCTTCCGGAGGATGAGTGGATGAGCTGCAGGACTGAGCGCGCTCCCGGACGTGCCGCAGCGCGGGATCGCGCGGTCATCAACTCACCTCCTCCGAAGTCGAACCCAACTTTAACCGAGGGTGAGGCGTCAATTCTCCTGAGTTTCCGATGACGCTTATGACAAGGGGAGTTGCTATGAAGGTTGTCGCTCGGGGGAATCGTCAAGGTCTTCGCAAATGGAGAACGTACGTCGTGGGAGCCGGGGTCACCGCTGCGCTCCTGACGGCCGCGGCGTGTGGCTCGGCCAATGCGACGGACGGGAGAAAGCCTTCCGACGCAACTGTTTCAGCCAGTACGACGCCGTCGTCTACGGCAACGACCGCTGCGACCTCAGAGACGCCGACCGCTTCGGCGAGCACGAGTCCGTCGGCGAAGCCGGCCAAGTCGACGACCTCCAAGAAGCCGAGCGAGGCGAGCGTCGAGCTGTGCGCGATGGACGACCTGAAGTTCACGGTCACGAACTACGACGCGCAAGGTGAGCAGGTCCGGCACCTGATGCTCGAGGCCACCAACACGAGCGCCACGAAGTGCGAGGTCGCGAACTACCCGGAGGTCACGCTCGGGAACGCCCAGCGCCCGGCCCCGGTCAAGGCCGGGACCGAACCCGGCGAGGTCATCACCATCGCTCCCGGCGAGAAGGCGTACGCCGGCGTGCTCGCCACCGGCGGTCACAGGGACACCTACACGGTGAAGTTCATCGCGATCAGCCTCGGAAGCCCCGGCGGCGAGGCCCCGGCGCCGGAGCCGGTCCGGGTGAAGATGCCCGTGACCTCCTTCGAGGCCGACGACGGCCAGCTCGTCACGACCTGGGCAGGCACCGAGGGCATGGCGATGCGCCCCGTCACCTCCTGACGCAGCCGGTCTACCAGTTCACGACCAGCGGGTCCTTCGACGGCGGGCCGGCCGGTGTCCACGTGTCGTCGACCAGCCGGTACGGGTGCCAGCGGCCGTGGCGATCGAGCCGGAGCTGACTGTCCGCGCCGAGCGTCAAGTGGTTCGCTGACGTCGTGATGGTCAGGTCGTCGTCCGCAGCGAGCAGTTCGGTCCGTGCGCGGTTCAGGTCGGCCGCATCGGGAGTCCAGGTGTGCTCCAGTACGTCGAGGCCGGGCGCGCCGCCGTACCGCCAGGCTTCGATGCCGGGGGCAAGGTTCCGCCCGGTGGACTCGGTCAGTGCGGTGACGAGCTCGGGGAAGTCGGTGGCCAGCCGGACGGAGTCCTGCCACTCGTCGAGCGGCTGTGGCTCGGCGGTGCCGTGCAGGAGCGCGTTCAGGATCGAGCGCGCGCGGCGGGCGGCGTCGAGCACCAGCACCTGCAGGGCCTGCGGCCCGAAGCCGTCGGGCGGTTCGATGCCCGTCACCGCGAGCTCATCCGGACCGATCTTCGCCGGGAGCTCCGGCGGACCGGGAAGCTCGGCCGGGATCTCGGACAGGACGTCGGCGACCGAGACGCCCGCTTCCTCGACAGGCTGGATGGACGCGGCCTGCAGATCGTCGAGGAGGGCCTCGCGGGTGCGGCCGCGGACCAGGAGCAGGACGAACGGGTCGGCGTCGAGCAGCCAGGCGACCTGGTAGCAGAGCGCGGCCGCGTGCTGGCAGGGGAGTTCCCAGGCGTCGCACGTACAGCTCGGGTCGAGATCGCCGATGCCCGGCAGCAGCGTGACGCCGGCGTCGGCCGCGGCCTCGACCAGGCTGTGCGGCATCTCGCCGTCGAGCAACGCGGCGATGTGCCCTGCACGCGCGGCGACCTGCTCCTGGAACCGGCGCCAGTCGTCGTCGCTCAGCTCGTCGACGTACACGACGGACTCGTAGGTGTCCTCGGGGGAGTAGACGGTCGCCGCGATCCGGCCCGGACTGATCGTGATGGTGCCGACCTGGCCCGAGTTCGCGTACTGGCGGCCCTTGCGGAGCTGACCGTTGTCCAGCGACGTGTCCTCCAACGCCTGCACCCACGCCCGGGCCCACCAGGACCGCCCGCGAGTACTCCGCCGCTGCATCCCGAACGCCGGGAATCCCTGTGCCTCAGTCATCGGGCACCTGCCCGGAGCTCGACGAGGTCGGCCAGTTCGGAGTCGGAGAGTTCGGTGAGGGCCGCCTCGCCGCCCGACAGCACCGCTTCGGCGAGCTCGCGCTTGGCGGCGAGCATGCCGGCGATCCGGTCCTCAATGGTGCCTTCGGCAATCAACCGGTGCACCTGCACCGGCCGCGTCTGCCCGATCCGGTACGCCCGGTCCGTCGCCTGATCCTCGACCGCCGGGTTCCACCACCGGTCGAAGTGCACGACGTGATCCGCACGCGTCAGGTTCAGCCCGGTGCCCGCAGCCTTCAACGAGAGCAGGAACACGCGGACCTCACCGGCCTGGAAGCGATCCACCATCTCCTCGCGCTGAGGCACCGGTGTCCCGCCGTGCAGCAGTTGCGTCGGTATCCCGCGCTCCGCCAGATGCCGCTCGAGCAGCCGGGCCATCGCGACGTACTGCGTGAAGACGAGGACTGCGCCGTCCTCGGCGACGATGGTCTCGAGGAGCTCGTCGAGGAGCTCGAGTTTGCCGGAGCGACCGGTCAGCCGCGCGTCGCCGGGCTCTTTGAGGTACTGCGCCGGGTGGTTGCAGATCTGTTTGAGACCGGTCAGGAGCTTCACGATCAGCCCGCGGCGCGCCATCCGGTCACTCGCGCGAACCTCGTCCATCAACTCGCGAACCGTTGCCTCGTACAACGCAACCTGCTCGCGCGTCAGCGACACCGGCTGATCGGTCTCGGTCTTCGGCGGCAACTCCGGCGCGATCCCCGGGTCCGACTTCCGCCGGCGCAGCAGGAACGGGCGCACGAGTTTCGCGAGCCGCGCCGCGACCTGCTCGTCCTTGTCCGCCTCGATCGGCGTCGCCCACTGGTTCCGGAAGCTGCCGAGCCGCCCGAGCAGCCCGGGCGTCGTCCAGTCGAGAATCGCCCACAACTCGGAGAGGTTGTTCTCCACCGGAGTACCGGTCAGGGCGACCCGCGCCTGCGCGGGGACGGTCCGCAGCGCCTTCGCCGTACCGGAGGTCGGGTTCTTCACGTGCTGCGCCTCATCGGCGACGACGAGCCCCCACCGATGATCGGCCAGCCGTACGGCGTCGCGCCGCAGGGTGCCGTACGTCGTGAGCACGAACCCCTCGCGCGCGTCGTCGAGTGAACGAGACGTGCCGTGGAACCGCCGCACCGGAGTGCCGGGCGCGAACCGTTGCACCTCGCGCTCCCAGTTGCCGAGGAGCGAGGCAGGGCAGACCACGAGCGTCGGGCCGGCGGTGTCGTCGGACTGCTGGCGTTGAACGTGTAGGGAGATGAGCGTGATCGTCTTGCCGAGGCCCATGTCGTCCGCGAGGCAGCCACCGAGGCCGAGCGACGTCATCCGGGCCAGCCAGCGGAGGCCGCGGAGCTGATAGTCGCGCAGGGTGGCGTTCAGACCGGGCGGCGCTTCGATCGGTTCGTCGGCGCGGTCGGGGTCGGCGATCCGGGCGCGGAGATCGTCGAGCCACTTCGTCGGCGTGACGGTGACCTGCTGGCCGTCGATCTCGGCGGTGCCGGTGAGCGCGACGCCGAGCGCGTCGATGGCCGTGACAGGTTTGAGGACGCGTTCGCGGGCCTTGCGCGCCAGCTCGGGATCGATGAGCATCCACTGGTCGCGAAGCCGGACCACCGGGCGGGTGGCTTCGGCGAGCTGGTCGAGCTCGGCCTCGGTCAGCGGATCGTCGCCGAGGGCAACCTGCCAGCTGAAGTCGAGCGTCTTCGCACCGCCGAAGAACCCGGGCATGTCACTCGGCGGACCATCCGCCGAGGTGATCGCAGCACGGGCCTTGAGCGCGCGGCCGAGGCTACGCGGCCAGTGCAGGTCGACACCGGCCGCAGCCAACCGCTGCGCCGACCCAGCGAGCAGATCGGCGACCTCTTCATCCGCCAACTCCATCCGATCCGGTACGGCGGAGTCGAGCAGGCGACCGAGTGGCGCCCAGACACGGGCCGCACGCCGGATCGCCAGGGTGGCGTCGATACGGGCGCGCGGTCCGAAGCCGGGAACGTCCTCGGCCCAGACGTCGTCGGCGTCGCGCACGAGCGTTGGGTCCTTGAGGCTGTGCAGCTGGACGGCGGCGCTGAAGGCGAGCGCTTCGGTCATGTCGATCCGGAGCGAGATGCGGACTCCGGTGTCGAGACCGGCGGAGACTTCGTCCGCCCAGGGACGGAGACGGTCGGCGCGTTGCGGTGCGGTGGCGGTGAACAGGTTCGTCTGGTGTGCCTTGGCGGCGGCCGGCGATCGAGGCATCCCGTCGGCGACCGCATCCAGGAACTCCCGCACCACGTCCTCGGCGACCGGTAGCCGTACCTCGTCTCCCGGCAGCGGCAGCGCACGGGCCGAGGCGGGCATCGACTCGGCGAGGGTGAGGACGCGGGTGATGTCCTCGGGGTCCAGCGGGCCGACGCGCCAGGCGTCGTGGCCCGCGGGGGAGACGCCGGGGAGGAGCTTGCCCCGGGCAACCAGCTGAAGTGCGACCAGCGACGCCCCTCCCCAGAAGGCCGCCGACGGATGCGAACCCGGCGCACGCCGCATCCGCCCGAGGACAGGCACCGCCTCGGAAACAGGTCGCTGGATCGCTGCGACCTGCTGAAGCTGACCGTCGACTACCAGCTGCAGGTCGACCTGCTCTCCCACGCCCAGCGGGAGTGGGGCACCCGAGGGATCCCAGAAGGCGATCTGGCTTGTCCGTGGTGGATCAGCCGGTTGGAAGACCACCGCGCATCCAGCCAGCTCGTTCCCCGTGCCCACCAACCCAGCAACCTCCTACTCGATGAATGAAACGTCAGACCGGAACTGTCTCGGTCCCGGGCTGTTCGAACTGGGTCCGGTACAACTCCTCGTACCGCCCGCCCGCCGCGAGCAACTCCGCGTGCCGGCCCTGCTCCACGATCCGCCCGGCCTCGATCACCAGGATCTGATCGGCGGCCCGGATCGTCGACAGCCGGTGCGCGATGACCACCGCCGTACGCCCGGCCAGCGCTTCGGTCAGCGCGGCCTGCACGGCGGCCTCGTTCGTGGAGTCGAGCGCCGCGGTCGCCTCGTCGAGGATCACCACCCGCGGCTGCGCGAGCAGCAACCGCGCGATCGTCAACCGCTGTCGCTCGCCACCCGACAGGCGATACCCACGCTCGCCGACCACCGTGTCCAGCTCGTCCGGCAAGGACCGGATCAGCTCACCCAGCCGCGCCCGCTCGAGCGCGTCCCAGAGATCCTCCTCCGCGGCCTCGGGGCGCGCGAGCAGCAGGTTCTCCCTGATCGAGTCGTGGAACAGGTGCCCGTCCTGGGTGACCATCCCGAGCGTCTGCCGCAACGACTCCGCCGACACGTCACGGACGTCGACCCCCGCGAGCTTCACCGCACCCGAGTCCACGTCGTACAGCCGGGGGATGAGTTGCGCGATCGTCGACTTGCCGGCTCCGGATGATCCGACGAGCGCGATCATCTGCCCGGGCTCGGCGCGGAACGAGACCTCGTGGAGCACCTCGACACCGCCGCGGGTGTCCAGCTTCGCGACCTCTTCGAGCGAGGCGAGCGAGACCTTGTCCGCCGACGGGTAGGCGAAGCTCACGTCGGCGAACTCCACCGCGACCGGTCCCTCGGGCACGCGGCCCGCGTCCGGCTTGTCCTTGATCAGTGGCTCGAGGTCGAGCACCTCGAAGACGCGCTCGAAGCTCACCAGCGCCGTCATCACCTCGAGGCGCGCACTCGCCAGCGCGGTCAGCGGTGAGTACAGCCGGGTGAGCAGCAGCGCCATCGACACGACCGCGCCGGCATCGAGCTGATCCCGCAGCGCCAGGAACCCGCCGAGCCCGTAGACGACAGCCAGGGCCAGAGCCGACACCAGCGTCAGCGCGGTGACGAAGAGCCACTGCACCATCGCGGTCCGGACGCCGATGTCGCGCACCCGCCGCGCCCGCACCGCGAACTCCGTCGACTCCCGCGCCGGCCGCCCGAACAGCTTGACCAGCGTCGCGCCCGGCGCCGAGAACCGCTCGGTCATCTGGGTGCTCATCGTCGCGTTGTAGTTGGCCGCCTCCCGCTGCAAACCGGCCAACCGGGAACCGACCCGGCGCGCCGGGATGACGAAGATCGGCAGCAGGATGAGCGCGAGCAGCGTGATCTGCCACGAGATCCGCAGCATCGCCACGAGGGTGAGCACCAGCATCACCAGGTTGCCGACCACGCCCGACAAGGTGTCGCTGAACGCTCGCTGCGCGCCGATCACGTCGTTGTTCAGCCGGGAGACGAGCGCGCCCGTCCGGGTTCGGGTGAAGAAGGCGATCGGCATCCGCTGGATGTGGTCGAACACGGCCGTCCGCAGATCGAGGATCAGGCCCTCACCGATCTGCGCCGACAGCCACCGTGTCAGCATGCTCAGCCCGGCCTCGGCGATGGCGATCACCGCGATCAGCAGGGAGAGTCGCAGTACGACGTCGAAGGCCTTCCCGCCGACGATCGCGTTGACGACGCTGCCGGCCAGGATCGGGGTCGCGACCGCCAGCACGGCGGCACCGACGCTCATGATCAGGAACCAGATCAGCTGGGTCCGGTGGGGGCGCGCGAAGGCGAGGATCCGCCGTAGCGTCACCCGGGAAAAGGGGCGTTTGTCGTCCTGGGCGTGCATCGCGTGGTACAGCGAGTTCCACGCGGTCATTTCCATACTCACGGCAGTGCTCCGCTGACTCGGTCGGCTGGGGTCGTCGATGATTCCGCACACCACCGACAAATCCCGACGCTAGAACCTCGACTTAACCTGAGGTCAACTGCGTACACTGTACGAAGAATAGCCGATCGATCAGGATCACGCACATGAATCAGGAGCACAGCGGCAGCGGCGACCCGGCGAAGAGCCTCGAGCTGCTCTGGCGCCGCCGCCCGCGGCCGACCCGCGGCCCGAGGCCGGCGTTGACCGTCGACCAGATCGTCGCGGCCGCGCTGCGGGTCGCGGACGCCGAGGGACTGGCCGCGATGTCGATGCGCCGGGTCGCCGACGAGCTCGGTGTCGGCGCGATGACCCTGTACCGCTACGTCCCGGGCAAGGGCGAGCTCCTCGACGTCATGCTCGACACCGTGTACGGCGAGTTGCCGCGCCGCGCCGTACCGGGGGACTGGCGGGCGGCGCTCGAAGAGGTCGCTCGCGAGAACCGGGAGCTGTATCTACGGCACCCGTGGCTGCTCCAGGTCGCGATCAGCCGGCCGCCGCTCGGGCCGAACGTGATGGCGAAGTACGAGTGGGAGCTGTCCGCGGTCGAGGGGATCGGGCTCACCGACGTCGAGATGGACGCGACCGTCGCGCTCGTCAACGGCTTCGTGCACGGCGCGGTGCGAACGGCGGTCGAAGCGCGGCAGGTGATCCAGCGGTCCGGGATGACGGATAAGGAGTGGTGGCTGGCGCACGTCCCGCACCTGGACCAGATCTCCGACCTGGCGAAGTTCCCGCTCGCGGCCCGGGTCGGGACCACGGTCGGGAATGAGTTCGACGCGCCGTACGATGTCGATCACGCGTTCGAGTACGGTCTGCAGCGGGTGCTGGACGGCGTTTTCGCGCTGGTGGCGAACCGGTCTACGCCGGACCGGTAAACGAAGTTGTGAGTGAGTACTCACTCAGTTACCTTGGATCTCGTGAGTCCACGAGCAACCCCACTGCCCCCCGAGGAGCGGCGCGCCGCGATCGTCGAGGCCGCGCTGCCGTTGCTGGAGGAGTTCGGCCCGGAGGTCAGCACCAAGCAGATCGCCGAGGCGGCCGGCATCGCCGAGGGCACCATCTTCCGCGCGTTCGGGAGTAAGGACGCCCTCATCGAGGCCGCGCTGCGGACCGCGTTCGACTCCGCTCCGCTGACCGAGATGCTCCGGCGGATCCATCCGGAGCTGGAACTGCGGGACCGGATGGTCGCCGCGGTCGACGCCCAGCAGAGCCGGCTACGCGGCGTCTTCAAACTGTTGTTCGCGCTCCGGATGGCACGCCCGCCGTCCTGGAAGCCCTCGCCCGAGGACGAGGCCCGGCGGAAGGCCGACATCGAGGCGGCGGAGAAGTTGTTCGCCGACCTGATCCGCCCGGACGCGGCCCAGTTGCGGTTCACGCCCGAAGAAGTGGTCCGGCGGATCGCGATGATCACGTTCTCCGCGACCCACCCAATGATTTCCGGCGGTCAGGTGCTGACCGCGGAGGAGATCGTCGACTTCGCCCTCGACGGTGTCCGCACGCACGAGCACCCGGCGACCGGAGGGCCTGTCGAGTACGCACTCGACGGAGCCCATCGTCACGACTCTGGGGATGATTGATGTTAGTTCGCGTCTTGCGTACGCACCTGCGTCCGTACGCGGGAAACCTGTCCCTGGTGGTCGTCCTGCAGCTGATCGGGACGATCGCCTCCCTCTACCTACCCAGCCTGAACGCCGACATCATCGACAACGGTGTGGCCAAGGGCGACACCGGCTACATCATGGCCACCGGCGGCTGGATGCTGGCGGTCAGTCTGCTGCAGATCGCCTGCACGGTGACGGCGGTGTACTTCGGTGCGAAGACGGCCGCGCTGTTCGGGCGGGACGTCCGGGCCGCGGTGTTCCACCGGGTCGGGGAGTTCTCCGCCCGTGAGGTGAACCAGTTCGGTGCGCCGACGCTGATCTCGCGCAGCACCAACGACGTACAGCAGATCCAGATGCTGGTCGTGATGACCACGACGATGCTGGTCGCCGCGCCGATCACGATGGTCGGCGGCGTGATCATGGCGGTCCGCGAGGACGTCGGACTGTCCTGGCTGGTCGCGGTCGCCGTACCGCTGCTGGCCGGCTGTGTCGGCTTCATCGCCAGCCGGATGGTGCCCCAGTTCCGGAAGATGCAGAAGAACATCGACGGGGTGAACCGGGTGCTGCGCGAGCAGATCTCCGGCATCCGGGTGGTCCGCGCGTTCGTCCGCGAGCCGCACGAGGTCGAGCGCTTCGGCGAGGCCAACGGGAACCTGACCGACACCGCGATCCGGGCCGGGCGGCTGATGGCGCTGGTGTTCCCGACCGTGATGCTGATCCTGAACGTGTCCAGCGTGGCGGTGCTGTGGTTCGGCGCCTCCCGGATCGAGAGCGGGACGATGGAGGTCGGCGCGCTGACCGCGTTCCTGAGCTACCTGATCCAGATCCTGTTCTCGGTGATGATGGGCGTCTTCGTGATGATCATGGTGCCGCGGGCGTCGGTCTGCGCGGACCGGATCTCCGAGGTGCTCGACACCGACTCGTCGGTGCGGCCGCCGGTCACGCCGATCACCACCTTCACCGGACGCGGCCAGCTCGCCTTCGAGCACGCCTCGTTCAAGTACCCGGGCGCCGCCGAGCCGGTCCTGCGGGACATCAGCTTCGTCGCCTCGCCGGGCCAGACGACCGCGATCATCGGCAGCACCGGTGCGGGTAAGACCACACTGCTGTCGCTGGTACCCCGGTTGTTCGACGCGACCGAAGGACGGGTGCTCGTGGACGGGATCGATGTCCGCGAGATCGAGCCCGAGTCCTTGTGGGAGCGGATCGGGCTGGTCCCACAGCGCCCGTACCTGTTCTCCGGGACGGTCGCGAGCAACCTGCGGTACGGCAACCCGGACGCGACCGACGAGGAGCTCTGGTCGGCGTTGAAGATCGCCCAGGGCAAGGACTTCGTCGAGGCGATGCCGGAAGGACTGAACGCGCCGATCGCGCAAGGCGGCACGAACGTCTCCGGTGGGCAGCGGCAGCGGCTCGCGATCGCGCGGGCGCTGGTCCGGAAGCCGGAGATCTACCTGTTCGACGACTCGTTCTCGGCGCTCGACCTGGCGACCGACGCGCGATTGCGGGCGGCGCTGCGACCGGTCACCCGGGACGCCTGCATGGTGGTGGTCGCGCAACGCGTGTCGACGATCATCGATGCGGACCAGATCATCGTCATCGAGGACGGCGCGATCGTCGGTCAGGGCACGCATCAGGAGTTGCTGGACAACTGCCCGACGTACCTCGAGATCGTCGAGTCCCAGCGGTCCGCGGAGGAGGCGGCATGAGCGACGAACAGAAGCCGTCCCCCAACGGACAAGGTCCGGCGAACGGACAAGGTCCGGCTCCTGCGGATGGGCAGGCGGCGAAGACCGTCAAGGCGACGGAGCGGCCGACGACCGGTCGTGGGTTCGGTCCGCCCGGAGGTATTCCGGGGGACAAGTCGCTGAACTTCCTGCCATCGGCCAAGCGGCTGCTCGGCCGGCTGCGGCCGCACCGGGCGCAGGTCACCGTCGTGGTCCTGCTCGCGATCGGCAGCGTCGGGCTGTCGGTGCTCGGTCCGAAGATCCTCGGTCGCGCGACCGACATCATCTTCGCCGGCGCGATCGGCAAGCACCTGCCGGGTGGGCTGACCAAGGCGCAGGTCATCGAGCAGACCCGCGCGTCCGGAAACGGCCGGCTCGCGGACCTGCTGCAGGGGATCGACCTGATCCCCGGCGTCGGCATCGATTTCGATGCCCTGCGCAACGTCCTGCTCGGCGTCCTGCTGCTGTACGCCGGTGCGTTCTTCCTCTCGTGGGCGCAGGGGTACATCCTGAACGGCGTCGTACAGCGGACCATCATGACGCTGCGGTCCGACGTCGAGGACAAGCTGAACCGGCTGCCGCTGAGCTACTTCGACGGTGCGCCGCGCGGTGAGCTGCTCAGCCGGGTGACGAACGACATCGACAACATCTCGACCAGCCTGCAGCAGACGCTGAGCCAGCTGCTCACCTCGCTGCTGACGGTGATCGGCGTGATCACGATGATGTTCGTGATCTCGCCCCTGCTGGCGCTGATCGCGCTGGTCACGATCCCGATCTCGATGGTGCTGACGGCAGCGATCGCGAAACGGTCGCAGGTCCGGTTCGTCGCCCAGTGGCGGCACACCGGAGCGCTGAACGGCCAGATCGAAGAGGCGTTCACCGGTCACGAGCTGGTGAAGGTCTTCGGCCGGCAGAAGGAGATCGAGGCGAACTTCGCCGAGAAGAACGAGGAGCTCTACAAGGCCGCGTTCGGGGCGCAGTTCATCTCCGGTCTGATCATGCCGTTGATGATGTTCATCGGGAACGTGAACTACGTGGTGATCGCGGTCATCGGCGGGTTGAAGGTCGCGTCCGGCACGATGTCGCTGGGCGACGTCCAAGCCTTCATCCAGTACTCGCGGCAGTTCACCCAGCCGCTGACGCAGGTCGCGTCGATGGCGAACCTGCTGCAGTCGGGTGTCGCCTCGGCCGAGCGGGTGTTCGAAGTACTGGACGCCAAGGAGCAGGTGCCGGACGACGCGACGCCGGAGAAGGTGACGAACGCGCGCGGCCGGGTCGAGTTCGAGCACGTGTCGTTCTCGTACGACCCGGAGAAGCCGCTGATCAGCGACCTGTCCTTGATCGCGGAGCCTGGTCAGACGGTCGCGATCGTCGGTCCGACCGGTGCCGGGAAGACCACGCTGGTCAACCTGATCATGCGGTTCTACGAACTGAACGGCGGCCGGATCACGCTCGACGGTGTCGACATCACCGAGCTGACCCGGCACGATCTCCGGTCGCGGATCGGGATGGTGCTGCAGGACACCTGGCTGTTCGGCGGCACCATCCGGGACAACCTCCTCTACGGCAACTTGGACGCCACCGAGGAGGACATGCTGGCCGCGGCGAAGGCGACGTACGTCGATCGCTTCGTGCACAGCCTGCCGGACGGCTACGACACGGTCATCGACGAGGAAGGCAGCAACGTCAGCGCCGGTGAGAAGCAGCTGCTCACCATCGCCCGCGCGTTCCTGGCCGATCCGCAGTTGCTGATCCTGGACGAGGCGACGAGCTCGGTCGACACCCGCACGGAGGTCCTGGTGCAGCGCGCCATGGCCGCCCTGCGCTCCGACCGCACGAGCTTCGTGATCGCCCACCGGCTGTCCACCATCCGCGACGCCGACCTGATCCTGGTCATGGAGGACGGCGCCATCGTCGAACAGGGCAACCACAACGAGCTCCTGACCGTCGACGGTGCCTACGCCCGCCTCTACAACGCCCAGTTCAGCGGCGCCGTAGTAGACATCGACGAAGAAGCGGCTGCCATCGCAGCTCCGGCAGCAGCACCAGCCGGCCGGCCGATGGCCCGCTGATCGACAAAGCGAAAGGGCGCCACCCGTGACGGGTGGCGCCCTTTCGGCGTCTTCAGTTCTTCACGAGCTCTGAGTTCTTCACGAGCTCCGGCCGTACGGCGAGCAGTACGCCGAGGGCGGCGTACCCGATCAGCAGGTGGAAACCGCCGACCCAGCGGGCCACGCCGTCGCCGAACAGGAACAGCGACGGGACCGTAACGATCGCCCAGCTCTCGGCGGCCAGCGGCCACCAGCGCAGCAGGCCCCGCCAGCGGCCGGCCAGTGCGATCTTGACGGCGATCACCATCATTCCCAGCATCGAGAGCGGCCAGCAGATATCCATCGGGACCAGCCACGCGGCGTCCTGCAGGTTCGACGGCAGTACGCCGTGCAGGAGCGACCAGACGCTCGCGATCCCGAGAATCACTGCCTCGACCTTCAGCAGGACGGTCGACGGGCCCGTCGCGCGGGTCCTGCACTGGACCGCCAGCAGGCAGAACACACCCAGCTGGAAGGCGAGACCGGTGAGGTCGCCGATCCGGCCCGGTACGCCGTCGGCGACGGTGGTGAAGGCGAAGATGCTCGCGGCCCAGGCGAGCGTTCCAGCCGTCAGCCCGAGGCCGAGCTTGCGGATCGTGGAATCGGCCAGGCCGGTCGGCGGCTGCACGGCCGGCACGACATCGGTGCGGGCCCTGGCTGGTGTGGTGGTCATTGCGGGTTCCTCCCCCTGAGGTTCGTTGTGCCTTGAACTCTCCGGGAGCGGGTGACCCGGGCGGCAGGGTCCGGCGTCCCTTCTGGTGTCCCTGATGGTGTCCCGTGGAAAGTCGGGACAGCGGACCCGCGACGGCGGGACACACTCTGGGTCACAATGCAGCGATGGGGGAGGGGAGACGCGGGGGCTGGGGGCCGGCGGCGCTGGGTGCGGTCGCGCTCCTGCTGAGTGCTGCCACCGTTGCGCTGGACATTGTGAACGGCGCCGGAGCACCTGCGGCAGCCGAGCTGGAGGCTGGCTGGGCGGCGGCCCTGTCCGGGCTCGCGCAGGTCGTGCCGGGACTGCTGCTCCTGCGTCGGCTACCGCGCCATCCGATCGCCTGGATCCTGACCGGGTCGGGTCTGTTGTGGATCGTGGACGGGTTCGCGTCGAGCTGGGCGACGTACGCGATCTACACCGATCCCGGTCTGCCGGGCGCGTCGGCGGCGTACTGGCTCTACGCACGCTTCGGCGCGTTCCTGCTGCTCGGGCTGCCGGTGCTCATCCTGTTCTTCCCGGACGGGCGGCTGCCGACGGCCAAGTTCTGGCGGCGGTTGTCGATCGCGAGCCTGGCTCTGACCACCTTGTTGCCGGTGTTGCTGCTCATCGCGCCGATGCGGGTGATGGAGCGGTACCACGGCGCCGCGCTGCCGCCGGAGATCGAGCGGTTGGCGCTGGACCCGATCAGCATCAACCTGCCGTACGGCGTGTGGGCCGCGGTACTGCCCGTCGCGTATGCCGGGGTGATCGTGAGTCTCGTCGTACCGTTCGCGGTGACCGTCCACCGGTACCGCGGGGCGCTGGCCGAGCGGCGGGCACAGATCCGGTGGCTGATGTGGGCGGCGCTGGTCGACATGCTGGTGCTGATCGTGCCGATGGAGAACCCACCCGCCGTACCCGCGGTCCTGTTCGGACTCGCGATCGCCCTCACGTCGGCCGCGATCGTCGGCGCGGTCACCAAGCACCGGCTGTACGACGTCGACCGCCTGCTCTCGGCCACCTTCCTGTACGGCGTCCTCGCGGTGCTCGTGGTCGGGATCGACCTCGCGGTGTTCGCGATCGCCGGCGGCGTCCTCGGTGAGCGGGATGCGGCCCTGGTCGCGATCGCCGTGGTCGCGGTGCTGTATGCGCCGGTGCGGAGTCGGTTGTGGCGGTGGGCCCGTCGACTCGTGCGCGGATCGCGGGACGATCCGTACGCGACGATGTCGGCGCTCGCGGAGCGGTTGGAGTCGGCGGCGGATCCGGACGACCAGCTGCGCACGGTGGCCAGGTCGCTGGCCGAGGCGTTCCGGCTCCCGTACGTGCGGGTCGAGATCGAACGGTCCGACGGCGGTACGGCGATCGTCGAACACGGACGCGTCGCGGGTCCGCTGCACGCGTTGCCGGTCGGGTACCGGGGTGAGTCGATCGGCCGATTGGTGTTCTGTCCGGGCGACGGGACGCGCCTGTCGGTGCGGGACCAGCGGCTGCTCGGCGACCTGGTCCGGCAGGCTGCGGCGGCCGCGCGGGCGAGTGAGCTGAGCGGGGAGTTGCGGCGCAGCCGGAGTCGGTTGGTGGCCGCCCGCGAGGAGGAGCGGCGAAGGATCCGGCGCGATCTGCACGACAGCCTCGGGCCGAGTCTCGGGGCGGTCGCGCTGCGGATCGAAACCGCGCGCAACCTCTCGAGGTCCGCGCCGGACGACGCCGACCGGATGCTCGAGCAGGCGACCAGCGAGGTCGGTGCGGTGCTGTCCGACGTACGCCGGCTGGTGCACGATCTGCGGCCGCCGGCGCTGGACGAGCTGGGGCTGGTACGGGCGATCGAGCAGCAGGCGGAGCGCTTCCGGCTCAGCGGGCTGGTCGTGTCCGTCGAGGCCGATCCGATCGGGTCGCTACCGGCCGGCGTCGAGGTGGCGGCGTACCGGATTGCGTCCGAGGCGTTGACGAACGTGGCGCGGCACGCTGGGGCGTCGCGGTGCTCGATCGTGCTGCGGGTGGCGGGGGATCTGGAGCTGACGGTGACGGATGACGGGACGGGGATCGGGGAGGACGTGCGGGCGGGCGTGGGGATGTTGTCGTTACGGGAACGGGCCGCGGAGCTCGGGGGAGTGTGCAGTGTGAGTTGCCCGGTCAATGGTGGCACCGAGGTACGGGTCCGGTTGCCGTTGGACGCCGTACCGGAGGTTGCTCATGGGTGAGGCGGTGCGGGTTCTGCTGGCGGACGACCACCCGGTGTACCGCGACGGGCTGGCGATGCTGCTCGGCTCGCTGGACGGGATCGAGGTCGTCGGTACGGCGGCCGACGGGGTGCAGGCGGTGGAACGGGCTCGCGAACTGCAGCCGGACGTGGTGGTGATGGACGTGCAGATGCCGCGGCTTGACGGGATCGAGGCGACCCGGTCCATCACCGCGGACAGTCCGCACATCGGGATCGTCGTACTCACGATGGCCGAGGAGGACCAGACACTGTTCGCCGCGATGCGCGCCGGTGCCCGCGGCTATCTGCTGAAGGGCGCCAACCAGGGCGAGATCCTGCGCGCGATCACCGCCGTCGCCCAGGGCGAGGCGATCTTCGGGCCGGCGATCGCGATGCGTGTGGCCGAGTTCTTCGCCGCGACACCGGCCGCGCCGTCCGGCGGCCCGTTCCCGCAACTGACCGCCCGCGAACACGAGATCCTCGCCCTGGTCGCGGCCGGCCGCTCGAACGCCCAGATCGCGACCGAGCTCTACCTGTCCCCGAAAACGGTCCGCAACAACGTCTCCAACATCTTCGCCAAACTCCACGTCGCCGACCGAGCCCAAGCCATCATCCAAGCCCGCAACGCCGGCCTCGGCCACAACCCCTGTGGATAACTTCCGCGCGCCTTAGGCCAAATGTGGCGTACTTGGGCAATGGACGCGGACGAGGTACGGCGACGTGGCAACGAACGGGCGCAGCTGATCGCGGCGAAGCTCGGCCTCACGGACCCGGCCGACCTGACCACCCTGCGGGACGCCTATCTTGTCGCCTACGAATTCCCGGCACCGTTGATGGTCCGGGTGGCCGACGACATGCTGGCCGATCTGCGGGAGGATGTCGGATCCCGTCGTACCGACAGGATCCTCGGTCTGGGCCGTGACGGGCACCACCTGGCGCTGGCGATGAGAACACTCGATCGCGACTTCATCCGGCAGAACTGCTCGAACCTGGTGGTGTCGCGGGCTCTGGTCGAGAACGCTCTGCAGGATCTCGAGAACCACCACGGGATGCAGTTCCCGCAGGTCGACGAGTTCCGGCGGGTGGCATCGAGGGTGGATCCGGCGGACACCGTCGGTGGCTTCCGGGTCCTGACCGAGTATCTGCACTCGCGGCAAGTGCCGGTCGGTCGGTCGGGGAGCCGGGTGAGTCTGTTCGACACGAGCTACAAGGGAACGGCGCAGGAGCTTCTGTCGGCGGTGTATCCGGAGACGACCTTCACCGGCCGGTACGCGTTCCACGGCGGGTCGCCGTACGATCCGCATCCCGGGAGCAAGAAGGGGTACGAGGTGCACCTGACGGCTCCGGAGACGCGGGGTGGCCTGCCGCACTACGAGCTGCCTGCGGATGCTTCCAGGACGTTCTCGCATCAGCTTGCGATCAACAGCGTCGAGGAGCTCCTCGACGGGCCGATGTCGAGTCCGGTCCGCATCGGCTCGGCCGGCCCTGAACAGACCGGTCAGCGCCATCATCCGGCGCTTCTGGAAGGGCTGAGCCGCGGCCGGATCTCCTCGCGGCTCGAGCATCTTCCGGTGCGTGAAGGCGTCAAGGTGGTGAACCTCCATGCGGTCGTCGACCTCGCGGCGGATGTCGCCGGTGTGCGCGATGCCGGAGGCAACTACCGTGCCTGGCTGGACGACGGTGCGCAGAGGTACCGGACCGAGATCCGAGCCTGGATCAGCGGCGGATCCACCGATCCACGACTGGCGGAGGTCCTCGACTCGTTCGTGCATCGCGCGGACAAGAATCAGGTCGCACTGCTGCAACGGGCGCTCGACCGGGCGCACGTACCCGAGGCGCAGCGGCAGACGATCTGGACGGCGTACGAGCAGTGTGGCGGGGACGGGGACAAGAAGGTCTTCGTAGAGAATGTTCTGAACTCGACTCGGGCAAGCGGAGGTAGTGATGGGCGGCGGGACGGGAAGCGACCCGGAAGAGGAATGGATGGCCCTCACCGAGACGACCGCGGGCTTTGAGGGGTTGGAGGACATGGCGGACGAGATGCTGAAGGGCGGGCCGCCGCCGCGGGTTGGGATGCCGGCTATTGCGAAGGCGCCGATGATTATTGATACCGATCTGGGTGGGGATCCGGATGACACGGTGGCGTTGATCGTGGCGGCTCGGAAGGTGCCGGAGTTGCGGTTGGTGGTGACGAGCGACGAGTACGGCGGGGAGCGGGCGCGGCTCGTGCGGTACCTGCTGGATCTGGTCGGCCGGCCGGATGTACGCGTCGTCGCCGGGTCCGATTTGGGCAACAGCCGCATGTGGGTGATGGACGGCGTCTGCCCGCCCGAGGTGCCCCGGCAGGACCCCGACGTCGTCGGCGTGATCGACGAGGTTTGCGCGGGCATCGAGGGACAAATCCGCTGGGTCGGCATGGGTCCGCTGTCGAATCTGGCCCGCCTACAGCGCGAGGAACCGTTGCTGGTGCCGCGGTTCGTGGTCACGCAGATGGGCGGGGCGATCAACTACCGCGACCCGTCGCGCGCCGAGCACAACTTCCGGGTGGACCCCGAGGCAGCGATCCGGATGCTGCCGGAACTCGGCCTGTGGAACCCGACGTTCGTGGTGTCGGACGTGACCTTCAACCCGGCGATGGAGATCACGGCAGAGTCCGCGCTCTACCAACGCTGGGGCCAGCCGGACGCCCGCCCCTGGGAGCGGGTACTGCGGGAACAGTTCGACCGGTGGATGGCGAAGTACCCGGGGTCCATGCAGCACGACGCGCTGACGTTGGCGGCGGCGTTGCTCTGGCCGGGCGTGCGGTTCGTGCGGGAGCACGTCGCGCTCGACGACATCGCCCGGATGAGCCTGAACGAAGGCGGCTCCGAGATCTCGATGTCGATCTCTGCCGACTACGCCGCCTTCATGCGCTGGCTGACCGAGGCCCTGAGCTGAGGGCCGCTAGCAGGTTGTTCGACGGCTGGCGGGTTACAACCAGCCAGCCGTCGCACAGGCCGTCAGCGAGCGAGACGCCGTACGGCGAGTTCGGCCAATAGGGCCGCGCCGTCGGGGAGGATCGAGTCGTCGAAGTTGGCCAGCGGTGAGTGGTTGTCGGCGGCCGCGTCCGGGGCGTCGATCGCGCAGGCGCTCAGGTTGACGTAGACGCCGGGGACCTCTTGCAGGATGTAGGAGAAGTCCTCGGCGCCGCAGCGCGGGTTGGCGCGCTGCCGGAAGTGGTCGGCGCCGAACAGGTCGACGATCGTCTCCCGCGCGAAGTCGTACTCCGCCTCGTCGTTCACCGTCACCGGATACCCGATCTGGTACTCCGCCTCGACCGCCAGCCCGTGGGCCGCCGCCATCGACTCGACCAGCTGGATCGACGACTGCTGCACCTTCGCGCGTGTCTTCTCGGAGAACGTCCGCACCGTCGCGTCGAAGAGCGCGTCGTCGGGGATGATGTTCTCCTTCGTGCCGCCGGCGATCCGCCCCACGGTCAGCACGACCGGGTCGAACACGTCGAACTGCCGGGTGATCATCGTCTGCAGCGCGGTCACCATCTCGCACAGCACCGGGATCGGATCCTTGCCACGGAACGGCGTCGACCCGTGCGTCCCCTCCCCGATCACCCGGACGTGCAGCTGATCGGCCGCCGCCATGAACGATCCCGGCTTACTGCTCCACATCCCGAGCGGCTGCGACGACGCCCCGACATGCAGTCCGTACGCCGCGTCCGCCCGCCGGCCCGCGGCGTCGAGCACCCCTTCGCGGATCATGATCGGCGCCCCGCCGCTGGTCTCCTCGCCCGGCTGGAACATGAAGACCACGTCACCGGCGAGCTCGTCCCGCATCGCGCAGAGGACCTTCGCCGCACCGACCAGCCCCGCGACGTGCAGGTCGTGACCGCACGCGTGCATCATCCCCGGATGCCGGGACGCGAACGGAACGTCGGTCCGCTCGGTCACCGGCAGCGCGTCCATGTCCCCACGCAGCAGTACGACGGGACCCGGCCGGCGACCGCCCCGCAGTACCGCGGTCACCGACGACAGCTCCTTGCCGAGCGTGATCTCCAGCGGCAGCCCGTCGAGCGCGTCGAGAATCAGGTGCTGCGTCTTCGGCAGGTCCAGGTCGTACTCCGGCACCTGGTGCAGGGCCCGCCGCAGAGCGACCACCTCGTCGCGGAACTGCTCCGCGAGCTCGCGGGTGCGGCTCATGCCTTCGGCCCCAGGTTCAGCGCGGACATCACCCGCTGCGCGCTGCCGCCCAGCTCGAGCAGCTCGACGAGATCCAGCCACTTCTCCGGGTCCTTGATCTGGTGCGGGATCGTCGCGTCGTACGTCCCGACCGGGGCGTCCTTCGCCACCGCGACCACCTTCGGCGCGACGTCGAGGTAGTCGGCCGCGGCGACGATCTTCTTCTTCACCCCGGGCGCCATCGGCGTGCTCGGGTCCGCCGCCGCGGCGCGGATCGCGTCCAGGTCGCCGTACGCCGTGACCAGCGAGGCGGCCGTCTTCTCGCCGACACCCTTCACCCCCGGTAGGCCGTCGGACGCGTCACCACGGAGCGTGGCGAAGTCGGCGTACCGCTGGGCGGGGATCTCGTACTTCGCGAGCAGCGCCTTCTCGTCGTAGACATCGGCCCGCCCGACCCCGCGCGCCGCGGTGTAGACGACCCGGATGCCGCGGCTGTCGTCGATCAGCTGGAACAGGTCACGGTCGCCGGTGACGACGTCGACCGGCATCGTCGCCTGGTGCGAGAGCGTGCCGATCACGTCGTCGGCCTCGTGGTCCGGCGCGCCGACGACGGCGATCCCGAGGGCGTCCAGGCAGGCGCGGATGTACGGCACCTGGACCTCGAGCCGGTCCGGGACGTCCTCGACCTGCTCGCCCTTCGGCGACACGAACTCGACCCGCTGCGCCTTGTACGACGGAATCAGCGCGACCCGCCAGGACGGGCGCCAGTCGTCGTCCCAGCAGGCGACCATGTGGGTCGGCCGGTGGTTCTCGGTCAGCCGGGCGATGAAGTCGAGCAGCCCGCGGATCGCGTTGGTCGGCGTACCGTCGGCGGCCTTCATCGTGTCCGGCACCCCGAAGAACGCGCGGAAGTAGAGGGACGCCGTGTCGAGCAGCATCAGCCGCTGTCCTGTCTCAGCCATAGGGCGATGCTTTCATGCCCGGCCGTCTCGGCAGTAGGGTCTTCAGGATGGAGGACCTGGACCGAAAGATCGTCGGGCTGCTCGCGACCGACGGCAGGATGAGCTTCACCGACCTGGGCAAGGCCACCGGCCTGTCCACGTCGGCCGTGCACCAGCGGGTGAAGCGCCTCGAGCAGCGCGGCATCATCCAGGGGTACGCGGCGAAAGTCGACCACACCGCGCTCGAGCTGCCGCTGACGGCGATGATCTCGATCCGGCCGATCGACCCGTCGCAACCGGACGACTCGCCGGAGCGGCTCCGCGAGGTCCGGGAGATCGAGTCCTGCTACTCGGTGGCCGGTGACTCGAGCTACGTCCTGGTGGTCCGGGTCGCGTCCCCGGCCGCCCTGGAGAACCTGCTGGCCGTGATCCGGGCCCGGGCGAACGTGTCGACGACGACCACGATCGTCCTGAGTACGCCGTACGAGCGCCGTCCCCCGGCCCTGTGAAGGTGCTGCTGAGCGACCTCTTCAGCACCCTGATCCCGGGCGGGGACTCCGAGCGGGACGTGGTGAACTCGCGGATGGGCGAGCTGCTCGGGGTCGATCCGATCGACTTCCAGCGGGCCTTCGACGCGGCGTCGTACGAGCGTTTCATCGGGGCGTACGGCGACCTGCCGACGACGCTGCGGGTGATCGCGGAGCGCTGCGGGGGAGCACCGAGCGACGAACAGGTGCAAGAGGCAACGAGTCTGCGCCGGACGCTCTCGCAGCGTCTACTCGCTGCGGCACCGGCGACGACTCTCGGCACGTTGGCCGCATTCCGGTCTGCCGGGTGGCGGATCGGTCTGGTCAGCAACATCACCGCCGAGACGCAGCTGCAGTGGTTCCACAGCCCGCTCGCGCCGTACTTCGACACGACGGCCTTCTCCGCCGAGGTGGGCGCGGCGAAACCCGAGCCCGCCATCTACCTCACCGCGTGCGCCGCGCTCGGCGCGCACCCCACCGACTGCGTCTACGTCGGCGACGGCCGCGACAACGAACTGTCTGCCGCGGCCGCCCTGGGCATGCACACGATCCGCACCCTCGAACACTCCAACAGCGCCCCGGCCTGGGCCGGCCCCTCCATCAGGTCCTACGCCGAACTGGCCGACCTCTTGGCCCCGGAATGATGAGGCTGGGGAGGATCTTCGGCCCGTTCAGGGTAGGAAATCCTCCCCAGGGTGTCAGTAGCCGCCGGCGTCGACGACCTGGGATTCGTGCGAGGCGATCTGGATCTTGCCCTTGCCCTTCGGCGGGATCAGCAGGACCAGGTCGTGCAGGGTCGTCGAGGTGAGGGCGCTCTCGTACTTCGCCGTCGCCGGGCTGAACGCCGTCATCGGCAGGGCGGCCCACGAGAAGTTGTAGTTCTTCGCGACCATCAGGGTGTGTTCGTGGGTCAGCGTGACGAAGACGATCCCGGTGCCGGACTTGGTCACGAACGCCGGTGCCGCCTGGGGAGCGGTGAACACGTCGGCGACGCTGCGCACCGAGTTCGGTGTGCTCGCTTGGCCCGCCCGCACCTTCGCGAGTTCGTTGATCAGGCTGGTGATCTCGGAGCTCGGCACGAAAGCCGCGGCCTTGGGCGACTTGGTCCCGATGGTCAGGTACGTCGCCAGCGCGGTCGCGGCCGTCTGCGGCGCGGTCGCGAGCTTGGTGTCGTCCGCCTTGGTCGCCGGCCGGAGACCGTCGACGGACGGCAGTTTGACGGCCGTCGGTACGCCGGCGGCGAACATGAGCTTCCACGGGCTGCCGGCGGACGTGCGTTCCCAGAGGCCGACGTGGCGATAGGTCTTGTCGTCCGAGATCCCTGACGAGCTGACGAAGCGCATCGGGTAGCCGCCGTACTGCGGGGCGCCGACGACCGGGGCGGTGTAGGTGAACGCGGGACTGGTCTTGGCGCCCGCTGCTTGGTCGACCTTGTAGCCGGCCTGGCTCTCACGGACGAGGTTGCCGCCCTCGATGGTGGCGATCAGATTGCTGTTGCGGGTGCGGTTCGCGGTGTTGTTGACCGCGTTGTAGTGCGCGATCACCTGCACCGCCGTGTCGTGCCCGATCGCCGGGCGGGTCAACGCGGTCACCGTGTCGACCGCCGGCACCGCCGAACACCCCGTCACCAACCCGAGGGTCAGCCCGACGGCCAGCACTCGCTTGACCGCACCAGACGACCGCTGCGGCCTCCCACCCTGCACAGGCGGCTGCTGAACCGGCGGCTGCTGGTTGGGCGGGTACTGGTTCGGCGGGTACTGCGGCGGCACGCCAGGCTGCTGCGGCGCGGGGGCATGAGACTGCGGATACTGGCCCCCGCCACCCTGGTGCGGGAACTGCTGGTCGGTCGCGCCGGTGCTCTTGTTCGAGGACTTGGGGGAGCGCCGCCGGAGCAGGACGAGAAGGATGCCCAGGGCAAGCAGAACGATCCCGCCGACGAAGATCAGCAGCGCATTGCGGAACGCGTGCGGGATCTCGATCCCGAGGTTCACCTGGACGTCGGGTGCGGTCTTCCCGTCGGCGTTCATCACGACCACGTCGTACGGGCCGTCCTCGATCGGCCAGGCGATGGACTGCGTACCGGCGCCGTTCGCCTTCGCGACCCACCAGTCGAGCGAGTTCGGTGCGGCCAGCGGGCCCGCCGTACCCTTCTCGTCCTGGGTGCTCAACGCAATCGGGTACTGCACCTGCACGAGCTTCGTGTGCCCGATGCCCTTCAGGTAACTGCTGACGTCGAAGTCCCGCGCCACGCCGACGAAGACCGGCTGGTTCTTCGTCGAGTGAACGTCGACGTGCAGCACCGGACCGTGCCGGTTGAGCAAGTCCGGCGTACTCGCGATCGCCAGCCCCTTGCTGCCCAGGTGCTGATCACCGGAATGAACCGTGTCATCGGGACCGATCAACCAGAACGCCGCCGCACCACCAACCACCGCGACGACCAGACCGATCAGAGCCAGCAGAACACCAACGATCGAGCGGACAACCCGCACAAGAACTCCCGAGATCGCGGCATGCCCCAGACACACCGCATGACAGACGACGCGTGATGGTAGCGCTCACCCGGCCCAACCTCAGTACCCACCGGCATCGATCAGTTGACTGCCGAAGGAGACGACGCGGACCTTCCCCGAACCCTTCGGTGGGACGACGAGTACGACGTCGTGCAGGCTGACGTTGGAAAGCACGTTCTCGTAATACGTGGTGGCCGGACTGAATGCGTTCACGTCAGGCGTCGACCAGGACACTTTGTATCCCTCGCCGATCCCCATCTCGTATTCGTCGGTCAGCGTGACGAAGACCAGCAACTCGCCGGAACTGGTCGCGAACGAGGCCGGCGGATCCGTGACCTTGAAAGTGTTGGTGACCTTCCGGTACTGCTTCGGGTACTTGACGACCATCGACTTGCCCTCAGCGACCTCGGCGAGCAGCTCGCTGATGTCCTTCGACGGCGCGAACGTGGCGGCGTACGGCGACTTCGCCCCGACCGTCAGATAGTCGGCGAGTTGGTTGGCGAGGGTGCCCGGTGCGGCGACCCACCGAGAGGCGTCGGTCGACGTCACCTCTCGCAGCTCCTTGAGCTCCGGGAGCTTGGTGGCCTTCGGCACCCAACCCGAGAACGTGTGCAGCCAGGGACTCCCGGCGCTCGCGCGCTCCCACACGCCGACCAGCAGGTAGTCCTTGGAATTCGATGCGTCCATCTTGGTGACGAAACGCATCGGATACCCACCGTACGACGGAGCGCCGACGACCGAGTTGGTGAAGGAGATCGGCTTGGCCAGATTCTTGCCGGCCTTGTCCGTGGCTCGATCGATCGTGAACAAGGCGTGACTCTGCCGCACCAGGTTGCCGCCTTCGACCGTCGCGATGAGTTTGTCGTCGCGGCGATGGTTGGCGGTGTTGTTGACCTCGGTGTAGTGCTTGATCACCGCCTGCGCCGCGTCGTTGCTGATCGCGGGACGGCTTTGCGTGGTGACGGTGTCGACCGGGGGGATCGCGGAGCAGCCGGCCAGGGCTACGAAAGCGGTGGCTGCAACGGCTGCGTGGAATCCCCGCACACAAGCTCCCCGGGTAGGTGGCGAGGTGTGATCGTAGCGGTTGCTGCGTGCATCTAATGGGTTACTCGGGGGTGATTGCAGGAAGTTGCAGAAGGCCGTTGTGGTGGAGGTGGGTCTGGGCGGCGTGGATGGCGTCGGGGGTGTTGGTGAAGACGCGGCCTTCGGCGCGGAGGGTGTTGATGACGTCGAGGGCGTCCAGGGGGCGGTGGTGACCGGGCTGGATGCCGGAGACCAGGACGGTGATGCCGCGGTGCTGGAGTTTCTCGATTGCGTCTTTGAGGACCAGGGCGCCGCTGGCGTCGATCGCGCTGACGGCCGACATCCGCAGGATCACGACCGAGACGTGGGCGACCTCGGACAGTTCCAGCAGGAACCGATGGGCGGCGAACAGGAGTGGTCCGTCGATGCGGTAGGCAACGATGTGTTCGTCGAGGAGGGCTCGTTCTTCGGGGCTGTGGTCGCCGGGCAGGTCCGGGTGCAGCGGCATCTGCCGCAGGCGTGCGCTGCGGGCGACGGCACGGAGCGCGAGGGCGCCGGCCACGACGAGGCCGAGGATGACGGCCTTGACCAGGTCGAGGGCCAAGGTGGCGATCGCGGTCAGGACGAGCACGATTGCGTCCGACCGGGTGGCGCGGGTCATCGCGCGGACCGATCCGACCTCGACCATGCGCACGGCCGTGGCAAGCAGGACGCCGGCGAGCGCGGCCAGCGGGATCTTGCTGACCAGCGGCGCGGCGGTGTAGATGATCGCGGCCAGGACGGCGGCGTGCACCAGCGCGGCGAGACGCGAACCTGCTCCGGAGCGGACGTTGACGGCGGTCCGGGCGATCGCGCCGGTTGCGGGCACGCCGCCGAACAGTGGCGTGATCAGGTTGGCCAGGCCCTGTCCGAACAGTTCCCGGTCCGGGTCGTGTTTGTGGTTGACGCCCATCCCGTCGGCGACGGCGGCTGACAGCAAGGATTCCAGCGCGGCCAGCGCGGCGACGGCCACCGCCGCGCCCGTGAGCGACCAGAGCGCGGCGGGGTCGAGGAACGACAGCGTCGGTGCGGCCAGGCCGGTAGGCAGCTCACCGATCCGCGTCACGTCCAGACCGGCGGCTTCGGCGAGCACTGTGGCGGCGACCACCGCAAGGATCGAGAACGGTACGGCGGGGCGCAGCCGAGCCCCGACGAGAATGAGGACCGCTGCGCCGGTGGCAAGAGCTGTGGTGACCCAGTGCGGGTGCCGGGCAGCCTCGGCAAGGGCGCGGGCAGCGACAACGGCGACCTGGTCGCCGTCCGGGGTCGGGACACCAAGCGCAGCTGGGACTTGCTGCAGGCCGATGACGCAGGCGATTCCGAGGGTGAAGCCCTCGACCACCGAAGCCGGAACGAACGCCATGTAACGGCCGGCCTTGGCGATCGCCAGGCCGATGAGGATCAGGCCGGCCAGCAACCCGACCGTCAACACACCGCTGGCTCCGTGCGCGTGCATGATCGGCACGAGCACGACCGTCATCGCTCCGGTCGGTCCCGAAACCTGCAGACCTGACCCGCCGAACACGGCGGCTATCGCCCCGGCCACGACCGCGGTCGTGAGACCGGCCGCGGCACCGAGCCCGGACGAGATCCCGAACCCGAGTGCGAGCGGCAAGGCGACGATCGCCACCGTCAGGCCGGCGACCAGGTCGCGGCGGGGCTGGTGGAGCATGGCGGCGAGGTCGTCGCGGGCCGGCAGCAGATCACGGGCCCGGGCGCCAAGGCTCATCGCGTGACGGCCTCGGCCTCGCGCAGCTCGGCCAGCAGTTCGCTCTGGCCGGCCAGCAACTCGGTCAGTATCCGGCGCGCGGTCCGTAGCAGCTCCGCGACGTCGCCGCCCGCGAGCTCGTACACCACACTCGACGCCTCGCGGTGCGACACCACGATGCCGTAGCGACGCAGTACGGCCAGCTGCTGGGACAGGCTGGACGCCTCGATGCCGATGTCGGCGAGCAGATCACGCACCGGCCGCGGACCGTCCTGCAGTAACTCGAGGACACGGATCCGGACCGGATGCCCCAGAATCCGGAAGAACTCCGCCTTCGCCTGGTAAAGCGGGACCGGAGCGCTCACCGGCTCTCGTCCGCGGTTTCGCGGTCACCGGTCAGGTCGACGCCGTTCTCCATCGCCAGCCGCAGGAGGCTGTCGAGTTCACCCTCGCGGACATCGACGGCGTACAGATCTCCTGCTGCTCTTGCCTCGGCCTGTGCCTGCCTGGCCTCACGCACCCGGCGGCGCAGGTCGAGCGCGAACTCGTTGCCACTCACGGGGTCCTCCCTTCGCCGACATGACAGTTTCAGCATGTAGCGAATTGAAGAACTTTGCAAGTCGTCAACAGCCGGATACGACGAAGCCTTCGGTGCCACCCCCTGCAGTTGTGGCACCGAAGGCAGTTCGGGGGAATCAGTTGATGTCGAGGAGCTTCTGGGCCTCGGCTGCCTCGCGGGAGGCGGCGGCGCGGGCCTCGGCCTCGGCGAGCGTGGTGCCGGTGTGCTGGCCCCACCACTTCTGACCCTCGGCCGGCAGCGTGTCGATCGGGTCGTAGTACTCGTAGGTCCGGTTCAGCGCCTCCGGGTCCTGCTGCTCGATCCCGGTGCGGTAGTTCTTCTTCCAGTACGAGATGCCGCGAACCTCGTCGTACTCCGAGAGCTGGTGCACCCAGCGCTTGCCGACGTACGGGACGTCGCAAACGATCCGCGGGGTGGCGAAGCCGGGAAGGTACCCGAGGATCCCGTGCTGCAGGTGCTGCGCGTCGCGCACCGACACCCGCCAGTGCTCAGAGAACGGGATCATGTCGCACATGTAGAAGTAGTACGGCGTGATGTTCGCGCCGTCGAGCAACGCGAAACACAGGTCGAGCAGCTGGTGGACGGAGTCGTTCACGCCGCGCATCAGCACGCCCTGGTTGCGCACGTCCCGCAGGCCGGCCTCGAGCATCGCCTTGGATGCCTCGGCGACCAGCGGCGTCACGGACTGGGCCGCGTTCACGTGCGTGTGCATCGCGAGCATCACGCCGCGGGTGCGCGCGACCGACGCGACCCGCTCGACGCCGCTGCGGACGTCGTCGGACAGCCAGTGCTGCGGCATCCCCATCAACGCCTTGGTGGCGAGCCGGATGTCGCGGATGTTCTCGATCTCCAGCAGGCTCATCAGGAAGGCCTCGAGCCGCGGCCACGGCATGTTCGCCACGTCGCCGCCGGAGACGACGACGTCCCGGACCCCCGGGTTGCGGCGCAGGTAGTCGAGCATGTCGTCGAGCCGGGTCTGCGGCTTCGCGACGAACTTCAGCTTGTCGATCACCGGCGTCGAGTTGCCGACCAGGTCCATCCGGGTGCAGTGCCCGCAGTACTGCGGGCAGGTCGGCAGGATCTCCGCGAGCACCTTGGTCGGGTAACGGTGGGTCAACCCCTCCGTGGCCCACATCTCGTGCTCGTGCAGCGAGTCCCGCGTCGCGTGCGGGTGCGACGGCCAGTCGGTACGGCGGTCCGTGAACACCGGCAGCATGTACCGGCGGACCGGGTCGGCGTAGAACGCCTCGGTGTAGTCGGCCGCCCCCGAAGGAACGATCGTGTTCAGCATCTGCGGCGGCAGCAGCATCGACATCGTCGCGCGCTCGGCCTGGTCGCGGGTCAGGTCCTCGTAGAACCGCTCCTCGAGCAGGTCGCCCATCACGTCGCGCAACTGCTTCACGTTCTTCACGCAGTGCGACCGCTGCCACTGCACCGAGCGCCACTCCTCGGCCGTCACGTCCTTCCAGCCGGGCAGCCGGGTCCAGTCCGGTTCGGCCAGTTCGGCGCGCCGGTACAGGTACGGCTGGCCGTCACCGGGTTCGGAGGAACGAGCCAGCTCCGGGGTGATCAGGTCGGTCACGGGTCCTCCGCGGGGGATCAAAGGATGCGGTCTCATGTGAGGATAGCGATAGAACTTCCCCTACATCCAACAGTACGCCGTAAGAATTCTCGTCACGGCCCTGTTTGAGTAGTATTTTGCCTGACCGCACAGAGGAGGACCCGTGTCATCGAGCCCGGTAGGACTGCACCGTGTACTCGCGCCGTCCGGCGTACTGCCGCAGGCGGCGGAGAGACTCGACGCACGTCCCGAGATCTGGCCCGACGAGGTCCGCATCGCGGTCGAGCGGCTGAACCTGGACGCCGCGTCGTACCGTCAGTTGGCGGACACGCACGGTGGCGACGGTACGGCGATCCGTCGCGCGGTCCTGGAGATCATCGAGACCCGCGGCAAGATGCAGAATCCGGTGACGGGCTCGGGCGGCATGCTCGTCGGAGTCGTCGACGAGGCGGGTCCGGAGTCACCGCTCGGGGTCCGCAAGGGCGACCGGGTGGCGACGTTGGTGTCGCTGACGCTGACCCCGTTGCAGATCACGGACGCGCTGAAGGACTGGGACGGCCGGAGCGAGCAGGTCCCGGCGCAGGGGCACGCGATCCTGTTCGCCCGGTCGATCGTCGCCAAGCTCCCGGACGACCTGAAGCCCGAACTGTCACTGGCTGTGATGGACGTGTGTGGGGCGCCGGCGCTGACCGCGCGCGTGGTGCGTTCGTATGTCGACAAAGGCATAAAGCCTGTCGTGTCAGTAATTGGTGGCGCAGGTAAGTCGGGCTCGCTGTCGCTGGCTGCCGCACGGGCCGCCGGCGCCGCGCGGACGATCGGTGTCGTGCCGTTCCAGGCCGAGCACGACCTGCTGACCGGAGCCGGGCTCGCGGACGCGGTCGCGCTGGCCGACGCCCGCGACCCGGTGGCGCTGGCGCAGGCGGTCGAGCAGGCCGGGGGACCCGCCGACATCACCGTCGTCTGCGTCGACGTACCGGGGTGTGAGCACGGCGCTGTGCTGTCGACCGCGGCCGGTGGCACCGTGATCTTCTTCTCGATGGCGACATCGTTCTCCGCGGCGGCGCTCGGCGCGGAAGGTCTCGCGGCCGACGTCACGATGCTGGTCGGCAACGGGTACGTGCCTGGCCATGCGGAGTACGCGCTGGAGTTGTTGCGGGCCGAGCCGGGTGTCCGTGGTCTGTTCGAGAACAGGCTGGCGGAGGATTAGTACGTGCGCACACTTCTGACGAACGGTTCCGTCTACTCGCCCGCCGACCCGCACGCGACTGCGATCGCCTTCGACGACGGGGTGGTGACCTGGCTCGGCGACGACACCGGCACCGGTCCGTACGCCGACGGCGCGGACGAGGTCATCGACCTGGACGGCAAGCTGGTGACGCCTGCCTTCGTCGACGCCCACGTCCACACCGCGCAGACCGGTGCGGTGCTGACCGGCCTCGACCTCGCCGGCACCACCTCGCTGACCGACGCGCTCGACCGCCTCGCGGCGTACGCGGCGAATCTGCCCGAGGACGCGGTGATCGACAGCGGCGGCTGGGACGAGACGACCTGGCCGGAGGGCCGGCCGCCGACAGCCGCGGAGCTGGACCGCGCAGGCGGCGGCCGCCGCGTGTACCTGTCGCGCGTCGACGGGCACTCCGGCGTGGTCTCGTCCGCACTGATCGACGTGGCCCGAGGCGACGGCTTCGACGAGAGCGGCCGGGTCGAGCGCGACGCCAACCACAAGGTTCGGGACGCGTTGAGTGATCTGGTCGGGCCTGACCAGCGGCGTGCTGACATCGAGGCCGCGCTGAAGGCGATGGCCGCGAAGGGGATCGGCGCGTTCCACGAGATGGCCGCGCCGCACATCGGCCCGCTCTGGGAGCTGCCGATCGTGCGCGAGGTCGCGGAGCAGCTCGGTCTGGCAGCGACCCTGTACTGGGGCGAGCCGGGCACCTTCGAACACGTCGGCACCTACGGTCTCGCCGGTCTGGCGGGCGACCTCAACGCTGACGGTGCACTCGGCTCGCGCACCGCAGCCCTGAGGGAGCCGTACGCCGACCGCGCCGACCACCGCGGTCACGCGTACCTGACGCCCGAGCAGATCGCCGAACACGTGATCGCCTGCACCGAGCGGAACGTGCAGGCCGGATTCCACTGCATCGGCGACCAGGCGCTGGACAACATCGCCCGTGGGTTCGAGCTCGCCGAAGAGAAGGTTGGCGTCCAGGCGCTGGTCGCCGCGCGGCACCGCCTCGAGCACGTCGAAATGGTCGACGAGGCAACGATCGCGACGCTCGCGCGCTGCGGTGTGGTGGCGAGCGTGCAGCCGATGTTCGACCGTCTGTGGGGCGGCCCGGACGGGATGTACGCCGAGCGTGTCGGCGACCGCTGGCAGGGGATGAACCCGTTCGGGTCGCTGGCCCGCGCGGGCGTCGTACTGGCGTTCGGCTCGGACGCGCCGGTGACGGAGCTCGGTGGTTGGGAGGCCGTTCGGGCGGCCGCGTTCCATCACGAGCAGTCCGAGCGGATCACCGTGCGCGCCGCGTTCCAGGCGCACACGCGGGGTGGCTGGCGGGCCGCCGGGATCGACGACGCCGGAGTACTCGCACCGGGCAGCGCCGCGACGTACGCGATCTGGCAGAGCGACGCGAACCTGGTGGTGCAGACGCCGGACGAGCGGGTCGCCGCATGGTCGACGGACCCGCGAGCCGGCGTACCGGTGCTGCCGGATCTGAGCGACGGGACGCCGACCTGCGTGCGGACCGTGGTCGGGGGCCGTGTCATCTATGAATCCGAGGGATTGTGATGCCGAAGAAGCTTGACCTCGATCCGGTCACCGTCCGGAAGGCGCGCAGCCTCGCGCGCAAGGCCGGCAAACCGATCGTGAACCTCGCGCGCCAGCACACCACGGTGTCGGTCGAGCGAGCGGTACTGCGGCTTGCGGGACTGACCGGTGCGGACACGGAAGGGATTCCGTGGGTGAACCGGCTCGCCGACACCGTCCGCGCCGACGTCGGGCTCGAGCACGGTCTCGCGCTGCCGGTCTGGGACGCCCTGGTCCGGGGCGAGGCCGAGGACCTGGCCGTGCTGGCGCAGAAGGCGGCATCCGGTTCGGTGACGTTCCGGATGCCCGAGGGCCGGAACGCGGTCCGGGCCCGGTCGGCGGCGCGGAAGGTGGCGGCGGCCGGTATGAAGCGGATCGACGGGCGGCGGCGCGAGCGGGACCGGCTGATCAAGCGGCACGGTGATCCCGAGCAGCGGCCGTGGATCTACCTGATCGTTGCCACCGGCGACATCTACGAGGACATCCCGCAGGCGCAGGCGGCGGCCCGTGAGGGCGCCGACATCATCGCGGTGATCCGCTCGACCGGCCAGTCGCTGCTCGACTACGTGCCCGAGGGCGCGACCCGGGAGGGCTTCGCGGGCACGTACGCGACGCAGGAGAACTTCCGGCTGATGCGCGCCGCCCTGGACGAGACGTCCAAGGAGCTCGGCCGCTACGTCCGGCTGACGAACTACGCCTCCGGTCTGTGCATGCCGGAGATCGCGACGCTGGCCGGGCTCGAGCGGCTGGACATGATGCTGAACGACTCGATGTACGGGATCCTGTTCCGCGACATCAACCCGATCCGGACGTTCGTCGACCAGCGCTTCAGCCGCCAGATCCACGCCCGCGCCGGGATCATCATCAACACCGGCGAGGACAACTACCTGACCACCGCCGACGCGGTCGAGGCCGCGCACACGGTGACGGTGTCGCAGCTGCTGAACGAGTACTTCGCCAAGGAGGCCGGGCTCGAGGACTGGCAACTCGGGCTCGGGCACGCCTTCGAGATCAACCCGGACATCCCGGACTCGTTCCGGCTCGAGCTCGCGCACGCGATGCTGGCGCGGCAGCTGTTCCCGAACGCGCCGCTGAAGTGGATGCCGCCGACCCGGCACATGACCGGCGACGTGTTCCGCGGGTACCTGCTGGACGGGTTCTTCAACCTGGTCGGCGCGATGACCGGGCAGGGCATCCTGCTGGTCGGGATGATGACCGAGGCGGTCGTCACGCCGTGGATCTCGGACCGCGACCTGGCCCTGCAGAACGTCCGCTACGTGTTGGGTGCCGCGGGCAACCTTCACGAGGACTTCCGGCCCGAGCCGAACGGGTTCATCGCGCAGCGCGCGCGGCAGGTGCTCGGTGAGTCGGTCGAGCTGCTCGAGGAGATCGTCGACGACGGGCTGCTGAACGCGATCGCCGACGGGACCTTCGGGCTGATGAAGCGCCCGCAGGACGCCGGTCGTGGTCTGGACGGCGTCGCGCGCAAGTCGACGGAGTACTACAACCCGGCGATCGAGCTGCTCGAGGAGGGCGTGGGATGAGCATCATCCGGCCGTACGGCGACACCACCGGTGACGGGATGGTCCAGCTGTCGTTCACGCTGCCCGTTCCGCACGACAAGCGGGCCGAGGGCGCCGCAGTGCAGCTCGCCAACAAGATGGGGATGGACCCGGCGCTGGTCGTGCACGCGAAGGCGATCGGTCCGGATTTCACCTTCTTCGTCGTTTACGGACCCGTCAACCATCTGGTCGACACCGACAAGGTCGAGGTGCTCGAGCGCGACTACCCGTTGCTGTCGCCGAAGGAAGTCAACCTCGCGATCCGCAAGGGTCTGCGCCGCCGGCTGACGGTGGTCGGCGCCTGCATCGGCACCGACGCGCACACGGTCGGCATCGACGCGATCCTGAACATCAAGGGGTTCGCTGGCGAGAAGGGGCTGGAGTACTACCGCGAGGTGAAGGTCGTGAACCTCGGCGCCCAGGTCGCCGTACCGGAGCTGGTCCGGCGGGCTCGGGCGGAGAAGGCGGATGCCATCCTCGTGTCCCAGGTGGTGACGCAGCGCGAGGCGCACGTACTCAACACCAAGGAGATGTCCGCGGCGTTCCGAGAGGCGTACTCCGAGGACGCCCGGCCGGTACTGGTTGCCGGCGGCCCCCGTTTCACCGAACAGATGGCCGGCGAGCTCGGTGTCGACCGGGTCTTCGGCCGCGGTACGACGCCCGGCGAGGTGGCGAGTTATCTCGTCGACGCGCTGGTGACCAAGCGAGTCCCTGCCAAGAGGAGCGCATAGGTGTCAAAGGCAACTATCGGACTGTCCGTCACGCATCGGCGGTACGTCCCCTACAGCCACGCGCACTACGCCGGCAACCTGGTCGACGGCGCGTACGTGCTCGCACTGTTCGGTGACGTCGCGACCGAGGTGTGCATCCAGTCCGACGGTGACGAGGGCCTGTTCGCGTCGTACTCCGACGTGCAGTTCCTGCAGCCGCTGCGGGCCGGTGACGTCGTTGAGGTGACAGCGACGATCACCCGGGTCGGCAACCGGAGCCGGGAGCTCGAGTTCAGCGCGTACGTCGTCTGCCGCGGACGTCCGGACCAATCCGAATCGGCCGCCGAGGTGCTTACCGAGCCGCTGCAGATCACTAAAGCCACCGGAACGGTCGTTGTTCCGGTTCGGTGACGAATGGTTGCCCTGGGTAACGATCACGTGGCGTGCCGACATCGCTCTGTAACGTCATTCTGGTGAGGGAATCTCGTTTTCCCTTGCAGGACAGGCGATAGTGTTACAACGGGCTCAAAGAGCCGGGGGAGAGGTTGACACCGTCGCTCTCAGCGAGCATCGTTTTGGGAGTCGTCATATCCCGTTAGTGCAACGGTTACACGAAGTTCGGCTGCCGGATGATCCCGCGACGCTGACCAGGCCAGTGCCAGGCCTGAGTCGACGGGGGCTGAGATCGCCGGTGGTTAGCCCCCCGCGGGGCAGAGGTGGAAGAGGCTCGGCGGCCAGTAGACAACAGCCGGACGGCTCGCAGCCAGCGCAGTCGCCGGTTGGTCCGAAGGCGCGCCGAGCCTCTTTCCTCTTCCTGCTGACCACTCTCTGTGGACGACCCCAGTACTTTCCGCGTTCGGTGCCCAGTGGCTACTGACCGGATACATTGGCGTGTCCGGGACGTTGTACGGTCGTGCGACCGGCGTCCGGCCGGTGAGTGAGGACAAGGGGTTACCGCGTGGACCGGTTGAAGGCGCTGGGGCGGCTCCTGCCACGAGTGGCGGTGGCCGTGCTGGCCGGCGTACTGCTCGGGTTCGCGTTCGAGCCACACGACCACCCGTGGCTGACGATCGTCGCGGTACCGCTCTTCCTCGCCGCGCTGAACGGGATCTCGATGAAGGCCGGCTTCCTGGTCGGCGCCGGCTTCGGGATCGCGTACTACGCGGTGATGGTCCCTTGGCTGAGCGTGATCGGCGGTGACGCCGCGATCGCGCTGGCGATCCTCGAGGGGCTGTTCTACGCGGTCTTCGGGCTGTTCGCGACGCAGGTGCTGAAGCTGCGGTTGTGGATGCTGTGGATCCCCTGTCTGTGGGTGGCGACCGAGTTCGCGACCGCGTCCGTGCCGTTCGGCGGCTTCCCGTGGGGCAAGCTCGCCTGGGCGTTCGCCGCCGTCCCGCTCGGCAAACTGGCGACGTTCGTCGGGATCGCGGGGCTGAGCTTCCTGGTCGCCTTCGTCGGCGTCCTCGTGTACGCCGTCCTCCGGCGCGGCAGCACGCTGCGCCTGCGGGCGGTCGCCCTCGCGGCCGGACTGGTGATCGTGTTCGGACCGACGCTGATCCACCTGTCGACCGAAGGCGACGGCAAGACCGTGAAGGCCGCGATCGTGCAGGGGAACGTGCCGGGGAAGGGACTGGAGTTCCTCGGCCGCGCCCGGACCGTCACGCGGAACCACCTGAACGCGACCCTGGACCTGGAGAAGCGGGTCCAGGCCGGCACCGAGATGAAGCCGGACGTGGTGATCTGGCCGGAGAACTCGACCGACATCGACCCGTACAAGGACGACGAGACGCGGGCCGACATCGAGCAGGCGGTGAAGGCCGTCGGCGTACCGATCCTGGTCGGTGCCGTCACCGAGGGCCCCGGGCCGAACGAGCGGCAGACCACCGGCATCGTGTGGGATCCGGTCAGCGGCCCTGGCCAGCGGTACGCGAAGCGGCACCCGGTGCCGTTCGGTGAGTACATCCCGTTCCGCAACCAGTTGCTGCCGTACATCAAGCGGCTCGAGATGATCGGCGCGCAGACCGTGCCGGGCGTCGGTCCCGGCGTGATGCCGATCGGCGGAGTCACGTACGGCGACGTGATCTGCTTCGAGCTCGCCTACGACAACGTCATCCAGGACGTGGTCAAGGGCGGTGCGCAGGTGCTGATCGTGCAGACCAACAACGCGACGTACGGCGGGACCGGTCAGCCGGAGCAGCAGTTCGCGATCACCCGGATGCGGGCGATCGAGACCGGGCGGACCGTACTGATCGCCTCGACCAGCGGGATCTCCGGGGTGATCCGTCCGGACGGAACCGTCGAGCACAAGTCGGCGCAGTTCGTGTCGGACGTGTACGTCGCCACGGTGCCGGTGCGGGACGGTCACACGCTCGCCACGACCCTCGGCGGCTGGCCGCAGTGGATCCTCACCGGCCTCGGCCTGCTCGGCGTGGTGCTGGCCCTGATCGACCGCCGCCGCAAGCGTTCGAAGGACATGCCGCCGCCTCCGGCCGCCGGCCCGGCCCGCACCCCCGAGAAGGTTCCGGCTTGATCTCCCTGGCCTGATCTCCCCGACCTGTACCGCGGACCTGTAACACTGGGGGGAGTCGCCGGAAGGGGTAGGGACATGCCGTGGTTGATCGGGCTGGCGCTGCTGGCCGTGCCGATCGTGGAGATCTACGTGATCATCCAGGTCGGTCATGCGATCGGCGGCTGGCCGACGGTCGGTCTGCTGGTCCTCGAGGCCTTCGCAGGCGCGTGGCTGGTGAAGCGTGAGGGCCGTCGGGCCTGGAACGCCCTGCAGACCTCGCTGCAGTCGGGCAAGCTCCCCGGCCGCGAGCTGACCGACAGCGCGCTGGTCCTGATCGGCGGAACGCTGCTGCTCGTCCCGGGCTTCATCACCGACCTGTTCGCGGTCTTCTTCATCCTCCCGTTCACCCGCCCCTTGGCCCGCCGCGGCCTCACCGGCTTCGTGAACCGCCGCGTCACCAACCTCGCCCCGCCTGCCGGGTTCGCCCCCTACATGGCCCGACCCGACCAACCCCGCCCCAACCAGCCCGGCACGCCCCAGGGCGACGTGATCCAGGGCGAGGTCATCGACCCGGAGAAGAACGCCTGATCCTCGCCTGATCCTCGCCTGGGCGGTCGTGGTCGACACGGTTGCCGATGACAAGGGACGGGCCCGGGGCGCCGCATTGTCGCAGAGTCTTGTTGGCGTGTCGCCGCGGGCTTAACCTCCTTGCATCGCGGTTGCTCGTCGGTGGGGGCGAGCCGTCGGGAGGGGGCACCATGGCGCCGAAGGCACCAACAGATCCCGGGGACTATCTGGGGGCCACGCAGCTGCACGACGGTGTGGTCTGGACGTGGGACGGCACGACCTGGAAGCGGGGCCGGCGACCGGGTCCGCTGCGTACACGAGTAGCCGAGCGGCGGCGCGCACGAGGCGTGCGACGTGGCAACGACTGACGCGGCTCCTCCCGCTCCGGGTGACACCAAATGGGTGACGGCGTCGGCCGAGCTGCGCAGTACGGCGAAGTGGCTGATCACTGCGCTGGCTGCCGTCGCGGCGGTGGTCTTCGGCGCCGGACCGATCATTACCCGGCCGAGTCTCGACTTCCACGACGATGCGTTCCAGCTGATTCTCGCGGGACTGCTCGGTGCGGCCGGTCTGATCGGCATCGGGTTGCTGGTGTTCAGCGTCAGCAAGGTTCTGCTGCCGGTCGAGATGAGTCTCGACGATCTACCGCAGACGTTGATCGACAGAATCGAGGCTCATCCGGATTCGGTCCTGCCCGCCGACGCATCGACCTTGCAGCAGTATCGGGATCAGCTCGCCGCGTTCCGCCGGGCCGAGGTCGAGCTGCCCGATGAGGTCGACGAATGCGAGCGGGCGGCCGTGGCGGCGCAGCAGACGAACGACGTGGTCGCCTACCAAGCCGCGGTCGCCGGCGAGCAGGCTTATCGGGAGGCGATCGAGGACAACGCGGCGAACCTCGTGCTCTACGAGTCGATCCGGACCGATCTCATCGACCGCGGGGCGTACACGAAGCTGTCCGAGGTCTTCTCCGGGCAGCACATCGTGTTGTGGGTCGGGGCCTTCCTGGCCGGCATCGGCGGTCTCGGGTTCCAGCTCGCGCTGACCTCGGCACCGGCCGGCGGTGGCTCGAGCGATCAGGCTTCGGCCGCGGGCCAGGTGGCGATGCTGAGCGGCTCGGGCGGGCGCGCGGCGGCGTTCTGGGCGACGTACGGCCTGAAGGCCTGTGAGACGGCGAAAGGGCAGGTGCCGGTGGTGATCTCGGCAGGCGAGGGGACGGCGGAATCGCCGTACGTCGTGCGGACGGTTCCCGGCAAGTCCTGTCGTGCGCTGCAGTTCGCCGCGAATCCCGAGGTCTTCACCGTCGTGGTGCCGACGCCGGACAAGGTCACGATCACGCTGGAGAAGAAGTAGCGCCGGTGGGTGTCGTCGACCGGTAGACGGCGCGGGCGGTGCGGACGAAGGAGAGGTTGAGAGGGTTCGCGTCGAGCCAGGCGACGACGACCGGGCTGGGCGGGATGTCGACGACCGGGACGGTGGCGAACTCGTCGCCGGGCTCGTGGTGGCTCAGGGGAGTGAGACCGATCGTGCCGTTCCAGAGGACTGCCTGCAGACATTCCTGGACGGCGCGTACGACGGGACCCTCGCGTGGTGTCCCTCCGTTCCAATAGGACTGCCAGACCGGGTCTGTGCCGGCGGGGAACTGGAACCAGCGGCGATCGGCCCCGCGCCCGGACCTGGTCTGCCTGAGCGTACGCCGACCCGATCGTCGACCTCACCGACATCCAGGAGGTCGCGCGCGACCTCGTTGTCATCCCGAACCAGGACGTGGACCTGGTGCCGAACATCGGCCTGATCGGCGGCAGCCACTCGGTGCTCGTGATCGACACCGGTCTCGGCCCGCGCAACGCCGAGCAGGTGCTCAAGTTCGCCACCGAGTACGCGAACGGCCGTCGCCTCTACCTGACCACCACGCACTTCCACCCCGAGCACGCCTTCGGCGCACAGGTGTTCGCCGAGGAGGCGACGTACCTGGTCAACGCCGCGCAGGCCGACGACCTGGCCGGCAAGGGGGAGGGCTACCTCACGATGTTCCGGCAACTCGGCGAGCCCGTCGCCCGCGAGCTGGAGGGCGTGGAACTCCCGACGCCGGACCTGACGTACGACGGCACGTACGAGCTCGACCTCGGTGGCCGGACCGTCGAGCTCCGGCCGACCGGACGCGCGCACAGCAAGGGCGATCAGGTCATCACGGTCCCCGACGCGGGCGTGAGGTTCACCGGCGATCTCGTCGAGGCCGGCCAGTTCGCGATCTTCCCGTGGTTCCCGCCGTACGACGTGGACGTGTCCGGCCTGCGCTGGATCGCGGTGATGGAACGCCTCGTGGCGGAAGCACCGAGAACCGTCGTACCCGGTCATGGAGCGGTCGGTGACGCGCGCCTGCTCGGACAGGTCCACGACTACCTCACGGAGTTGCGTGACGAGACCTGGCGCCGGCGGGACTCGAACGTGTCCGAGGACGACACCGCGGCCGAGGTACGGGCGTTGATGATCGAGCGCCACCCCGACTGGCGGCTCCCGGAGTGGATCGAGCGCGGGGTCGGCTGCCTGTGCGCCGAGCGGCCGAACTGAGGTTGCCCGATCCGATCAGCCGGGGCGCGTGACCGGAGCGACCGGGTGGAGGACACTGGCACAGATCGGGGTCGGGCGGTCGGGGAGCGAAGGGTCAGGGATGCGGGTGAAGGCACTCGGCGGCCGGCTCGTCGCGTGGCTGCGCCGACGGGACCCTGGTCTCGGTGCGACGCGCCGGGCGGCCAGGACCGCGGTGGTGATGCCGATTCTGTTCGCGTTCTGTGCCGAGGTCCTGAAGGCGCCGGCGATCGGGACCTTCGCCGCGTTCGGTGCGTTCGCGATGCTGCTGCTGGTCGATTTCCCGGGCACCGCGGCGCAGCGGATCCGGGCGCAGATCCAGCTCGCGCTGGCGTGGCTCGTGCTGGTCTCGCTGGGCACCCTCGCGAGTCAGTCGATGTGGTCGGCGATCGTCGCCACGGCCGTCGTCGGTTTCAGCGTCCTGTTCTCCGGAGTGGTCAGCTCGGTCCTCGCCGGTGCGAGTACGTCGCTCTTGCTCGCGTTCATCCTGTCCGTGGCGACACCGGCGCCGATGTCCGCCGTGCCCGATCGACTGACCGGGGTAGCGATCGCCGGCGTTGCGGCCGTGTTCGCCGCCTGGCTGCTGTGGCCGCGGGCGCCGGCCGATCCGCTCGGGGCTCCCGCGGCTCGGGTGTGCCGGGCGGCGGCCGCGCAGGTGCGCTCCGAGGCACGGGACACGCCCGAGGTCTGCGTCGTACGGACGGAGCATGCCGCGAAGCTGAGCGACGAGTTGCGGCGTGCGTTCACCTCGACGCCGTACCGGCCGACCGGCTTGTCCACCGGGTCGAGGTCCATCGTGCGGTTGGTGGACGAGCTCACCTGGCTGAGCGCGATCCTCGGCGAATCCGGGCCGGGTATGACGCCGGGACCGACGTGCGACGCCGAGTCTGCCGCTGTGCATGTCGCGGCCGCGGAGGTGCTGGAGCTATGCGCGGACCTGCTGGAGGATCCGGCTCGGTCCGTCGACGAGCTGACCGCCGCCTCCAAGGCTCTGCGGGATGTGGTCGCCTTGCTCGAGGAGAGCGCGGTGTCCCGGTTGCCGGCCGGATCACACGTCGGCATCGCCGAGCTGGTCAGCACCCTGGGCGTGTCGTTCCGCGCGCAGGAGATCGCGTTCGCCGTCCTGCTGGTTGCGCAGAACGTCGAGGCCGCACGGGCCGCGGAGCAGCGGACGTGGGGGGAGCGTCTGCTCGGGCGCGAGCCGAGTTCGCTGCGTGGTCCGGTGGCCAGCGCGGTCGAACGCGCCACGGCGCACCTCGAGCCGCATTCGGTCTGGCTGCACAACAGCATCAGGGGAGCGGTCGGTCTGGCCGGGGCGGTTGCGGTGGCGAACCTGACCGGCGTAGAGCACGGTTTCTGGGTCATCCTCGGGACGTTGTCGGTACTGCGTTCCAACGCGTTGAACACCGGTCAGAACGCGTATCGCGCGATCAGCGGGACGGTGGTCGGCTCGATCATCGGCGCCGGTCTCCTGGCGCTGATCGGCGAGAACCGGATGGCGCTGTGGATCCTGCTCCCGGTCGCGGTGCTGATCGCCGGGATCGTGCCGGCCGCGATCTCGTTCGCGACCGGGCAGGCGGCGTTCACGGTGACGCTGGTGATCCTGTTCAACATCGCTCAACCCCAAGGCTGGTCGCTGATCCTGTTCCGCATCGAGGACATCGCGCTCGGGTGCGCAGTGAGTCTGCTCGTCGGCCTGTTGTTCTGGCCGCACGGCGCCGCGAAGGCGGTCGGGAAGGCACTGGCAGAGGCGTACGCGGACAGCGCGCGGTACCTGGTGGACGTCGTCGGGTACGCCGTGTCCTGCTGCGCGGCCGGACCGACAGTTCCGCAGGACGGGCGCCGGGCAGCCGCCGCGGCGCGCCGACTCGACGACACGTTCCGCACGTACCTCGCCGAACGCGGAGCGAAGCGGGTGCCGCTCAGCGACATGACGGCGCTCGTCACCGGAGTCGTCGGGATCCGGCTGGCGGCGGACGCCGTACTCGAGCTGTGGGAGCGGTACGCCGATGGACGCGCGCCGACCGATGATCGGGCCGCCGCACAGGCAGCGCTGCTCGCGTCGGCCTACCGGCTGCTGCAGTGGTACTCCGATCTCGCGGGAGCCCTGGACGGACGCGGTCATGTGCCCGACCCGCTGGAGCGCGATCACGCGACCAAGGCGCGCCTCGTCGACGCCGTACGACGTGATCTGTACGACGTGGAGGGACAGGCGACGCCGACCGCCATCCGGATCCTGTGGACCAACGATCACCTGGAAGTCGTACGTCGCCTGCAACCGAGCCTCGCGGCCGCCGCGCATCGCACGGTCACCGGCGAGCCCCGCAGCGCACCCTCCCGCAGCGCAGAGCCCCGCGCCGCACGCGCCGTACCGTGAAAGTCAGCTGCCGCCGGCGCTTCCGGGGAGCTGCCACGGTGACGGTGCCCGCTTCGGCAGCCGGCCCGCGACGTACTGCGTGAGCCGCTCCAACGCCCCCGTCCAGAAGACGCGGTAGCCCGCGACGAGTTCGCGCGCGAGGCCGCCGTGCGTGAGGATCAGGTGCGCGTCATGAGTGCCGGGAACCACGTCCGCGATGACCGTGCTCGGCGCGTGGGGCGGGTCGTCCCACGCCAACTGCACGTAGTGCTGTGGGACGCAGGCCGTCACGAGCCCTGTTCGCTGTGTGCCGGCGCCGGTCGTCACCGTGAAACCCCCGTACTGGGTGTCGCTGAAAATCGTTGCCCCCAGCCACTCGCTGAGCAGCTCCGGTTTCGTCATCAGCGTCCACAAACGTTCCGCGTCACAGTCCAGCGTCTTGATGTACCTCAGCTGTGGCGAGCGATCCGTGCCGGTCGCCCGCACCCGGTGTTCTCTGGTCGCCATGCGTTACTGGTGCCCATCAGAGCACTTTTGATGCATGTCCGAGCAGTCCGGCCGGTAGCTGCATCGTGGGCCGTCCCTGCGAGTTTCGCTGCTGGTTCGCGCGGGCACCTGGCTGCCGCAAGAACCCGTACCGCCGGGCAGCCGCCCGGTCCGTCACAAGGGAAGAGACATGGCATTCATCCTCTGGATCATCGCGGTGATCCTCGTCATCTCCGGCATCGTGTCGTTGTTCCGTGGCCAGATCCTCTGGGGCGCGGCCCTGATCGTCATCGGCCTCCTGGTCGGCCCCGGCGGCGTCAGCATCTTCACCTGAACCGACCACCTGACCTGAGCAGCACGTCGTACAGTCAGGAGTCGGTCCGCCGGCTCCCGACGTACGCCGGCAGCACCAGCCAGAACGTCGCGAACCAGACCAGCACGCCGGCGACCACGGCGATCGCGAGCGACCGGCGCAGTACGACGTCCAGCGCGATCAGCATGCCACCGCACACCGACACCACGAGCAGCGTCATCCCTGCTCGGGCCAGGAGGTCCGTGGTGGTGACCAGACGGTCACGCAGACCCCGCTGATACAGCTGCCGGTGCAGGGCGACCGGAGCCAGGAACAGCGCGACGGCGAGCGCCGCGGCGACGAGCGTGCCGGTGTACACGACGTGCGTGAACTCGTCGGTGATGTGGAACCGGCTCTGGAATGCGATTCCCAGCAGGAACGCGAACAGGATCTGCGTGCCGGTCAGTACCAGCCGCAACTCCTGCAGCAGTTCGTTCCAATGCCGATCGAGTCGTTCCCCCGAACCCTCCCCGTTCCGCTCGTAGGTCAACGATTCGGTGATCATGTCGCGCGCCTTTCCTTGAACCACGTCAGCGTTAGCAGTGCCCGTGGCTCCCGGCGCTGACACCCGAATCCGGCGCGACGCCCGGGTATCGGACCGGCCGGGCGGCCGGTCGGCAGCAGGTCAGCGGCGGGTCAGCGGTTGAAGAAGGGGTGCTGGGTGATGCGGCTCGCGATCAGTTCGTGGGTGGGCGCATCGGGGTGCAAGTCGTCGGTCAGCGGGTGGGCGCGGTTGTCGGCTTCGCCGTACAGGTCCAGGCCGTCGAGGTAGAAGAGGTTCGTGTCGGACAGGGCGCGCTGGGTGACGATGCGGGCGAGTTCGGCGCGGATGACCGACAGCGTGAGCTTGCCGGCCGGGACGTCGTCGGGGTCGCCGGTGGCGCTGAACCGGATCTCGCCGGCGGCCAGCGCGGACAGATCCCAGCCGGTCGGGCCCGGTGTGTCCTCGTGGATGGGGCAGAGGATGGGGGAGACCACGAGCAGTGGCGTCTCCGGGTGGCCGTCGCGGACCGTGTCGAGGAAGCCGTGGACGGCGGGGGTGAACGACCGCAGGCGCATCGCGTCGGCGTTCACGATGTTGATCCCGAGCTTGACGCTGATCAGATCGGCCGGCGTCTCGCGGATGGTGCGCGCGATGAACGGCTGCAGGTACGCGCTGCCGCCGAAGCCCAGGTTCACCAGCTCGACCCCGGCCTGAGCCGCGGCCAGCGCCGGCCACGTGCCGGTCGGGTGCGTCGCGTTCGAACCGTGACTGATCGAGCTGCCGTGATGCACCCACACCGGGCGCACCGACGGCACCGGCTCGACGGGCGCATCGGTGCGCAGGGCAACAAGCTCGGTCGTCTCGGCGTGCGGCAACCAGATCTCGACCGTCTTCGGTACGCCGTCCAGCCCGTCGACCCGCAGCGTGTCAGGCTCGCCGACCTGGAGCTCGCTCGCGCCGGTCCGCAGATCGATGGTGATCACATCACCACCACGCGCGGTCAGCTGACGAAACAACTGTCCGTCGACGAGTACGTCGTACACGCCGTCCGGCCGCTCCGGGGCGCCGACGTAGTCCCGCTTCGTCGGCACCGTCTCGAGCTCGATCACGGTCGCCGCGGTGCGGAACACGAGCCGGACCCCGGACGGTTGCGTCTCGACCATCGACATCTGAGCGTCGTCGTACTGCGTCCGCGCCCAGGCGGGCAGGCGGTGCGGGAGGAGTCCGCGCTCGGCCTTCTCGAGGTCGAGGCTGCCGCGGAGCAGGTCGGTGGTGATGTCGGTGGTGATCACGAAAGATGCCTCTCGGGCCAGTTGCGGAGGAGGGAGTCGAGGGAGTCGAGGATGCGCGGCCAGCTGTCCGCGCTGTCCGGCGAGCTGTAGCTGAACGAGCCGGTCAGCTCGAGGCTGACGTACCCGTGGAAGACGCTCCCGAGCAGCCGGATCGCATCGGTCTGCGCGGGCTCGCCGAGGTCGTACCCGCGCAGCAGCGCCAGGTTCAGTTCGGAGTGCCGCCGGCCCGCCTCGATGTACTCCGGAGACGGCGCGGCGGTCAGGTACCGGGCAGCGGCGTACCGACCCGGGTGGTTGTGCGCATAGTCGCGGTACACGTTCCCGAACGCGGTGAGCGCGTCACGCCCGGAGCGACCGGCCAGGGCGGCAGCGGCGTGGTCGGCCAGCTCGGAGAGCGCGACTGTCGCGATCCGCGCCTTCAGGTCCTGCGAGCTCTTCACATGTGAGTAAAGACTCGCCACCTGGACGCCGAACCGCCGCGCCAGCGCCGACACGGTGACCTGCTCGAAGCCAACCTCGTCGGCGAGCTCGGCACCCGCCTGCGCCAGCCGCACGCCGCTCAACCCCGCTCTTGCCATAGCTCATTATGAAATTACCTAAACCCTTTAGGCAAATCGGATCACAAAGAAACCCTCACCGCGCCGTTGCGGTGAGGGTCCCTGTGCTTAGGCTCAGGCCGTGCGCTTGGTCCGGTGCAGGTGCGCCGGACCGATCTCGCCCTTACGGAGCAGCTCGACCCGCTCGGCCAGCAGCTCCTCCAGCTCGGAGATGCTCCGGCGCTCGCGCAGCATGTCCCAGTGCGTACGGGCCGGCTTCTCCTGCTTCGGCTCCGGCTTCTCACCGGTGGACCGGGCGGCCTCGCTGCCGCAGTGCGGGCATTCCCAGACCGCGGGCACCTCGGCGTCGTGCGCCATGGTCACCTCGACCACGTGGCCGCGGGGGCAGTCATACGTGATCATCTGGCGCGGCGCGAACTCGACACCGCGGTCATCCTCGAAGCTGACCCCACCCAGCCCCGAACCACGCAGTACGCGATTAGACATGTCAAACCTCCGAGATCGTCATCCGTGCCAACGGTCGGCCGGCCCGGATCATTCCCATTTTGGCATGTCCGAGCCATATGTACGCACCTGACAGCCCTTGATAACGCGGTCGTGACCCGCTGTTATCGAGTGTTCACAGACCACGGTGTGTCGCCGGGCACCTGACGTACGACGCCCCAAATCGATATCTGGTTCACAGGTTGTTGCCAGGAAGTGAGGATCTCCTCCTCAGCAACCGTGCCTACCGTCTGCTGCCATGGTGCTACCCCGCCACAAGATCCGTGGCCTCAACTTCGTGAACGTGGCTCTGGTAGCCATCGTCCTGGTGATCGCAGTCACCGCCTATTTCCTGTTCTTCAAGAAGGACCCGCCGGCCGCGAGCGCGACCCGGCCGACCGTCGCCGTGCAGCGGGGCGCGGTGACCGCGAGCGTGAGCTCCAGCGGCACCCTGCAGAGCTCCCAGACCGCGTCGCCGCAGTTCGAGACCTCGGGCACGGTGACCCAGGTGCTGGTGAAGGTCGGCCAGGTTGTGGCGAAGGGCGCAGCCATCGCGAAGATCGACCCGGCCGCGGCCGAGCGGCAGCTGCGGATCGCCGACCAGAACCAGATCGCCTCGGCGAACTCGGTGACCGCCGCCGAGGGGTCGCTCGAGGACGCGCAGGACGCGCTCGAGGCGGCCGAGGAGGCCTCGGCCTCGCCGTCCCCGACCCCCACTGCTTCCAACGGTCAACAGCAGTCCCAATCTCAGACACAGTCTCAAGGTCAAGGGCAGAGTCAGAGTCCGGAAGTTGCCGTCAGCAACGCCGAGGCGAGCTTGGCGAAGGCCAAGGCCGACAAGGAGCAGTCCGACCAGAACGTCGAGGCCGCCCAGGCCGCCGTCGACGCGACCACCCTGAAAGCGCCGATCGCCGGCACCGTCACCGCGATCAACGGCTCGGTCGGCTCGGTGGCCGGCGGGTCCAGCTCAGGTTCAGGCAGCAGCAGCGGCACCGGCCAAGCCTCGACCTCAGGTCAAGGTTCATCCTCGACGAGCTCGAGTACGTCGTCCACGTCGGGTACCGGCTTCGTCGACATCTCCGACCTGAAGTCGCTCCAGGTGGTGGCCGCGTTCGCGGAGGCCGACGCGATCAAGATCAAGGCCGGCCAGTCCGCGACCGTGACCCTGAACGCCCAGCCCGGTACGTCGCTGACCGCCTCGCTGGCGACGGTCTCGCCGACGCCGACCACCACCAACGGCGTCGTCTCGTACTCCGCGACGTTCAGCCTCGCCAAGCTCCCGGCGAACGCTCGGATCGGCCAGACCGCGAACGTCACGGTCCAGACCGCGAAGGCCGCCAACGCCCTCTTCGTCCCGAGTACGGCGATCGCGACGAGCGGTACGACGTACACGGTCACGATGGCTGACGGGAGTGGCACGCGGGAGGTGAAGGTCGGCGTTCGTGGCGACAGCTACACGCAGATCACCTCGGGTCTGAACGAGGGCGACCAGGTCGAGCTCCTGCAGGGTGCGATCGGTGGCACCGGCACCCAGAACGGTCAGAACCGGCAGGGTCAGCCAGGCGGCGGTCAGTTCCCCGGCGCCGGTACGGGTGCTGGAGCGGGCGCGGGTACCGGGGCCGGAGGCTTCCGTGGCCGCTGAGTCCCTGATCGAGATCCGGGACGTCACCAAGACCTACGGCCACGGCGAGACCACGGTGCGTGCCCTGCGGGGCGTGTCGCTGCGGGTCGACGCCGGCGAGTACGTCGCGGTGATGGGCTCGTCCGGATCCGGCAAGTCGACGTTGATGAACATCCTCGGCTGCCTCGACGTACCGTCCCGCGGGGAGTACTGGCTGGACGGCAGCAACGTCGCGCGACTGTCCGAGGACCAGCAGGCCCTCGTCCGCGGCCGGAAGATCGGGTTCATCTTCCAGTCGTTCAACCTGATTCCCCGCACGACCGCGCTGGCGAACGTCGAACTGCCGCTCACCTATGCGCACCTGCGCCGGGCCGAGCGCCGCCGGCGGGCCAATCGGGCGCTGGAGCTGGTCGGCCTCGCGGACCGCACCGGCCACCGGCCGAACCAGCTGTCCGGCGGTCAGCAGCAGCGGGTGGCGATCGCCCGCGCGCTGGCGACGGGTCCGCGGATCCTGCTCGCCGACGAGCCGACCGGAAACCTGGACGCGCACTCGACCGACGAGGTGCTGGGCATGTTCGACGACCTGCACGCCAACGGCCGGACGATCGTGGTGATCACGCACGAGCACGAGGTCGCGGCTCGTGCCCGGCGGGTGTTGCAGGTGTCCGACGGCCAGATCGTCTCCGACGAGGTGACCCGCTGATGTCACCACGCGATCTGATGGGCGCCGCCCTGCGCGGTCTGACAGCGAACAAACTCAGATCCCTGCTGACCGTCCTCGGCGTGTCGATCGGGGTCGGCGCGGTCATCGTGCTGGTTGCGGTCGGCAACGGCTCCGGCAAGGCAGTGCAGGACCGGCTGGAGGCGATGGGCACGAACCTGCTCACGGTCTCCACGACCGGAGGCGGTGGCGGCTTCGTCCGCGGCCAGGCCGGCCCGGCGAACCAGCAGTACAGCCTGACCCTGGAGGACGCCGCCGCACTCGCGGACAAGAAGCTGGCGCCCGACGTGGCCTCGGTCGCCCCGGTGATGACCAGCTCCGGTACGGCGACCAACGGCGACACCAGCTACACCGTCAACCAGGTGATCGGCACCACGCCGGACTACCTGCCCGCCACGAACACCCCGGTGCAGATCGGCCGGTCGTTCACCCGGGCGGACGTCGACAGCTCGCAGCGCGTCATCGTGCTCGGGCAGACCGCCGCCACCGAGCTCTTCACCCGCCCGGCGAGTGCGGTCGGGCAGACGATCAAACTCGGCGCCGTCGACTTCACCGTCCTCGGCGTCCTGTCCAGCAAGGACAGCACCGGGTTCAACGACCCGAACGCGACCGCGATCGTCCCGATCACCACGCTCCGCGCGACGCAGGCCGGGTACGGCGCCTTGAACCAGATCGTCGTACAGGCGTCTGACAAGGACCGGGTCGACACCGCGCAGGCCGAGGTCACACAGTTGCTGACCGCTCGGCACCAGGTGCCTGCGACCGAGACATCGCCGTTCCGGATCACGAACTCGGCGCAGATCCTGCAGACCAGCCAGGACACCGCCGCGACCTTCACCGCGCTGCTGGCGACCGTCGCCGCGATCAGCCTGGTGGTCGGCGGGATCGGTGTCACCAACATCATGCTCGTCACGGTCACCGAGCGGACCGGCGAGATCGGAATCCGGAAGGCGCTCGGCGCGCGGCGGCCGACGATCCTCGGGCAGTTCCTGATCGAGGCGACGCTGCTCAGCCTGATCGGCGGCGCGGTCGGCGTCGGGGCCGCGCTGATCGTCACCCGCTTCCAGCTCGCCGGCGTGACGCCCGCGCTGGTGCCGTCGTCGATCGGACTCGCGCTCGGCGTGTCCGCGGCGGTCGGCCTGTTCTTCGGCAGCATGCCGGCGCACCGAGCCGCCGGACTCCGTCCCATCGACGCACTACGACACGAGTGAGAGGCACCATGAGCAACCAGACGCCCGACGAGTTCGCCCAGATCGGGTCCGACGAGGAAGTCGACGCGGCGCTGAAGCCGAAGAAGACCCTCAACCTGCCGCTGGCGACGGCGATCCTCGCCGGTGTGGTCGTGCTCGCCGTCGGTCTCGGGGGCGGCGCCGGGCTGCACGCCGCATTCGCCTCGGACAGCTCGTCGAACCAGCCGCAGGCCGGCGGCCGCGGTGCGGGCGGGTATGGAGCCGGTGGGTACGGCGGTTTCCGCGGCCAGAACGGTGGACCGAACGGTACGGGGCAGCCAGGTGGTCAGGGTGGCGGCGGCACGATCGGCACCGTCGTGTCGGCGAACAGTTCCGAGCTGGTCGTGAAGACCCAGTCCGGGAACGTCACGGTGAAGCTGACCGGCGACACGACATACGAGATCACCGCGAAGGGGACCGCCGCAGATCTGAAGGCGGGGGAGCAGGTGGTCGTCACCGGTCAGAACGCGAACGGCTCGATCACCGCGAACAGCGTCCGCCAGGGCTCGTTCGGCGGCGGCTTCCGCAACCCGAACAACCCGAGCGCGACCCCGTCCTCGCGCTGAGGATCCCCAGGCCATCACAATCGCGAACGCACCGCCCGCCTGAGCGTGCCGGCAGCCGCGATCTCCGGATTGTGATGGCCTGCAGATCCGCCACGATCCGTGCGTCCGGCCAGCACCCCGGCCGGGCGCACGTTCATTTCCTGGTCGCGGTGAGGGCGACGGCGACGGAGTCGAGCGTGAAGCTGCCGCCGACCGCGTCTATCGCGGCGCCGGTCCCTTCGAGGACGGCGTCGAGCTTGCCGGCGTCGGCGAGCGGTTTCGCCAGGCCGCTCGTCCGGAGCTGGTCGAGCCATTCGTCGCGGGTGTATTCCCGCGACCACGGGAACGTCGGGCGCTCGAGGTCGGTGAAGGCACCGGTCGCGGTGAGGCTGTCGGCCGTCTGATCGAGGAAGTGCTCGTACGCGCCGAGGGGTGACGCGGCGGCGTGGGACGCGGCCGGGCTGTCCGGGATCACCTCGCGATGGACCGCGGCGAAGGCGGCGCCGAGGTCGGCAGGCGGTTGCAGGACGTACCAGAAGGCGGCGAAGCGACCGCCGGGCCGGAGGACTTCGGCGGCCTTCGCGCTGCCGACGGCCGGGTCGATCCAGTGCCACACCATCCCGGCCGTGAGGAGATCAAAGGCCCGTCCGGCCACGTCCCAGGACTCGAAGGGGGAGACCTCGACGTCCACACCGGTGGTGCGCGCGTACGCCGCCATGCGCTCGTCCACCTCGACGCCAAGCACCTGGCAACCGGCCGCCTGCAACTGGCGGGAACTGATCCCGGTCCCGCAGCCCACGTCGAGCACGTCGGTTCCGGGCGCTGAGGCGGCGACCGCGTGTATCAAGGCCTCGGGGTACTGCGGGCGGGCGCGGTCGTAGAGAGCGGGATCGGTGCCGAAGGATTCGGCCATGTCGCGCCGGGAATGGGCGCGTGCACGGGCCGGTCCTCCGGGCTCGGGCGACGGTAGAGTGGGCATGTGCCCACGATAGTGGGCGGTTGCCCACTCGCGTCAAGGAAGGTGCGTATGCCGACGGGCGTGGCGATGCGGGACGCGCGGGAGCAACTGTTCGACGCCGCCGAGCGGGTGCTGCTCCGGGACGGGCCGGAAGCGCTCACCAGTCGCGCGGCGACCACCGAGGCCGGCGTCGCGAAAGGTGTCCTGCACAAGCACTTCACCGACTTCGACGGCTTCCTCGCCGAGCTCGTCCTGGACCGCATCCGTCGCCTCGACGACCAGGCCGCCGTACTGCGGGACTCGGTCGGCCACGGGACGGTCGTCGACAACCTGACCGCGATGCTGACCGATCTGTTCGGGTCGGTCGCGGTGGCGATCGTCAGCCTGACGATCTCGCGCGACGGCCTGCGGGCCCGCTTGCGCGCGGCGGTGCCGACCGGCGTACCGATCCTGACCGATGCCGGCCGGATCCTGCTGGAGTACCTGACGGCGGAGCAGGCGATCGGCCGGATCCCGGCCGGCGCCGATCTGAACACTTTGGGTCTCACCCTGATCGGTTCCACCCACCTGCTGTTCGCCGACCGCACCGGGACACGCCCGACGGTCGCGCAGGTGCGGGCGTTCGTCGCTTCAGTCGTCCCCGCCTAGTCGCCACCCAACCACGCCGTCCCCGACCCGCGGGTCGGCCTACGGTCTGTGGGGAGAGATCGGATGACTCATTGACGGCTCAGCTTGGAAAGCGCTATCTTGCGACGAAATGAGGCCAAAAAAGTACAAATCGGCCTCTTCGTAGACAGGAACCTGGCATGAGTGTGTCCGTGATCCGGCCGTTCAGACTGCTCGCCCTCGGGCTCGGAGCGGTCCTGACCCTGGCCGCCTGCGGGACCGGCGGCGCCGGTCAGACCGCACAGGACTCGTCCGCCCCGCTGGAGCTGTGGGCGCGGACGACCCCCGGTGGTGACGGGGAGAAGGGAATGAAGAAGCTCGCGGCGGCCTTCGAGGCGGCGACCGGCCAGAAGGTCGAGGTCACGGCGATCTTCGACGACTTCGAGACCAAGCTGTCCCAGCGCGCCGCGCAGAAGGACCTGCCGGACATCGTCATGAACGACTCGTCGCAGCTCGGCACGATGGTCGGCCAGGGCATCGTGCGCCAGGTCGACCTGAGCCAGATCAAGGGCGGCGACCAACTGCTGGAGCCCGCCATCGAGGCCGCCCGTGCCTCCGACGGCAAGACGTACGGCGTCCCGTACTCCGCGCAGGCCTCGGCGCTGCTGATCCGCAAGGACTGGCGCGCGAAGACCGGCCTGCCCGCGCCGACGACCTGGGACCAGATGGCCGCCCTGGCGAAGGCCTTCACCACTCAGGACCCGGACGGCAACGGCAAGGCCGACACCTATGGCCTCGCGGTGCCCGGCTCCACCAAGCGCGGCTACGCCTCGTGGTACTTCTCGAACTTCCTCTGGGCCGCCGGCGGTGACTTCATCGCGAAGCAGCCCGACGGCAAGTACAAGCCCGCGATGTCGACCCCGGAGTCGGTCGCCGCCACCAAGTGGTTCCGCGACCTCGCCTGTACGTCGAAGGTGATCCAGCCCGGCGCCGCGACGATGGACACCCCGCCCACCAACGAGACGTTCGAGGCGGGCAAGACCGGCATGTACGTCGTCGGTCCGTACCTGATGCCGCGCTTCGACAGCTCGCTCGGCAAGGACAAGTACGAGGTCGTGCCGATGCCCGCCGGCCCGAAGGACTCGACCGTCCTGGCCGAGGGCGGCAGCGTCTACCTGATGGCCGGCTCGAAGAACGAGGCGGGCCAGAACGCGTTCGCCGGCTACGCCATCTCCGCCGAGGGCCAGAAGATCGGCATGGAGGGCGAGAAGGCCTTCATCGTCCAGTTGCCGGTCAACAAGAACGTCGACATCAGCACGGTCCGCCCCGACCCCCGCTGGAAGCTGTACGCCGACGTGTACCGCGAGCACGGTCGCTACGCCCCCTCGATCCCGAACTGGACCGTGGTACGGCAGAGCTCCGCGGACACCGTGAACGCCTTGATCGCGGACTGCGGCCTGGACGTGAACTCCGAGCTCCAGAAGCTCGACACGAAGCTCGGTGAGGCGCTCGGCCAGCAGGGCATCGGCGCGTCGTGACCGCATCCCTGAGCGCGCCGGTCGTGCGGACCGCGACCCGGGAGCGGCGCCGGATCAGTGGTCAGTGGTGGGTGCCGTGGCTGTTCCTGGCACCCGCGCTGATCCTGTTCCTCTACTTCAAGTTCATCCCGATGGCGCGGGCCGTGTCGATGTCGTTCCAGGAGGTACGCCCGTACCTCGGCAACACCTGGGTCGGCGGCGCCAACTACGCGGAGATCCTGTCCTCGGACGGGTTCCGGTCGGCGGCGTGGAACACGATCGTGCTGGCGGTCGGGCAGACCTTCGGCTCGATGGTGCTCGGGTTCGGGCTGGCGTTGCTCGTCGAGGGACAGACGCGCAAGCTGACGTTCATCCGGTCCGCGGCGTTCCTGCCGGTCGTCGTACCGCTCGCGGTGACCGCGGAGCTGTGGCGGATCATGTACCACCCGACGAGCGACGGACTGATGAACCAGGTGATCGGCCTGATCGGGCTCGGTCCGTCCGGGTTCATCAACGATCCGCACACGTCGCTCGCCTCGATCGCCGTGACGGGCATCTGGCGCGGGGCGCCGTACGACATGATGATCTTCCTCGCCGGGCTGGCCGGGATCGACCGCGGGCTGTACGAGGCCGCGACCGTAGACGGGGCCTCGACCTGGAAGCGGATCCTGCACGTCACGCTGCCGGGGCTGCGGCCGGTGTTCGCGATCCTGTTCGTGCTGGCCGCCGTCCGTGGGTTCCGGACGTTCACCGAGGTGTTCCTGCTGACCAACGGCGGGCCGAACGGCTCGACCGAGGTCGTCATGACGCTCATCTACAAGCTGGGGCTCGAGCAGAGTCGCCTCGGCGTCGGTTCGGCCGGTGCGGTGCTGTTGTTCGCTGCGACGCTCGTGCTCACGGTGTGCGTCCAGCTGCTGCGCCGAAGGAGGGCCGCATGAGTGCCGCCACCGAGACCGCGTTGGGGCTGACCGAGAGCAAGGGCATCTGGGCCCGGTTGGCGAAGTTCGTGATCTACATCGGTCTGTTCGTCGTCTTCGCCGGCCCGCTGCTGGCGCTGCTGGTCGGCTCGTTCAGCCACGTGTCGGACCCGACCCAGTTGAGCGTGCTGCCGAACCGGCCGACGCTCGGCAACTTCCGGATCGCGTTCGACCACGGCGTACTGCGGTATCTGCTGAACTCGTTCTTCGTGGTCGGGTTCGGACTGCTGCTCCAGGTGGCCGTCTCGGTGCTGGCCGGCTACGCGCTGGCCCGCAAGGTGTTCCCGATGATGACGCTGGTGATGGTCGCGATCCTGGCCACGATGATGCTGCCCGAGGAGATCCTCGCGCTGCCGCTCACCCTGGTGCTGGCCGACCTGCCGCTGCTGCACCTGGACCTGATGGGAACGCTGGCCGGCATGATCGTGCCGCTCGGCGCGTGGGCGTTCTCGATCCTGGTGATGACCGAATTCATGAAGGACGTACCGCGGGAGCTCGAGGAGGCGGCCCGGATCGACGGCGCCGGCGAGTTCCGGATCTTCGCGCAGATCATCCTGCCGCTGTGCAAGCCCGCGCTCGGGGTGATCGGGGTGTTCGGCTTCACGATGATCTGGGACCAGTACCTGCTGCCGTTGCTCGTGGCCCAGAACTCCTCGTCGTACACGCTGCCGCTGGCGCTGCGGACGCTGCGGATCGACCAGGCGGTCACGCCCGGCGTCGTCCTCGCGGCCTCGTTGCTCGCACTGCTCCCGTCGGTGCTGGTGTTCCTTTTCTTCCAACGCTCGTTCGCCCGGGGTCTGACCTCCGGCGCACTCAAGGGGTGAGACATGGATCGTCGTACTTTCCTCGCCGCCACCGGCATCGCCGGGCTCGGCCTGACCGTCACACTTCCCAGCCGGGCTTCGGCCGGCACCCTGGTTCGCTCGCTGGACGAGCTGCGCACCGCGATCGAGCGGGCCACGCCGGACACCGTCATCACAGTTGCCAACGGCACATACGACGTACAAGCTCCGATCGCGGTCGCCGGGAAGCGTGGACCGATTCTGATCCGGGCCGAGTCGATCGGTGGCGTCGTACTGACCGGTGAGCAGAGCTTCGTGCTGACCGGCTCGTCGGACATCACCCTCAGCGGCTTCGCGTTCCGGCAGCGTACGACGTTCGACGTACCGCCCGACTGCCGGCGGATCCGGCTGACGCGCAACGACTTCCAGCTGGCCGACCTCGACGGACTGCACTGGGTGATGGTGCAGGCCGACGAGACGACGCTCGACCACAACGAGTGGCACGACAAGTCGAAGCTCGGGATCTACCTCGGGATCGAGGGCGCCGGGACCGATCAGATGGCGCGCGGGGTGCACATCACCCGGAACTACTTCCGCGACCACACGTTCCCCGGTGACAACGGCGGTGAGCCGATCCGGCTCGGGGTCAGTCCGCGAGCGCTGTCGACGGCCGGCGCGGTGGTCGAGTTCAACCTGTTCGAGCGCGCCAACGGCGACCCCGAGGCGATCTCGGTGAAGTCGTCGGGCAACACCATCCGGCACAACACGATCCGCGACAGCCTCGGCGGCATCGTGCTCCGGCACGGCAACGCGACCCGGGTCGAGGGCAACTATCTGCTGTCCGGCCAGAACGGGATCCGGATCTACGGCAACGACCACCTGATCGTGAACAACTACCTCGAGCGGATCAGCGGCGCCGGCGTCGTCCTGGGCAGCGGGAGCGTCCGCGACCACTACCCGGGCGAGCCGTCCAAGTCGCGCACCGGCAACGACGCACCGGACCGGGTCCGGATCGCGCTGAACTCGGTACTCGACTGCGGGTCCGCGATCATCGGCGAGAGCCACCGGACCCTCCCGCCGCTGGAGTGCGCGGTGACGGACAATCTCCTGATGGCGGACAGCGGGCAGTTGGTGAACATGCCGTTCCAGGACGGCATCACCTGGTCGGGCAACATCCATTGGGGACAGTCCGTGGACGGCAACGCTCCGGCCGCCGCGTTCACCCGCGTCGACCCGCGGCTCGCGGCGGGCGCGGACGGCGTACGGCGGTTGAGCTCGGGAAGCCCGGCCATCAACGCGGCGTCGCAGCGCTACCCGGACGTGGACCTCGATCTCGACGGGCACCACCGGATGGGGCGGGCCGATGTCGGCGCGGACGAGTACTCGCCTTCGCGGGTGAAGTTCCGTCCGCTGACAGCCTCCGACGTCGGGCCGCACGCGCGATGAGGACCGCGCAGCACGTCGACGCCGACCAGGAGACGATCCGGACGTACCTCGACCGGCTCCGGCTGGACCTGGTTGTCGCCGCGCGGATCACCAAGGTGCACCGCGAGTGGTCGCGCGCGTTGATGCCCGATCAGTTCTCGAGGCTGTACTTGATCCTCGAGGGCGAGGGCCGGCTCGTCGTGGGGGACACGGAGCTGTTCCCGAAGCCGGGCGAGCTCGTGTACATGCCCGCCGACGTCCCGGTGTCCTACGAGACGATCAGCGACAACGTGTTCCGGAAGCACTGGCTGCACTTCAACGCGCTGATCGGCGACCGCGACATCGGCGAGCTGTTGACCCTGCCGTACGTCGTCCCGAGCAAGGCGCCCGAGGAAGCGGCGGCCCTGTTCGAGCAGGTCGGCGCGGCCGATCGCGATCCACCTGGGCTCGCGACGCCGTTGCGGTTGCGGTCCGCGTTGACCGCGCTGTTCGCGCACTACCTGGACAGCGCGCCGGCGGGCTCGGTGCGGCTGGCCGCGCAGCAGACGAGTGAGTCCGGGATCGTGCAGTACATCCAGCAGAACCTCGCCACGCTGCCGAGCGTGGAGGAGCTCGCCGCCGAGTTGGGTTATGACCTGGCGAGCTTCCTGCGGCACTTCCGCACCGAGTTCGGGCTGTCGCCGAAGCAGTACATCAAGCGGGCCAAGATCGAGTGGGCCCAGCGCGAACTGATGGCGACCGCCCGCCCGATGGAGGAGATCGCGGCCGCCGTCGGGATGGACCAGTCGTACTTCTCCAAGGTGTTCCGTCAGGTCAGTTCAGTCACCCCCAGCGAGTACCGAAAGCTCTACCGCCCCAGCTAGTGACCTGGGTCGGACGGTCGGCGGCGCTTTCGGCGCCCAGGCACGCACCTCACGGCACGTGCCCAGCGCCCACGATGCTCCGCATCGAGGCCACTGACCACGCACCGCGATG